>DASUVM010000001.1:0-16296 GCA_036378955.1 Saccharimonadales bacterium (SeqCode)
TTCATTCTGTCGCCACCACACCCACAACAAAAGAAACAAGTTCTTGCCACGTGGCAACTCACCCTACTCCATGCCAGACCAAAAATTGAATGCGTCTTTGACTACCTCAAGGAACACTTGCTCCTGGTCACTTCGTTCCCAGGGAGTGTGAACGGCTACGCCGTTCACTATATACGGACACTGCTGGCGTACCAGTTACTTAAGGGGTGAGGGGTTTCGGGATTCAGGTCTTATTAATTCTATTAAACCAATGTTCATTCAGTTGCAACTGCGAATGAAGGCCGAGAAGCCACGAAGCATCGTCTTCTTCTAATACGGGAGTTGACTTAAACCGCTCCCTCGGGTGTATTGTTTCTTTAGCTTCGGCCATACAGAAATAGTGGTAATAAGGTTAATTAAATTAGTATTACGAACGAGAAACTTTTACTAAACTATGGCGCATAACGCTGCCGTCAAGCATGTAGCCAGCCTGCAGCTCTTCAATAACCACCTCTTCACCTTCGCCGTCTTCAGCCTGAATGGCCTCGTGCAGTTCAGGGTTAAAAGGTGTACCAGGCGACGCTTCGATACGTTTAACGCCCAAGGCTTCAAGAGATTTTTCAAGATTTTTCGCCAAGCTTTCAATACCTTGCACCCATTTGTTGTCTGCCAGCTCTTTTGGTGTATGCTGGGTGGCGCGCTCAATATTATCAATAACGGGCAGCAGTTTTAAAATAGCCGTGCGGCGACCGGCTTCTCTTGCACGATTAATATCGGTGTCGACCCGCTTGCGGTAGTTTTCAAAATCTGCCCGGGTGCGCTGTAGATCAAGCGTTAACTCGCCGAGTTGCTGTTCGTGTTCTTTTTCTGCTTGTGGAGTTTTCTTTGCTTTTGACATATGTTTATAATACCTCCTCTAACATTGCTCCGGCATGTCGCACCAGTCTCATAACGCGTGCGTAACTCTGCCTAGTGGGGCCAAGCACACCGATATAACTGGCGTCTGAATATGGCGAACGAAACCGGCTAATTATAAGGCTGCAGCCGCTGGCTTTGCCAATTGGATTTTCTTGCCCTATATACACATTGAGTGGCTGGTTTGGCACGGCTTCGCGAAGCCATGGCTCAAGGTTATCGAGCAGCCGAGCAACTTGCTGCACATGCTCACCGTGGGCAAATTCAGGTTGGCCAAAAAGATTACCGATTCCGCTTATATAAAGCTGGTCGCCAATGGTTGCAAGGCCTAAGTTATGTGTGAGGTCAACCAAACTGTCGACCGCGCTTCGAATTGCACGATCAGCCCGCGTCACATGTGTTGCCACCCGCGCATCGATCGCCCTCGCACTGCGATCGATAAGCTCTTTTGACCCACTTGCGTCACGAAGCTCATTCAGTTGGTTAACATAGAAACGATAGCCTTTGTCGGTTGGTACGCGGCCGGCGCTGGTATAGGGCTGGGCTATAAAGCCAAATTCTTCAAGCCGCACCATTTCAGCCCGAATTGTAGCGCTTGAAACATTAAAAAGCTTGGCCAGCGTAACACTTCCAACAGGCGACGCCACTTCAGCATACTGTTCAATAATTGCGGCTAATATTTTTGCTTGTCGTTCGGTCATGCTGCTTTAAATTTTAGCCGATCTGGCACTCGGTGTCAAAGAGTGCCAGGATTAAACGAATTTTTACTAGACCCGTTTAACCTTCGGGCTCATCTGTAAGCAGCCCATCAAAGAGTAGCTAGCAGCTCGCTTGTTTGCTGCTTTAATTTTTTAACCAACTGCCGTGCTGCTTGCTGCAGGCTTTCGTTAACTTCACCTTGCTCAAGCGCTTCAAGTTGCTGAGTTGCGTGCTTAACAGTGTCGTTAATAACAAACTGAAAGTAATGGCGCTTCTCGGGCAGGCCGAAAATAATTTCAGCAGTTTGCAGGCGGCGTTTAAATTCTTCCGGTGTCATTTCGCCGCGGGCTTTCATGCGGCGCATCCATTCTTCAAAACTGGGTGGCAAGACCATTATTGCAAGGGTGTCGGGTTTATGGGTAACAAAATAGTGAGCGCCGCCAAGATCAACATCACTAATAGCGACTCTGTGCTCTTTCTGTACTCTTTCCAGTTCAGCAATGTTTACCCCTGAAACCTGTTGGCCATGAATAACCTCGGCTTCAATGTAGCGGCCGGCTTTTATATCCTCTAACACCTCTGCTTCAGTGCGAAACCAATATTCAACTCCGTCTTGCTCGAGCACGCCGTCATTCACCCGCTTTCTTCGAGTTGTGTCTGAAATAATGAAATGATATTTCCCAGTTTTTACTAGTTCGCGAATAATAGTATTGCGCCCGCCCGAGCTAGGGGCCAACAAAAGCACCAACCGCACACCGGCTAATACCTTCTCGGCCTCGGGTGACATGCGATAGTGGGTTAATAACGACCTAAATTCATCAATATGTTTTAAATGATTCATGCAAGCTCAAGAGAACACTCATTATTTTCTTGAATTATAGAATAAAAATGAGTAATACGAAAGTTATTATTAAGAAGTTTTCTGGTTTGAGCCTGTGTGCGGTGCGCCGCCATAGACGCTTGCACCATATGCCTTAGCGTCAGTGCCGCTGTTTGTCATAGAAGTCACTGCCTTGAGCACCGTGGCAACACCGGTAATTGCCGCAAACCCTATGCCGAGGTGTTTTAAGAAATCTTTTCTATCCATTCGTTTCTGAAGCAGTTTGTTGACGTCTGGTTTCATGTTTGTTCCTGTTGTTTATAAGTTATGCAAGAGCTTATGTATATAATAATCACTAGCGTTATATGGTGTCAAGCTTCAGCGACCAACTACATAGGTGACATGCCGTCAATACGAAAAACTGGGCGCTGACGCATAAGCGGTGCTGCTTGAGGCGGCCGTTCGGGTACGCGAAGCGCTCCTCGCTTTTCAGATTGTGCTGACTCTGGCGGTGTTTGAGACTGACGAGCCATAAATCCATCAACCGTTCTCATAGGGCGAGGCTGCTCTGTAGCTGGCGCCATCGGCTGTAATGCTTTTTGGGGCTGCTTTGCCTGCAGCAGCTCTTTTACCTCTTGAGCGGTGGCTGGAGCGACCTTCGCTACGGGTTGCGCTTTGATTTTTTGCTTTCGTTTTGCGCGGCTTATCATAACCAACACCGCTACAACACCAATTTGATAAATGGCGATAAGCGGCACGGCAATCATCGCCTGGTTAACTACATCGGGGGTTGGCGTAATAAGCGCCGCCGCTATAAAAGCAAATAAAATAATAAACCGCTCGCTCTTTAAGAGACCACCGGGCTTCATGGGTTTGATCCAATGCCAAAAAATGAGCAAAAGTGGCAGCTGAAACAAGAGCCCCAGGCCAGCAACATAACTTAAGAAGAAGTTGAGGTATGAATCGGCCGTTAAGCTAGGCAACACTTCGCTGCCAGCAAACGTTGAAAGAAAGTGAAGCGCCGCCGGAACAGCCAAGAAATACCCATATCCCACGCCGGCAAGCATCAAAATAACGGCAAAACTGACAACTTTGGTTGCCGAGCGCCGGGCGTATAAGGGTAGCGCCGGTCGCACAAAGGCATACAGCTGGTAGCTCATCATGGGTGCCGACGCAATAATGCCCGCATAGAGCGTTATTTGAAAAATAAAGCTAAAACCACCGCCCGGTGTTAAATAAATGAGCTTTTGGCCATTGAGCGGCTGCATAACCAACTGCACCAACTGGTCATGAAAATTATAGGCAACCCCAGAAGTTACCAAAAATACAAGTGCCACCCACAAGACTCGGCGACGTAGCTCTTTGATATGATCAGAGAAAGCTGCGAGCTGAGCCGGTTTTGTGTGGTTAAGATTCTTTGCTGGTCTTGGCTTTTGTTGCTTTACCTTTTGCGCCATCATCATCTTGCATACCCTTACGGAGTTCTTTCATTGATGAACCGATGCTGCGTGAAAGCTGTGGCAATTTTGTGGCGCCAAACAACAAAACCAGAATCACTAAAATTATGATTAATTCTGGTGTCCCAAGCCCTAATAAATCTGCAAACTGCGTTGGCATACTACTTGTTCCCTCACTCTATGTGCTATATACTTCATGGTATAGTGGTTTTGTTTAAAAGGCAAGCAACATGATACAAAATTTCGTTCTCACTTTATTGGCAGATTACAACTGTGGCGCTTATGGTGCTAGTGCCTATGGGCAACAGTGCGTTGCCGCCAGCGGCACCGATGGCCTAGCCGGCACCGGCTACAATATTATTATTCCGGTTGCATTTGGCTTGGCGCTAGTGATTGCTGCCGCTATATGGGTTGCGAAAGTTATGCTTCGTCGCCGACAAGCTCAGAAGTAATTTCATTCCTCTTGAGCATTTTGCGACTCCCCGTCAGTGAGTAAAATGTCGCCAGTATTATTACCTGGTGACACGATTTTAATCTTGCCAGCTATCTCGACTCTTTGACATTGACAACGAAGGCACATAGCCTTAACGAATGGATTTATTGCATCTATGGCCGTCCACTCATGTTCACAATCTATAAATGACTGTTTACTAGTGTTTTCCATATTCCTCCTATAAAGTGTAAATAAAAAAAGAAGAGCATGACTGCTCGTCTTCTTGTCGTTAATATACCATAGCCCTGAAGCTTTACGCAAGCGTTAATTTACTTGTATGATATCTCTACTTCTTCAAAAGCACAGCGAAGGCGTCGGCCGGGATATCGACTTTGCCGAAGCGCTTGAGGCGCTTTTTACCCTTGGCCTGCTTGGCAAGAACCTTCTTTTTGCGAGAGACGTCACCGCCATAAAGGCCGGTTGTGACATCTTTTCGAAAGGCGCTAATGTCTTCGCGGGCAATGAACTTGCCGCCAATCGCTGCCTGCAGCGCCACGGCAAACTGCTGCCGCGGAATTATATTTTTTAGCTTTTCAACGGTTTCGCGCCCCACCCGCTGTGCTTCGCTGCGATGCACCATCAGGCTCAGTGCATCGATTTTTTCGCTCGCAACGTAAAAATCAAGCCGCACTAAATCTTCAGCACGATAATCGGCTAATTCATAATTGAAGCTACCGTAGCCACTGGTGGCACTTTTGAGCTGATCGTAAAAGTTGGTTAGCATATTCGCCAGAGGTGCGTCAAAACTCACCAGTGCCAGCTGCGCATCGACATAGCTAATGTTTTTTTGTATACCACGGCGATTCACAACAAGCTGCACTACACTACCAACATATTCTTTTGGCACCACAATTTCGCCTTTGATCCACGGCTCGCGAATTTCACGAATTTTTGCCGGGTCGGGCAGGTCGGCGGCACTGCGAATTTCGAGTTCTTCACCGCTTTGCATAGTTATTTGGTAATCAGTGCTCGGGTTAGTGGTAATGAGGTGCAAGTTATATTCACGCTCAAGCCGTTCGCGCACGATGTCCATATGCAGCAACCCCAAAAAGCCAATGCGCACCCCAAAACCAAGCACCGGCGAGTTTTCAGGCATAAACTGCAAAGCTGAATCGCTCAGGCTCAGCTTTTCAACCGCGTCTTTGAGCTCTTGGTAGAACTCATTGCTTTCGGGAAAGAAACCGGCGTATACGAATGGTTTCACCTCTTGATAGCCTGGCAATGCGCGAGGGCTCATCTGTGCCAGTGTCACCGTGTCGCCCACCTTTGCCTCGCGCGTTGATTTAAGGTTGGTGACAATATAGCCAATCTCACCAGTTGAAAGTGTGGCAGCTGGTGTCATTTTCGGGCTGAGCGCACCAACTTCAAGGGCTAGGCCTTCAGCACCGGTGGCCAGCATTTTAATGCCGGCATTTTTATTAATTGCACCATCGACAACCCGAATATATAGAATAACACCGCGATAATCATCATAGTAGCTGTCAAAAATAAGTGCCCGTGTGGGTGCCTCGGGCTCGCCCTTGGGCGGCGGCACCTTTTCAATCACCGCTTCGAGCACCTTTTCAATATTCAGGCCAGTTTTTGCACTGATTTGCAGAATATCTTCAGGCTTGCAGCCAAGCAAACTCACCACCTCGCCCGACACCCGCTCAACGTCAGCCGCCGGCAAATCAATCTTATTCAGCACCGGAATAATGGTAAGTTCAGCCGCCATCGCCAGGTAAACATTCGCTAACGTTTGCGCCTGAATACCCTGGCTAGCATCAACCACTAAAATTGCACCCTCGCAGGCCTCAAGCGAGCGGCTCACTTCATAGCTAAAATCAACATGACCGGGGGTGTCGATGAGATTAAGCTGATATGTCAATTCCGCACCAGCTGAAACCCCCGACTGCTGATTTTCGGGCCATGTGCCGCTCCCAGAAAAAATCACTTCTGGTTCCCGGCGAGGCGAGGACTGTCTGAGCGAAGCGAGTTCCGCAGCCTCCCGAGAGACGGGGGTGGTTTTTTCATGGCGCGAAAGCACCTGTGGCCGAGAATCAGCGGTTGGGGGTTTTGAACGGTAAGTGTAACTCATTCGCACCGGCGCCAATTTAATCGTAATACCCTTTTCGCGCTCGAGCTCCATCGAATCAAGCAACTGCGCCTTCATATCACGCGCCTTGACCGTGCCGGTCAACTCTAATAGGCGATCAGCCAGCGTGCTCTTGCCGTGATCGATATGAGCGATAATACAAAAATTACGAATATGTGAAGAGATCATACTACAACTCGCTGCCAGCCATAAAAAGTCTTAAGCTTTGATTCACTCAGGCCTCCGGCCACCTAAGGTCGGATACGAGCGAAAAATCACCTTTTTAAATTTGGCAATAATAGGCTGCGGCTCGCTTAAGCGGAACATATGACTGAACATAATGTAACTGGTAAAGCTGACAATTGCAATAATTACTATTTTTAGCAAGACCGCAAAAAAGGTTCTGTCGTTTGAGGTATACGGCACAATCGCCACCATTAGATAGGTAACTATTGCCATCAACCCAGTAGCCGAAAGCATCTTGACAATTGCCCGCCAAAATACCGTATTCAGCAGATTGTTAAGCCGAGTTTGCATAATAAAGAAAAGTAGTATCACTTCAACCACCGCCACAATCGATTGTGCCAGCGCCAGCCCAACCGGCCCATAACCCGCTTGAAAGAACGCAACAGCAAGTATGATATTAAGCGCAATTGCCACCATTGTTGTGTAAAGCGGCGTTTTAGTATCATGCTGGGCATAAAAGGCACGCGACGCAATATGATAGATTGAACGGAACAAAATAGCAATTACCAAAAAACCAAGAATAGTGGCGATTGTGTTGTCGCCGCCGTCTTTTAAAATACCAACGATATACCCCCGGCACAGAAAAATAAATAACGACACAGGCAGCGCCAACCAAATAATCACCCTTAGCACGGCTTGCAGTTCTTTACGGAATAAATCCATCCGGCCCGCCTCAAGCCGCTCTGACATTTGCGGAAACACGGCAGTTGAAATAGCAACACCTATAAGATTGATTGGCATTAAGTGCAGAGTGAGCGCATATTGATAACGCGAAAGTACCCCCGGCCCCATTCGCGAAGCGATATTAGTTTCAACAAACGACAAAAAATAATCGATACCCTGTGCAAACGAACGCGGCGGCAGCAGGCGCTGCACCTCTTGAAAGCCTTTGTTACGCCAAAATATCAACGGGCGGTAATCAAACTTCATGCCTATCATGCCAAAACTACTCACAATCAGCTGCAAAACCGAACCAAGCACCACCCCGTAGGCAACGTTCATAATACCACCTTCCCAGATGGTAACGCCAAATAGCGAAAGCTCGGTTTGGCTGGTGAGAATGCCAATGATAATACCGATGTTATAGACGATAGGCGCCAAGGTGAAAAAGAAGAACCGCCCCGTTGCCTGTTGCATACTTGAGAGCATACTCGAGAGCGCAAACAAGAACGGGTTAACGGCAATAATGCGCATCATGGCAATGGCTAGATCTGGCTCGGAAATGCCGGGTGCCACAACATAGCGAATCAGCGGGTCAGCAAAGATGATAATTAGAACTGACACCACCATAGTGACAACCGCGAGCAAATTAAACAAGCTCGAGCTTAGCTCCCAGGCTGATTTTTTATTGCCAGTTGACATGCGAGCATTAAAAACTGGAATAAATGTCACGCTCAAGGCACCCGAGACCAGCACGAAATACATAAAATCTGGAATTTTAAACGCAGCCTGGTACGCATCGAGATAACCGGGCAGGTCGTCTAAAAAGTTACGAATTAACAGCTTATCGCGGTAAAAACCAAGCACCGCCGCAATTAAAGTTGAGCTTGCCAGCAGAGTAGCCGCCAGCCCAACACTGAATCGTTGGTTTGCTTTTTGAAGAAGTTGTTGCGCCTTTGTCATGAATACATTATTGGCTTTTAGAAAAGCTTGTTCACTTCATTATAGCCCGCACACCTCCTAAAAAGAAGTGCACTGGCACCATTCATTTACCAAATTTCGTAAACTGGCGACGACGAATGAAATAGATGACCCAAACAACAATAAGCACGAACGCCCCGATAATAGCCGGGAGCCACAACATAAAACCCCCGGTGACTATACCAAACAAATAAAGTGCAACTGCCGCTAAAGCACCCACAAACGGCAATAGTGAGGCAATTGCCACTAATTTTCGAGGCCAAGCACGAGCCTTATGCCGCTCGTCGCCGGCTGATGCCCAAAACCAAAAGGCAACCGTAACAATGCCCGCTAGCACCGCCAGGCCAATCACCACCATCTGCTCAAAACGGATTCGTTCGGTTGCCTTTTCGGTTGCGGTGGCATAGGTTTTAATGGCGTTGTTAAATTCATTAACCGAACTGTTATATTCTTTTTGATAGCTCACAAAGAGCATATCGTCATCAGCCTTAGCGGCTTCGGCCATTTTTTTGCTCACCGCTTCGAGCTTTGTCGCTGCTGTTTTGAGTGCCTGGGCAGCCGCGCTGTAGCCGCTATCGTTTTGGGCTTCGGCGGCGGTATTATAATGGGCTAAATCGGCCGCCTTTGCTTGAATTGCTGCTACCTTTGTGGCAAGGGTTGAAAGCTCACCTTCAGCCGATACTTTTCGGAAGGCCTCGATAGCCCCTGAAAGCATTGTTACTTTATTATACGATTGCTCGTTAAATGAGCCCCCGGCTTCAGCCTGGGCTGGCAAGGCGTTGCCAAAACAGATCATTACCGCAAGCATAAGTATAATTTTTTTCATGTTTGTCCCCGTAACTAACGCTATATTTCACTCCCAATAGTAGCAGACACTAAGAGCGTTTTGAAAGTAAAACTTAGTAGCGAGTGTTAGTAGAGCTTTGCGGCGGCAGGCATTTTTGCACCTGCTTCGTCGAGAAGCTCTTGGGCCTTATCACCTTCTATGGTTTCTTTTTCAAGTAGATCGTCTGCAAGTGTATCTAGAGGTTTCAGATTTGCTTTCAACACTATTTCAGCGCGATTGGCTGCTTCAGTGATCAAGGCAGCCACCTCTTCATCAATGGTGCGAGCGGTTTCGTCACTATATGGGCGTTCGTGTACCATACGGTCGAACATCATGCCCGCGTTGTCTTCGTGGAACACTTGGTCACGAAGCTTTTTGCCCATGCCTTGTTCGATCACCATGTCGCGGGCAATCTCTGTTGCCTTACGAAGATCACTGCCAGCACCGGTTGTGATATGGTCGTCACCAAAAATAAGCTTTTCGGCTACTCGCCCACCCAAAGCACTGGCCAAAGAGTCTTTGAACTGAACAATCGAGGTATAGCTTTTGTCTTCAGGCGGCAAGAACCAGGTAACACCACCAGTGCCACCGCGGGGTATAATGGTTACTTTATGCACTGGGTCGTTATCTGGCAGCACATGACCAACCACAGCGTGGCCAGCTTCGTGATAGGCAGTGAGCCGTTTTTCTTTTTCACTCATCACCTTGGTTTTGCGCTCAGGGCCAATTGCGATTTTTTCAAATGCAGAGGTGACGTCGTCGTTGGTGATTGTTTTACGATTATGCCGGGCAGCAATGATAGCGGCCTCGTTGGCAATATTAGCTAGGTCGGCGCCGCTCGAGCCAGCAGTTTTAGCAGCCAAAGCATCAAGGTTGACACCGCTATCAATTGGCTTGTCTTTAAAATGAAGCTTTAAGATTTCTTCACGGTCTTTTCGCTCAGGCAGATTAATAACGACTCGGCGGTCAAAACGGCCCGGGCGTAGCAAGGCTGGGTCGAGCACATCTGAACGGTTGGTGGCGGCAAGCACAATCACGTTCGTGTCTTGTTCAAAGCCATCCATTTCAACCAGAATTTGGTTTAAAGTTTGCTCACGTTCATCATGGCCACCGCCCATACCAGAGCCACGGCGACGCCCAACGGCATCAATTTCATCGATAAAGATAATGCATGGAGCATTCTTTTTAGCCTTAGCAAACAGATCGCGCACGCGGCTGGCACCGACACCAACAAACATTTCAACAAATTCTGAACCAGAAATGCTAAAGAATGGCACGCCAGCCTCACCGGCAACCGCCCGCGATAGCAGTGTCTTACCGGTGCCCGGTGACCCCACCAGCAGCACTCCTTTTGGAATCTTAGCACCAACTTCTTTGAACTTCTTTGGGTGCTTTAAAAAATCAACAACCTCTGTAAGATCTTGCTTGGCATTATCATTGCCAGCGATATCGTTGAACACCACCTTTTTTTTCTCGTTGCCATACAGCCGGGCTTTACTCTTGCCAAAACCCAATGCTTGGTTATTTTGGCCCTGGGCCTGCCGTAAAATAAAGAAGAAGATGGCTCCAATTACCAATGTGCCGAGCCCAATACTGAGCAAATTAAAGAGCAGCGAATTATCAGCTGGCTGCTTGGCGCTAAATTCAACTTTTTTCAGGTCAATACCAATGTCTTTAACATTAGTGCTTGGGGGCATAACCGTTTTTTCAGTCGCTTTGTCTTCGCCGGGGAGGGTAATGAGCAGCTGATCACCGGTTTGCTCAATTTTCTTAATTTTTCCGCTATTGGCGCGCTCAACCACCCCACTCAGCGCCACGTCTTTTGGCACCGGCCCCTGATAGGTTGCCCAAATAACAAGGCCAACAGTTATAATAAGTGCCCAAAAAATCAAATTCTTGGTGAGATTCGTCATGCGGTTATTTTGTGGGCGTTTTACTGCCATAAATATCAATACCTCTTTGTCAACATCTTAAGTAGCTCCCATAATCGTATCAGTTTTTAACTTTCACGACAACAATATGGTCTCGTCTAAGTTGCAAGAATGTTTCACTGTTGAGTGAGAACTTTTTTGTATTCAAGGCTGTGTGGGCAAATTGCAACGCCCTGCGCCGCTGGGGTATTGTTTGGCGCACACCTTGTTTTAATAAGTAATGCCGTAATATTTCGTCGGCAATGGCCGGTTCAAGTTGCTCAAATGCAGCTCTTTTTAAGCCAGTTCTATCGGCTATATGCTGGTATAAGCCTTCTATCTCTGCCTCTATCTTGCCCCGAAGCATGCATTGCTGTTGCCATAAATTATGTAGTTTTGCCTTCAGCCTTGGGTCGCTCAAAAGCAGCTTTGGCAACAGCTGCAAACGAATATAATTACGTAAATAATGGTTTGATTGGTTCGTGCTGTCTTCACGCCACCCAAGGCGATGCTTTTTGGCATAGGCAGCAATTTCTTGTTTATATACGTTTAAGAGCGGGCGCACCAGCCCGCCCTCTGATCGCAAAGAGCAGAGCCCTCGCCAACCAGTGCCGCGAATAAGGTTAATGAGTATCGTTTCAACTACATCATCGGCATGATGGGCGGTAATAATAGCTTTGGCGGCATGTCGCCGTTGTACTTTTTTTAAAAAGGCATAGCGTGCCTCGCGAGCTTGCTCTTCGCTCGCACTTGCCCCCAGTTGCAGGCTTGTTGCCTCATAGCGGCAGCCGTATTTTTTGGCTAACTGCTGCACAAATACGGCATCTTCACCAGAATCAGGCCTGATGCCATGGTTGACGTGCGCTACAATGAGCTCAAGTTGCGGCTGTTTCGCAAGCATGTCAAGCAATACCACCGAATCAATTCCGCCCGAAACCGCCAGCACATAGACTCCTGCCGGTAATAAATCAACCTCTGTCATTTCTAGTTCATTTTAGCTTACAATGTGAAGAATATGATATATGTTATGCGGCACGGACAAAGCCAGGCAAACGCCAACAGAATTGTTGCCGGCCATCAAGATAGCCCGCTTTCTCTGTTTGGCCGCGAACAAGCCGCTCGTGCTGGCATGGCTCTTCAGCGCACACTGGCTATTGATCTTGTCGTCAGTTCGCCCATGAAGCGAGCTCGGCAGACAGCAGAGATTATTGCCACTTATTTGCATTACCCTCAAAAGAAAATTCTAATCTTAGATAACCTTGAAGAACGACACCTTGGCGAGCTCGAAGGCAAAAGCTACGACGAAACACCATACGGCAACGGCAATGTTGAAGGTGCCGAAAGCGTGGCCGGCATTGAGCCAATAGCAGAGTTTTACAAACGCGTTAAAGCCGCGCTGGCAATTATTGAACACCGCCCCGAAAAAACTATCGTGGTTGTGTGCCACAATGGTGTCGGCCGCATGCTGCAAGTAATAGCAAAGGGCGACCAGCCAATTGATATATATAAACACCCGCGGCTGCAAAACGGAGCGGTGTATCCGTTGGGCAACGACAATTAGATATTTACCTCACCTGCTTACCCATAAGCGATTTCATGAGAGTCTTGGCAGGAGAACCGAATGTATCTATCACCTGTTTTACTACCCACACCCACGCTATGCTAATGCACCAGCCGCCTACAATATCGCTTGGGTAGTGTACACCTAAATAGAGCCGAGAAACACCCACCGAAATCATATATACCGTTGCTCCTGCCACCACCCACCAGCGCCAACGTGTATGCCAGCATAACAAAACGAGTACAAATGCAACTGCACTCGATGTCATGGCGTGCCCACTCGGAAAAGAATAGCCGGTTTCTTCAACCAGGTGCTGCCACAAATCTGGCCTTGGGCGCTGAAATATTGATTTTAAAAACAAATTGATAACCGCCGCTCCGCCAATACCAAAAAACACTAGCGTAGCCTGCCTGCGGTGCTTTATGTAGGCCAAATAAAGACCCGCCGTAGCCGTAAGGGGTGCTATCAATAAAGCATCGCCAATGGTTGTTACGAATATAAAAAAGTTGGTCAGCGCCGACGAAGCCAAGCTTTTTACCAGCATTAATACACCAATATCGAGCCAAAGCCGCTCTTGTTCACGCACAATAGTAGCCAACTTTGCAAACAGTAACACCGGTAGCAAAAATAATATAAACGCCAACGATAAACGCGAAAGCGTGCCTTTTTTAAGCCCTTCGGGTTGGATTTTTTCTTCAGCTGGTGCCACTCTGCCTTTAGTGTATCAGTAAGTGTAAAAATTCATCTAATCGCACTCTGTGCCACAAGAAGCCTGGCCCCTGCCAGCAAAGGCATGTCGAAATCCAATCTCTTGAATCTACGCCGAAAATGTACTCGCCCAAACCGTTTTGGCATTTGTACTATAGCATTAAACAGTGCTGTTTATACAATATACTTGTATTTTTCTAACCAGGCAAAAATCTTTTCAGATATCGGAGTAAGGTGTTGCTCTTAAACAGTAGAATCAAAATAACGTATTTCGGCAATTTCACTCTGTGGTGTCGGTTCACCAATTAATTCCCCAATATATACACGCTCAATCAAATAACGAGGGGTGTCGCCGTGTGCTGGCGCTTCAAACTCATGCAAAAATCGCAAGCTACCGGGCTTAATAGTGCAACCAACCTCTTCAGCAACCTCACGCTTCAGGCACTCTTCGTCTGTTTCTCCTGGCTCGTATTTGCCGCCTAGCATATAAAAAACCTCTGCATTCTTTTTTGAACGCGCCAACATAACCTTTTTGTCTTTAATAACCGCTAAGCCAGCTTTTCGGATTGTGATCATAAAATTTATTATACTATTTTAACAGATGTGTAGCTAACTTTTGATGTGCTTTCAGGCTCATTACAGAATATTTATCGATGGTACCCGTTTAGCTCTCTGCTACATCGTGCACAAAATGCCGTGTACAATAGTTACTACGTTATGACCGAAGAAAAGATCAAAGCCTATGTGCGTTCACTGCCACCAACCGTGTTTGGTTTAGGTGCTTATAAAATGCTACGCTGCACAAAGCTAGAAGGGGGCCTGCACCATCTGAATTTCAAGCTAACTATTTCTGATGGCGCCCATACCCGGAAGGTGGTCTTGCGCTTGCCGGCGACAAGCCACAACCAACACTCACTTATGGATGAAGCATGGTATCTAGCAAAGCTAAGCCCTGGTATTGCCCCGGGGGTCGTCTACCACACAGCTACATCTCCTTTGGGAGCCGTTCTCATTACAAAATTTATGGCGGGAAGGCATATGCCCTTTGATAAGTTTACAAAAGCCCACATTATCACCTTGGCGGAGCAGCTCGCTAGAGTCCATTCCATAAAAAACAGCCAGTATAGTTCGGGTGGCGCAGCCCGGCCACATACCACCGGCACCTACCGCAATTATGCACTGTTAACAATTCGCGAGGGTAATGATAAGCCCTATCACAGAGCGAAAAAGATCGCTCACGACGACAAAACCGTCTCACTGGCACGAGAACTACTTGGGCAACAGCTCACCTCTAGCGACGCCTCTTGGAACCAGACCGAATTTAGCCTCTGCCATGGAGACCTTAACATCTACAACCTGTTGTGGGCCAAAAATCACCTGTGCCTCATAGATTGGGATGATGCGCGGTTTGGTGACCCAGCAGACGATGTTGCCTACATCTTCGCGGTTAATCATGCCTCTGAGGCTTGGCGAGACACTTTTCTTGACGCCTATCTTCGTGTATCTGGCCGCAATGATATTCTGGCTAGAATCAACACCTATCTACTGAAAAACTACCTTTTTGACGTTGTGTGGTCGCTGGGCAAACTTCTCGAAGAGCAAAAGGGCCGCTCACTTATAAAACTTAAGCAAGGAGCATATCGGGCCATGCACGAGCAGCGGCTCGAGGCACTGAAGCGTTATCTATCATTCGTGGAATAGCCCTATTTACCTACAAGATTATTGGGCTTTAGAAGTGATGAGTACACAAAAAAGATAGTGCGAGAGCGTAAAAAAGCCCACTCTCGCACCACCAAAACGACAACTGATATTCGATCAGAGCCTTGCAACTGGCTTGCTTAGTTCAGCTTGCAAGCCGAACCGGCGCGCCACAGCCCACACTATTAGTGCAATACAGGGCACGGTGCACACGAAGGCCGGCACGGTCAACCCTGTAGTCAGCTTTACTGCTATCCACAAACCATTGCCCGCCATAAACGCGGCAATGGCGGCCCAATACAGGTCGGGCTTGGCTGCCGCCTGGGCAATTCTGCCAGCAATAACAACGATGAACGCCGGCAGAAAAACATCAAACGCACTATATAGCTCAAGAGGCTGAGCCGACCAGTCTAGGGTTGACGGAAGAATCAGCATCTGCGTTGTGCCATCGCTGACATCTTTAAGTCGGAGTGAATCGTTGCCAATGATAACACTTTGCACCAGCCCAACCAGGCTCAATGAGATCAGCATCATTGTCGACCACCAAAAAGAAAGATGGAGCTGAACGATCGCCACAAGAGCGACAATCATCACAGCCAGCATTACATCTACCGTCAGCCACCCCGGAAACACTAGCCAGGCGCAGCTGACGCCAGCAACAGCAAGGGCCAGACCCCAACGCCATTGCCTTGCGTGCATCCTGACAGCAGCAAGCAGCGTCACTATGATAGGTGCAACAAGCAGGGGAAAGCTTACGCTTCTGTCGTTTTGGAGCTCCCTAGCGATCAGTAGAACGCAGACAAAGCCTAGACTTATCAGCAACATAATAATGACAGTCGTACCCCACTGCTTGTATCGTGCCTTTGCACCAGCCCTTATTGCGCCTTCTTCAGTGGAGCTCACCGGGGAGCAAAACCAGGCAAAGGGCGAAACCGAAAATGGCACCGCCAAGGCTACCAGCGTGGCAAGCACCACCAAAGCCGTTGCCATAACGCCCACCACAACCATAGGACCCAAACCAGCCATTCATAGCACCAATCTACTCGTTAATCGAACTACTGCTGAGACCGTTTTGGCATTTGTACTATAGCTAGCATTTTAGTTTTGTACAATATCAATTATTTTTTAACCTGAATCCCGAAACCCCTCACCCCTTAAGTAACTGGTACGCCAGCAGTGTCCGTATATAGTGAACGGCGTAGCCGTTCACACTCCTTGGGAACGAAGTGACCAGGAGCAAGTGTTCCTTGAGGTAGTCAAAGACGCATT
>DASUVM010000002.1:0-18857 GCA_036378955.1 Saccharimonadales bacterium (SeqCode)
AGACTGTCATCTACCCAAACAAACATATCTACGATATGCTCTCTGTGTAACGCTTGCATGTTTGTTTTCCTGTTTAGTTTTGTCACCAAACAGTATACAGAGGTGCGGCGTTACTTTTTAGTTTCGGGATTCAGGTTAATATATGTCTGAAAGAGCCTCCCCACAACAATCACTAGCCGAGCGCGTCTTCGGAGTAAAAGACCGAAGCCGCGGTTCTTTGGTTTTGGCGCATTATGTGCTTACTGGTGAAATTGCCACGCCCGAAAGCTTCCTTGTCGAAACCAAGCAACTTGTTGACTATATAAACGATAGTCTAGAAGATACTCATACAATTGGTGCCATCTATGAAGCTGATACTGAAAAAGTTGAAAAAGGTGTTGCAGCTGCTATTGTACGGCAGATCTTTACCGAACCAAGAATAAAAGGCTTTAATAACGTGCTTTATAGCTGGCCCTTTTATCAGCAGCTATACGAACGGTTTGTGAGCCAAGAGGCGGTCAATGCAGCAGCGAACAGTGTGTTACTCATTGGTTCCTACACTAGTCTTTCGTCGCAAGCTTTTAAAGCATTGGCAAGTGATGTCTATGGCTCAGACCAGGCGTATATCATTGATACAAATGCAAGCGATCCAAAAAGGCGCCCGAATGAGCTCCTAATTGGGGATGGCCTATACATTCCTTTTCAAAACGCTACGATACGAATTGCGCAAACAAACCTGCTCATTCATATGTTACGGGGTACTGGCGGCGAAGTGGCACTGGTAGAAGAGCAGGAACGCGCCAATACGCGTCGGTTACTAAGTGAAATATTTAGGGTCATGCAAGGCGGTGGTCACTTGCTTATGCGTGAAGTGCCGCCGCGAATTAACTTTCAAGACAAAGCATTCACTTCTGATTATAATCAGTCACGGATCGCAGCTTTTAAGCAGATGCTGTCTGAAGAACTGACTAGTGCTGGGTTTGCCGACACCACTCTCATGCCTGTATGGGAGCCTAAGTACCCCGATTTTCTATTTGACCCTTCACGTTCATTCAAAAGCCACTCTATGACAATGCAGCCCATCTCTGTTGGGGTCTATGCCAAAAAACCAGCTACTTAAACTTGCTCCATAGTACATTGTGTGCTATTCTAAGGATCAGTAAGCCGGCCGGAAGGTCGGATTTTTTCATAAAAGGCCAGAAATAAGAAAGGAATAACGTGTTTGACTCAATCGATTTAAAGCAACTAGCATTGGCGATCCGCACCATTGCTGAAGAAAAAAACCTCCCAGAAGAAATGGTGCACGAAATTTTAGAGCAAGCCATTGCGGCCGCCTGGCGTCGTGATCATGGTGATCGTGAGCAAGAAGTTCGCGCAGTGATGCATGCCAGTAGCGGTACAGTCACAATCTACATCACTAAAGAGGTGGTTGATGAAGTTGAGAACGACTCAACACAAATTTCACTTGCAGATGCCAAAAAACTTGATGCCAAGGCTGAAATTGGTGGCACCGTTGAGCTCACCGAAACACCAACCAACTTTGGTCGCGTTGCTGCCCAAACTGCCAAACAGGTAGTGTTGCAGCGCTTACGTGAAGCTGAGCGCGAAGTTGTCTTAAGCGAGTTCGAAGACAAAGTGGGCACCGTCGTGAACGGCACCATACAGCGGGTTGAACCGCGCCTGGTTCGTGTTGAGCTTGGCAAAGGGTCGGGCATTATGCCCGCCAGCGAGCAAATTCCAGGTGAATACTACGGTATTGGTAGCCGCATTAAAGTGCTTATTAAAGAGGTTGAGCGTAGCACACGAGGCCCACAACTTATTTTAAGCCGCGCCAGCGAAGCCTTTATTGAATACCTCTTTCGTCAAGAGGTGCCTGAAATGGCTAATGGCGCCGTTGAAATTAAAGCACTCGCTCGCGAGGCCGGTAAACGCACAAAAATAGCCGTTCATTCAACCGTTCCTGGTGTTGACCCGGTTGGCACCTTTGTTGGTGGCCATGGTACTCGTGTGCAATCAGTAATGAACGAAATTGGCGATCAAGAAAAAATCGACATTATTACCTATAGTGATAACCCCGAAGAGTTTATTCGTAATGCTTTGAGTCCTGCTGAAATCAGCAGTATTACTATCGACGAGAATGCAAAACGAGCCAAGGTTGCTGTAGGGCAAGAACAGCTTTCAATTGCAATTGGCCGAGGCGGTCAAAATGTGCGTCTTGCTAGCAAACTAACTGGTTACGAGCTTGACATTGAGGCAGGTGAGGCCGCTCAACAAACGGCGCCAAAGGCCCGCAAGAATATTGAAGATTCATTGCTCAACGCCGTCGAGAAGCAGGGTTAATACATACGGGTATGTCTTCGCCCGAAGCGGAACCAAGCTTCCTCAACCACATACCTACCTACATGATTGAAGATGGCGAAATTGTCGTCATGATGGTGCCCTGTGGTGGTCATAAACCGCCAATGGGGCCAGCCGCCCCCGTAGTGAGTAGTGAGATCCCTCTTGGCTACAAAGGTACCGAAAGAGAAGTCAGGTTACTACATAACGCAACGGCAACGGCCTATGCTGTTGTTAGTGAAGATGTATCTGTGCAGCCCGATGCTTTGGAGCATTCAGGGGAAGCTTGCATCTGCGGATTTATAGACGCGCTTCAGGGAGGATTCGACGACACCCCCGAACCAAGCGATGAAGAACGAGGTATTGAGATAGGCAATATATATGCGTTTGCACTGTATTGCGGTCTCACCGAAGAGCAGGCACTGATCTGTTATAATACTGCCTTTTGTATGACATCAAGAACCTACATGAATGACGATAATTAGCACTCTTGACGCTAGAGTGCTAATTATCTATACTAAAAAATACCCTACTACAGCCGAAATAATGTTAACACCAGGGCTTAAAAAGAGGGTGAAAGTGAGTTATAGTAAATATGATGTCTCGGGGTGATTCAATCGATTTTAACGAATATCTAACCGATAATGCGCGCTCCAGCCTGCATCAGGCTGAGACAATCGCTCGTAATCTCGGCAGTGTTTACATTGGTACTGAACACATTTTGCTTGGCGTGCTTAGCCAAGGTGACTCAATTGGCGCAAGGTTACTCGATAAGGTTGGTGTTACGCTCGACAGAGCTCGCCTGGCGCTTAATTTAACACCCAAAGCCCTGGTAATAAATACCGGTGCCAGGGGCCTGAGCGAAACAGCAAAGCTCACCCTGCGTATGAGCTGGGATGTCGCGCAAGAATTTAGCCAAGATTTTTGTGGCACCGAGCATATCCTTTTCAGTATATTGACACAAAAGAATGCTCGAGCCACCGTCCTCCTACGCGATATGGGTATAGATATTGATGAGTTGGTGAGTGAACTTGAGCAGTATTTAAATCGCCAACAATCAGAATATGAAATCGGCTCAGACGCAAAGAAGCGAACTCGGCGCCGCAAATCTGGTGGCATGCTTGATAAATTTGGCATTGATTTAACCGACAAAGCCCGGTCGGGCGAGCTTGATCCGGTTATTGGCCGTGAGCAACAAATTAAGCGTATGATAACGGTGCTGGGCCGTCGCACCAAGAATAACCCTGTGCTCATTGGCGAGCCAGGGGTCGGCAAAACCGCCATCGTTGAAGGGTTAGCAACTGCTATTGCAAAAGAAGAAGTGCCCGAACATCTACTTGAAGCACGTATTGTAACACTCGACCTGGCTGGCATGATCGCCGGTACGAAATATCGTGGTGAGTTTGAAGAGCGCCTCAAAAAGCTTCTTGAAGAAGTCATTAACGACAAAAATTTAATTGTCTTTATTGATGAGCTGCACCTGCTGGTTGGCGCTGGCGCTGCCGAAGGTGCAATTGATGCCGCTAACATGCTCAAGCCTGCGTTAGCACGCGGGCAGGTGCGCTTGATTGGCGCAACAACACTCGACGAATATCGCAAGCATATTGAAAAAGACAGCGCTCTTGAGCGCCGTCTGCAAACCATTATGGTGCCTGAGCCCACCCTTGAAGAGGCGATCGCAATTATTAAAGGCCTAAAGCACTACTATGAAGTACACCATGGTGTGGCAATTGACGAAACCGTTGCAGCTGAGGCGGTTCGTATGGCAAGCCGTTATATCTCGGAACGATATCTGCCCGATAAGGCGATTGATGTTATAGATGAAACAGCGGCTCATGTCAGGGTTGAGCGTGGCAAGGTAAATAGCGAAGCTCGTCGCCTACAGCGTGAAATGAAGATCGTATCTGGCCGTATGGAAGAGGCAGTTGAGGCTGAAAACTACGAAAAAGCCGCCATTTACAAAACTCGAATGAGCCGCATTGAGCGAAAGCTCGGCGAACTTGGCGAAAAGCAGCGAAAACGTCAAAAACTGCACATGAAACTTGAAGATGTCGCTCAAACTATCGCCCGAGCAACTGGCATCCCCGTGACGCAAATGGTGCGTCAAGAAGCTAACTTCTTAAAAGACCTTGAAAAACACCTACGCCAATTTGTACTCGGCCAAGATGCTGCAACCGAGGCAGTTGCACGGGCAATTCGCCGTAATCGGGTTGGTCTGGGCGCGAGCTCGCGGCCAATTGGTTCGTTTATTTTTCTTGGCCCCACTGGTGTTGGCAAAACTGAGCTTGCTCGAGTGCTTGCCCGTGAAGTATTTGGGCGAGCCGATGCGCTTATTAAAATTGATATGAGTGAATTTAGCGAGCGGCACACGAGCGCACGGCTGGTTGGTGCGCCCGCCGGCTATGTGGGCTATGATGATGACGGCCAGCTCACCGAAAAAGTTCGCCGCCAGCCATACAGTGTTGTCTTGTTTGATGAAATTGAAAAAGCCCACCCTGATGTACTGAACATGCTTTTACAAATTCTTGAAGACGGCCACCTAACGGATGCTAAAGGCCGTCGGGTGAGCTTTACGAATACCATTGTTATCTTAACCAGCAACCTTGGTGCCGAAAAAATGCAGCGTGAAGCTCAGTTTGGGTTTCAGGTTGTATCAGCAAGCGACGAAGGCAAATTGCAAGACCTGCACGAGCAACACGAACAAGCGGCACTTGAAGATCTGCGTGAAGCGTTGCGGCCAGAACTTTTGAATCGGTTTGACAAAGTTATTGTTTTCAAAGCGCTCACAAAAAAAGATGCACTTAATATCTTGCGACTACAGATTGAAGAGCTGAACGAACGGCTGGCCCGGCGCCGTTTAGCCGTGGCAGTCTTGCCCTCAGCTCGGGCTATTTTACTAGAAGAAGGTTACGATGCACTCAATGGTGTGCGCCCGCTCCGTCGCGTCGTGCAAGATCTCATTGAAGATATTATTGCCGAAGGCGTACTTGATGGCTCATATAAAACTGGTGACGTCATACGTGTAGGAGCAAGTAAGGGCAAGTTGACGTTTGCCCTTGAACAACGATAAGCTAAAGGTATGCAGCACAATACTTCTGAGCGGCCTCATGGTGCTCGCCGACTACTTAGCTTATTATTCTCGATAGCACTGCTCGCCTTAGCGGTTTGGGTATTCTTTAACCGTCAGGCGCTCTATGACTGGTATATTCTTTCTGGCTATACACCACCCGCTGAGGTAGCACAGTTGGCGAACGATGCAGCAATGAATGACATCGGCAAGCAACGTTTCTTTGTGAACAAGCCAGAGATTCGCAGTAAAGACACCTTCAGCGAAGGCTGTCGGCAAATTGGTGACGAAAAAAGTAATGTACTCGGCTGCTTTACCGGTGAAAAAATTTACATTTATAACGTCACCGATCCTCGTTTGGCCGGCATCAAAGAAGTAACCGCAGCTCACGAAATGCTCCATTCGGCATATATGCATCTTGATGTCGGCGAAAAGCAGAGGGTGAATACGTTAATTCAGAAGCAACTCGACACTTTTACCGCAACACATATCAAAGAACTAATTGATATATACAACCGCTTAGAGCCCGGCGAATTGCTCAACGAAATGCACTCTATTCTGGCAACTGAACAGTCAGATATTTCAGCCGAGCTTGAAGATTACTATCGGCAATACTTTACTGATCGCAAAAGGGTAGTCGCACTTGCTGATACATATCGAGGTGTCTTTGATTCACTGAAGCAGCAACAAAATACGCTGCTTAATGAGCTCAACGCATTGGCAGACGAAATTAATAGCTCAACGGCTCATCTGAATAACGACATTCAAGCCCTGAATGCAAAAGTTGAAGCCTTTAATAAGGTTGCAACGAGCGGTAACTTCACTCAAGATGAGTTTGACGAGCAACGCAATGCACTGCAAGCTGAAAAAGAGGCTATTACGAGGCGAATTGATCAAAATAGCGCCCTGCGGTCGGAGTATGAGCAAAGACGGCAAACCTACGAAGCCCTCGCACTTGATTCAGCAAGTTTACAAAAAAGTATCGACAGTCGACCAGAGGCTCCCGAAGCGGTACAATAGTTTGTAAGCTATGGTAAAAAATAAAACACGGTTTGTGTGTCAACAGTGCGGCACGGCATATAGCAAGTGGGCTGGGCGCTGCGAAAATTGCGGTGCCTGGAATAGTTTAGTTGAGCAGGTCGCAGAAAACATGAGTGCAAAAGCGGCAATATTCCGATCAAACGGGTCACCGCTAAAAACGGCCCATCTGAAAGATGCACTTGATGAAACCGGCCTGCGCCGTATTGCAACAGCAATTGCCGATTTTGACGAAGTGCTGGGCGGTGGTATAGTCGAGGGAAGCGTTGTGCTGATTGCGGGCCAACCGGGCATCGGTAAAAGCACTATTCTCTCACAAATAGCGGCAGCCGTCGGAACACACGAGAAGGTACTCTATGTGAGTGGCGAGGAGTCGGTTGGCCAAGTTGCCGGGCGGGTTGCTCGTTTACATTTGCCACATGAGGTACTTGAACTGGTGAGCACAACCTCGGCCGACGACATTGCTACTACCATCAGGCAAGGTGGCTATAAGCTGGTGGTGGTTGACTCTATTCAAACAATCGCCATGAGTGAACTTTCGTCGGCGCCTGGTTCGGTGGGCCAAATTACCAACGCCAGCAACTTATTAATTCAGGCTGCAAAGCAATCGAACACTGCACTTGTAATGGTCGGTCATGTCACGAAAGAGGGCTCTATTGCCGGCCCGAAGGTGTTGGAGCATCTGGTAGATGTTGTGCTCTCCATTGAAGGCGACCGTTACGGCGGCTTTAAAGTGCTCAGGGCGGTGAAGAACCGCTATGGTTCAACTTCCGAGGCAGCAGTTTTTGACATGACCGATGAGGGCCTGGTGCCAGTGGCAAACCCCTCAGCCGCCCTATTGGCAGAGCGGCAAAATGCCGATGGTTCGATTATTCTCGCAACCATAGAGGGCAACCGGCCACTGCTTGTCGAAATTCAAGCCTTAGTTAACAAAACTCACTTCGGTTACCCAAAGCGCACGGCATCTGGCTTTGATCTAAACCGGCTTAATCTGCTTATTGCCGTGTTAGAGCGACGTACCAAGCTGCAATTGGCTGAAAGCGATATTTATATTAATGTCGTTGGCGGTATGAAGCTGCAAGACCCTGGGGCAGACCTGGCTGTTTGCATGGCCATTGCCAGTGCTGCCGCAGAGCGACAGCTAGCCGATGATATAGTAGTATTTGGTGAAGTCGGATTGTCGGGCGAGATACGCTCGGTTAATGCTAACGAGAAACGCTTGGCTGAGGCAAAAAAGCTTGGCTTTAAAAAAGCAATCACCCCGAGAATAAAAACCAAGCATACACTAGCAGCACCGGTAGCAACACTACGCGATGCCCTGATTCATTATTTACAAAAGAAATAGGAAATTTTATTATGAATGAAACAACAATTATTATCACACTCGCTGTTATAGCGCTTTTGCAGCTTGCAACCCTATTTAACCTAAAAGAACGTCACCCTAGGCAACGCCGTGCATCAGTCGTGCTAGATACCTGTGCACTCATTGATGGTCGCGTGAAAGAGTTAGTAAAAACAGGCTTTATTGATGCTCAGCTTATTATTCCTCAGCGTGTTATTGATGAACTGCAATATCTGGCCGATCATGGCGATGCACATAAACGTTCCCGTGCCCGGTTTGGGCTCGACGTCGTGCAAGACATTCAAGCAATTGCTTCCTCTGATGTGCTCATTTTACATGACAACCTCGACCGTCATATGGAAACCGATGCCGCGCTCATTGACATCGCAAATAAGCAAGGCGCGCAATTATATACGACCGACTATAACCTCAATAAGGTCGCACGAATCAAAGGAGTAAGTGTTCTCAATGTCAACGAATTGGCTCATGCGCTCCGGCCACTTCGCCTGCCGGGTGAAACAATTGAAGTTAAAATCGTACAAAAGGGTGCATCGAATGCTCAAGGCGTCGGCTATCTCGAAGACGGAACCATGGCAGTCATTGAAAATACCTCACGCCGGATCGGCCAAAAAGTAACTGCTCGGGTTGACAGAATGCTGCAAACAGAGGCAGGCAAGATGGTATTCGCCAAGCTTGAAGGAGCTAAACTCGCCACTCACACTCAGCCTGCTCAGCACAAAGCGCAAAAGCCACAACCAACAAAGGCAGCTCCCCCCGAACAAAACGAGCCACAGCAACCTATCAAGCCAAAGAAGTTAAAACCAGCCCGCCGGGTATATAAAAGCCAAAACAACAACAGCACGCACTTTCAAGCGCAGATCGCTAAAGTTAAGCCGCAAATTTAGTGCTAATAAGAGCGGGCAAATTTATTCTGCCAGCGACTCGATCTTCCATTATTAAACAAGCGTTGCTCATTTCCAGTTGCCGCTAAAGTAACCGATTGTTGTTTTGAAAATGTACCATCATAGAGTACTGAATCAATAACAGTTGCCGTAATGGTAATACTGCCGCTCGCTGTCGCCGTGTAAGGAATACTATATTCACCACTGCCGTTTGCACCGACGCTCCCAACCACTTGGCCATTCACGGCAAACTCAACTGACTGTAACTGGTTTGTACCCTGAGTGACCGAAGCAGTAAGCTTATAGGCACCACTAGGGCCGGTTGGCGCAGCGCTAATGTTGGTAACGAACGGTTTGGCATCTTCGCAGCGGTGGCGATCATCATCGGCATTGGCGTCAAAGCCATCGGGTGCAACCAAGGTTTGTTTATTATTAGTGGGGTCAACAATCTTTTGCACGAGCACCTCTTGTTTGGCACGCTCAGGGGTACATTGAGTGGCCTTTTTCTTGCTAATTTTATCAAAAATCATTTTCACACCGTCGGCATCTTGGGGCTTGCGATACCATGAAGGCCAAATATCTTTGCGGCCATTGACGGTTAGATCTTGAATGCCCGCCGGGCGGTTAAACCATTCGTTTGCTTTGTATTTACCCTCGGCCATATACACATCTTTGTGAACACCTGACATGTAGTCGTTAACGGCACGGCGCACCGGAGTGCTGTCACTCCCGGTGCCAATCGGGCTGCCGTCGTGTCGGCCAGACCATACTGCGGTTGCGACTTTGGTAGAATAACTCATCATCCATTGGTCGAGCGCCTTACCTTTGCCGTTATCACTTGTGCCGGTTTTTGAGGCTGTTTTAACATCAGGCACAACAAAGCCAAACCCGCGTCCACTAGTGCCAAACACCTTTAGGCGAGCATTAGGGTCGGTGAGGGAATCTGAAACCATATAGGCAACTTGCGGGTCAAGCACTTGTTTTGACTCATCTTTCCACTGCTTGAGTGTCTGGCCTTGAGCGTTTTTCACATCCATTACATAGCCTAGCGGCTTCGCAACACCGCCACGGGCAAATGTTGCAAAAGCGTTGGCATGTTCAACTGGGCGGGCAAGACAACCACCACCAATAGCCGCCGAAAGACCTGGGGTTTCGACATTTTTACAAAAAGATGCATCGCCAGCTTCGCGTGCTGTCTCAATAACGTTATCTGTGCCAGCAATATGCATCGCCTGTACAGCAACGGTGTTTAATGAATTGCCAAGCGCCTCACGAATAGTAACAGCACCATAGTAACGGCCGGTAAAGTTTTTTAATTCGCACTGCGGGTCGGTGTTGCCACGGCAGTAAACATCTTTAATGTTGCGGTCTTGAAACACCGAACCAGGCCCGTAGTTAACACCCGGGCGTTGCTTAAATAGGGTGGCATAATCAAACGGCTTAATACTTGAGCCAGGCTGTAACTCGGCGGTAGCATAGTTTGTTTGGCCATTAATGCTTGTGTCGTTAAAGTCAACGCTGCCTACCATGGCAATAACCTGACCGGTCTCAACATCAACTGAAGAAAGGCTCATGTTGTCAATGTTATTGCCCCCAGTTTGAAAGTATTTGCGAGCCCCTTGCACGGCGGCTTCGGCTTGGTTTTGAGCACGAATATCAAGCGTGGTCTTAATGGTGAGGCCACCATCACCCATGACCTTCGAGCCGAATTCTTTTTCAAGTTGCGATTTTACTGTTAATAAAAAGTGCGGTGCTTTCATATTGGCAGTACTTGAGGTCAGTGGCAGGATTTTTGACTGCAAGGTTGGTACGTCGGGGTACTCTTTGAGAGCATCGCTGGCTTGTTGTTTGGTAATATAGCCCTGTTCTCGCATATTGTTAATAACAACCTTTTGACGGTTCAATAGCGCCTGGTTGCATCCTTCGGTTTGTGTGTAGGGGTTGTAGCAACCGGGCGATTGGGGAATGGCAGCAAGTAAAGCCGCCTGTGCAACACTCAGGTTCTTTGGTTCAACTCCAAAATAGGCCCGAGAAGCAGCCGCCACACCGTTGCGTGGACCGCCGTACGGTACTTGATTCAGATAAAGATTTAATATTTGATCTTTACTATACATACGCTCAACCTCAATGGCCAAGATGGCTTCTTTGATCTTACGCATATAGCCCGATAAGCCAGAGCGTTGAGAAGCTTCTTCGTCGGTAAAGAACACCTTACGAACCAATTGCTGAGTAAGGGTTGAGGCACCCTGGGTTTCACCGCCGCCAGCATTGTTAAAAACCGAGCGGGCGATGCCAGTAAAACTAATGCCACCGTGTTTGTAAAAGTCTTTGTCTTCGATAGAAATCGTGGCCTGACGCATCGTATCATTAATATCTTTAGCATCAACCACAATTTTATAGTCACCGCCACCGTTATCTTCCCATAAAAGCTGGCCGTTGCGGTCAAGATATTTTGTGACAGTTGTTTGCACCCGTTTGGCAAGTTCTTCGGGCCGAATAGCGTCGAGGTCTTTGCGAACATAGGCAAAGACACCGGCGGCCAGAATGGCCAGCACGAGCACCGTAACACCAACAATCTTCAGTGCCATAATACCGCCTTCGCGGCTGAACCAATATTTAACAACACGCCTTGGGTGTAGCCGATAAAGCAGGCGTTTTACAGGGTGTTTCGGAAGAGTGGCAAGATACTCAGCCTTTCGTCGTGCGCGGGCATCGGCTTTTGCCTTGCGCTTGTTGGAAAGGTTTGAATAGACGCGAAGCGTTCCATTTCCCCGAGAAGAGTTTTTCGCCATTTAAATATATTCCTCCGAATGAATAATCTTTAGCATTATACCATTTGGCATGCTGTATTTAAAAGTGAGTAGAATGATTTTTAGTGTCATTAGTCTTAAAGCTAAAGACAACCCTCTCGCACTACGGCATCACCTCACAAGATGTAGGCAAGCAGCATAGTGCGAGAGGTATCCGCTTTCGTATAAACAAGATGCTATCGCTCTAATAGCTTCACGAGCAGAGCGATGAACCTAAGGTAACGATACTCAAAATGGTGACAGTTACAGCCATTGGCCCCCAGCCGATATCGTTCGGTGCTTTCATGTACCACCACAAGCGGTATAGACTTGCCCCGTATATATTGAAGCCAGTCGCGGCTGCATAGGCAGGTATAAGTAGCAAGATACTGCACACACCTACTAATGCCCTTGCCCTAGAGTTGTTATTAGACCGTAGAACGATAAGGGCTGTGAGAATGATGCCGAACGGCAACATCGAACACCCTATGATTAAAGAAACAAGAAGTTCGATCCGCATCTCGCCTCATTTCTTGACAAAACGAACCGCTTTAGTTAATAACAATTTACCCTAAGAAGCAGGCCTCGTACAGCAGAAATCCATAAATGGGATGATATACTATTGTCATGACACTATCTGAAGAGCTCAGGTGGCGTGGTTTTATTAACCAAACCACCCTCGAAAATTTGACCGAACTTGATACTAAAGAATGGACGTTTTATCACGGCTTTGACGCCTCGAGCGATTCACAAACCATCGGTAACCTCGCTGCTATGATGCTCGATTTAGTATTTTTACGCCACGGTCATAAGGCGATTTTATTGGCTGGCGGTGCCACTAGCCTAATCGGTGACCCAGGCGGCAAAGATGAAGAGCGGCCCTTGCAATCCGAAGAGACCATCCGTTACAATGTCGCCCAAGCTGAAAAACAATTACGCCATATCATGCGTGGCCATGATTTTACAATGGTAAATAATATTGACTGGTACCAATCAATGAATGTCATTGCATTCTTGCGTGACATTGGCAAGCATTTTGGTATGAGCACTTTAGTGCAGCGTGATTACATTCAAAAACGTATCGGCGAGGGCGGTGGTGGCATGAGTTTCACTGAATTTAGCTACACGCTTTTGCAAGGCTATGATTTTTTGCATTTATTTAACAAATACGGCTGCACTCTACAATTAGCTGGCGCCGATCAGTGGGGCAATAGCCTCTCGGGCATTGAGCTTATTCGCAAAACACATGCCCAGCAGGCCCATGTTATAACCTTGCCGTTAGTTATTAACAAAGCAACTGGTAAAAAATTTGGCAAGAGCGAAGCAGGGGCTATCTGGCTTGATGAGGTAAAAACTAGCGTTTATAAATTTTACCAATTTTGGCTTAATATCGATGACGAAGGGGTTATTGATTACCTTAAAATTTACACTCTGCTTTCAAAAGCAGACATTGACGCGCTTGAGGTAAAAACGCAAGCTGCGCCGCAAAAACGCGCTGCTCAAAAAACTCTTGCCTATGAAGTCACTAAATTAGTCCATAGCGAAGAGCGCGTCAATAATGTTATGAAGGTAACCGAAGTGCTATTTGGCAATCAACCGGTGGCCAGCCTGAGCAAGCAAGAACTGACCGACTTAGCAGCCGAAATTCCCACTACACACTCTGGCGAGAGTGTCGTCAAGACACTTCTAATGGCCGGCTTAGCAGGTTCAATGAGTGAAGCAGGCAGGCTCATTAAAAACGGTGGTATCTCGTTGAATGGCCAAAAAGTCACGAATGATGAAGTTATCAACACCACCCCAAGCTTGTTGAAAAAAGGCAAAAATAGCTTTTGTCTTATTCGCTAGCGAGCGGCCTCAAAGTTGCTTAACACTGCTTGTGCAACTGGAATTATGCGGCCTTCAAACGCATCGGCCGAGGCGTCCTGCTTGTCTAGACTCATCTCAAGGTTAATAATTGCACCACCTTTTCGAATCACGAGATTATAAGGGTTTTCTAGGGCACTGACTGTTTTTGCTTTTTTAATATATGCCTCATCGCCCAAAGCAATTTTTGCTTTTAACGAAGTGACTTCATATAAACTGTTCTTTTTTTCATCGGCCGTGAACTGCTTGGCGTCTTCAAGGCTACGTACTTGCCTCAGCGTTACTCTGCTTTGGGTAATGTTGCTCTTTAAAATATCGCGGTCAATCTCAAGCCGTTCACATTCGCGGCGAATGCTGTTACTGCCGACTTCTGTCAAGAAGATTGCTTCATTAGCGAGAGCGCCGGTCGGCTTGTTAGTAAAGCGGGTAAACTCATCGGCGCTCAGTAGACTGCAAGGGTCGGTGAGCTGTTGATAAGGCTCGGGGTAGGTGATTGTCAGCGGCCCTGTTGGAGCCTTGCTTAAAGCCGCGGCGATGTCATCGCTAGCCGCGTCAAGCAATGCAGCGATACCGGTTTTAAAAATCACTGCCGCGCTTTGATCTTTTTTAACAAACAGCGTTGCGTAATAGCCATTGCTGTCTTTTGTAGGCATGGGGTAAACATCGATATCTTTAAAACTGTGTTCTTCGAACTTTTTTTGACTTTTTACAAAATTCAAAAATTGCGGCGCAAGTGGCGTTGGTTTTTGGGTAATATAAAGCTGCGCAAAAGGGCTATTAATAAGAGAGTTTTGAATGAATTTTTGGTCACCGGTTTGGCCATAGCTGCAACTGCTATCGGCAAGCGAAATGTAAGGGTCAGTGCTCACCACCCCCGGTTTTTCATTAACAACTGTACCGGGCTGCCGCGGGCTTGCATCGCTGCCAAGTGGGCTGGCAATATCTCGGTCGATGTAGTTATGTTCAAGCATCACCGGGTTACTGGCACGCTCGTCGGTGCCTACCGTGTTAAGCAACTTCGTGAAGTTGGGGATAGTCTTTTTTAAGGTGTTCAGGCTAATTAAGTTGCAAGCATCATAGACTGAACTGCCGGCATATGTCTTTGCGGGTGAATCTGCGCCAAAGGCGAATAAATCAGATGCCGGCTTTTGTGCTTGTTGGTTATTTGCAGGTGTTGCAGTTTGCGGGGCACGGGTAAAAAACACGACCGCCGCAGCAACTGCAAGTAGTAGCACAGAAGCCACAACGGCAATCATTAACCACAACTTTTTTCGAGATGAAGTTACGGGTGGTTGGGATGAGCTGGCTTGAAACGGATCCATAGTAGTACCTCTTTTCGTTAACGGCTTGCCTGTTCGAATATTTTTTCAACAAAGCTATCAGTTACTTTTATTCCTTTCGGTGTGAAAGTCTTATTGGCAAGGTTATTAGAAATTACCTCAATACGATAATAGTTATTACCCTGCAGAATGTAATAGTTATACATGGTGTCTTCTATTGCAACGCTTACCACTTTTGCTCCACCATCAGCAATGGCAACTTCGGCATATTCACCGCGTGACTTATCATTCGAAGAGGGTGTCCGTAGGGTTATCTTGCCCTTTTCGAAAGTCTCAGACGCTTCTTCGGCACTACTAAATATCCGTTTAGTGACATTGAGGGTGTGCGTGAACCTGTCGTTATAGGCAAGGGCGGCATTTGCTTCATCTTGGCGTTCGGCCACCGTTCGAAAACGGTAAGAGCAGACCGATTCAAGGCTTGCAAACTGGTAGCTTTTATCAGTAATACGCGTCATATTCTGTATGCTGTTTATATCAGTCGGCCGAAACTCTAAGGTATTAAAAGATGCACCGAGCCTGGCAATATCAAAATTCGCGCAAACATCTCGGGCTGGTTTGCCGCTGAGTGAAGTGCTGTCATTAAAGTCTGGTGTTTTCTGTGCCTGGCCGTCATCAATGCGTTTGAAGGCCGTTTTTGCAAGGTTGTCAACAACAGCAATTTGCTCCTCTTCGCTGAAGCCAAAGTCGGTTGATGTTGTTATGATGATCTCGAGATTGCCTCGCAAAACAGAGGCACTTAAGAATTGTTTGCCAGTTTTTTCATCTTGTTCATTGAAGGCATAGCCGGGTTTCACAGAAGGAAGCGGCTTGGCGGTTACCCGTGCCTTGTATTCTTCATATGTTTTCCGAGCAGTGGCATCATCTTTATACTGCACAGCGTAGATATCAACTTTTTTACTCTTGCTTCGGCCCTCGGGGGTCAAATCGGTGACATCAAAGTTGTAAGTACAACTACTGCCATATTCGTCTTTTTGGGTGAGTCTTAATATATCAACGGGTTTACCGTTGGTTGAGTAAGTATCGGTTGTCGAAACAAAAAACTTGTCTTTGTCGCTAATGTTGAAGGCACTAGTAATATCACCGTGTGTAAACATGCTGCAGGCATACAGATAGGGCTTGCCGGCGATAGTAACTGCTGGCCGAACTACTGCAGGGGGGACGCCGTTCGGTTTCAATACAAATAACCATATTGTTACAAGCAAAGCTATGACAGTAATAATTCCAAGGCCAATAAACAAGAGCAGCTTGCCCCGTTTTTGCCGGGTATTCTGGGGTGGTGTTGGGGTTGCTGAAATAGTGTCTGGTTGCATAGTTCCTCTATGTAAGCCTAGCGTGTTCTTCGATTTCGAGCAAGCTTACAGCTTGAAATCTGTATAGTACAGGTTTCAATAACCAACTTGGTCATATACAGTAATAGCATGGAATTTTCTGCAGAACTTTCTTTGGTGAGAGGGGTGGGGCCAAAGCTGGCTGAGCGTTTTAAAACGCTGGGTGTTGAGACGATCCACGATCTTCTCTATTTCTTTCCGCGGCGTTATGACAATTATGGCAACGTAGTGTTTTGCGCCAATGTGCAACCAGGTAATGTCACCGTATGTGGGCGCATTCTTGAAATAAACAACCGTTTTGTTCGGCGTGGCTTGCATATCACCGAAGCGCGGCTGGCCGACGATAGCGGTGAACTCAGAGCGGTGTGGTTTAATCAGCCATATCGAGCCCAGCAGCTAAAAAGTAACAAATTATTTTATTTCACGGGTAGCTATGAATTGCAGCGCAACCGCTACTTACTTATGAATCCGGCTACCGAGCAAGCTGACCTTGTTGATCGAAACGGCCCGCTCATTCTGCCAATATATCGTGAAACAAAAGGCCTTAGCTCGCTGCAAATTCGTAAAATTATGGCAGTCGTTTTGCCACTTACCTCAACTCTACCCGAGACGCTGCCCGCCGAGCTACTAAAAAAACAGCGGCTTATGCATTTGGGCGATGCACTTCGTTTCATTCACGCACCGGTAGATGAGAAGCAACTCGAGCATGCAAAAAAACGCCTAGCCTTTGAGGAGTTGTTGGCGGTCATGCTTGCCGCTATCATTAACAAAAATGAAAATGCTCGCTTGCACGCCTGGCATATTCCCTTTGATGAAACCGCTGCCAAAAAGTTCGTCAAACAACTGCCCTTTACACTCACCAATGCCCAACGAAAAGCTGCCTGGGAGATTGTCAAAAACTTTGAAGCAGGTACACCAATGAATCGATTGTTACAGGGAGATGTAGGGGCAGGCAAGACGGTAGTAGCCGCCATGGCAGCCTATTTAGCGGCGCAGGCGGGGTATCAAACGGCTTTTATGGCACCGACCGAGCTTCTAGCGCAGCAACATGCAGCAACACTTTACACACTACTTGCACCATATGGCTTGACGGTAGGTATACTGACCAGCAGTGTCAAAGGGAAGAGCCGTGAAACATTGCTTGAGAATATTCAGGCAGGGGCAATTGCCGTTACCGTTGGCACGCACGCGCTGATTCAACCAGCCGTGAAATTTCATACACTTGGCTTTGTTGTTATTGACGAACAGCACCGGTTTGGCGTTGAACAGCGGCGGAGCTTACTTGATAAAGGTGAGCGTATGCCACACCTTCTGAGTATGAGCGCCACGCCTATTCCGCGCAGCCTGGCGCTGACGGTCTATGGCGAGCTCGACATTAGCATGCTCGATGAGCTGCCGGCTGGCCGGTTGCCTATTAGAACAGAGATTATATCGCCAAACTCGCGCAGTGCAGCCTATGAAAAAGTTAATGGTGAGCTTGAGGCAGGGCAGCAAGCGTATATTATTTGCCCACAAATCGAGCCAAGCGATAAAGCGGGTGAAAAAAGCGTCGAGCAGGCGTTTCGCAAGCTCAGTGCCGGTATATTTAAACAGCGCAGCGTTGCCATGTTGCACGGTAAATTAAAGCCCGAAGACAAAGAAGCAATTATGCGCGCCTTCAAAAACGGCGAGATTGATGTGCTGGTTTCAACAACGGTTATTGAGGTTGGGGTCGATGTGCCAAACGCAACCGTTATGCTGATTGAAAGCGCCGACACCTTCGGCCTGGCTCAACTGCATCAGTTGCGCGGCCGGGTGGGGCGTAGTTCATTACAGAGCTATTGCTATCTTGTAACTTCGACAAGCCAAAAACCCTCACGCCGGCTGCGCGAACTTGAGCGCTCGACTGATGGGTTTTATCTGGCCGAGGTTGACCTAGAGCTGCGTGGCCCAGGCGAAGTATATGGCCGTTCACAGCACGGTGCGCTTGACATGCGCCTCGCTCGGCTTGGCGATACAAAGCTTACAAAAAAAGTCCGCGAAGCTGCCGCTTGGCTGCTCAGTGAAAATATTGAAATAAAAAAATACCCCAAGCTACATGCTCGAGTTGAGCGCATGCGTCGGGTCATTACTTTGAATTGAACTCTTACTGATTGCTTGGGAGCTTTGGCGTGAGAAAGGCTCACTTTTTTCAAAGTGAGCCTTTGGCGGATAGTGTTCGCGGGATACTACCCTTCGAGCAGCCTGGAAAGCCGCTTGAAGACGTCGGCGTTACCGGTGTTCTGCAACTGCACGCACCACTTCTGGTGAAGGGGCCGCCAGCTGAAGTAGATCTTTACCCCCTCACAGGGGCAGTAGACGACCCCGTTGTCCGGAATGGCCCTCAGCGGGTAACGTCGCCATGGCACCTCGAGGTCTCTGCAGGGCATGGTGACGGTCTCGCCGAAGTCGAGGGTGTCGGGAATGTCACCCCCCGTCATGCGCATGAGGAGCATCGGCTGGTTCGGTTTATTCTCAACCGGCGCACCCGTCTCGTCGCGCATTTCGGTGAAATCGGCGTCCAGCAGTTCGAAGGCAGCCTCGCCCAAGAACGCTGCCAGCTCCTCGCCACTGCACCGAGCATCGATGACATCGTTCATTGTCATCGCTATCCTTCTTGTATAGTGCGTCAGCTTCGCATGTCAAGGCGAGGCCGCATATGTAAGATACGTTTATATTATAATACTTAAGGTACCCGATGTCAATATCTGCCAACCCCAACCCAAAAACCTCCCAAAAAACACGCATCCCCGTTACGCTAGTAAGTGCTAAAGCTTAACTAGGAGTAACAAGATATGCGTGCACTACCATTACATCACATCGTAGATATATTTGTTTGGGTTTGTGAGCTTGT
>DASUVM010000003.1:0-233009 GCA_036378955.1 Saccharimonadales bacterium (SeqCode)
AGTACCGTACAACACATGGATCGTATTGTCGTACTTGACAATGGAAAGATCAAAGAAGAAGGCTCACACAAAGCCTTACTAGCCCGTGATGGTATGTATGCTTTGCTGTGGGGGCATCAGAGTGGGGGGTTTATGGGGTGAGTGATTAACCCGAACAATCCTTAGTTGCCTGATTTTTCTCGAAAAAGAGTAAACCAGCCAAGAACATTTACGATTTCAAAATTTTCATTATCTTTATACCCTAACTTCACACTCGTCTCTTTGCCTGATTTTATGAGATCGTGTGACAGTCCGTCAAGGTACACATTCCCCGGAAAATCTTCGTAGAGCAGCACATATTCTTTTCCACCTGATCGAAAATAATGCGCCCATGCGTCAAGATCTACCTTGCCGTGATCGATCCATGTTATTTTATCTAAATCTACCTCACCGGCGTAGCGTGGTAAAACAACATTCTCATAAAATTGCTCTAGAGATTTATCGCCCATATAGAACTAATCCTACCATTTACATCTCTATGTTGAAAAGATGCCCCTGCCACATCTGTAGCAGGGGCCTCGCTCCATCTAGCCTCGAAGCTTGTCTGAGACAAACTCGTACGGCGTTTCACGATAGGCAACAGCATGGTGATGGCCAGAGCCGAGCGGGCCATTAGGGCCGTAGTAAATATCGATCTTAGGTCGGCCATCTCGGCTATAAGATGACTCTACGAGGGCATCATACCCACGGAACCTGCACTGAAATCCGAACTCACCATCATTTATGGCTTCTCCGGCGATGACATCATAGTAATCGCGTTGGAAATCCGTAAAATTATGCGCCCCATGTGGATTGAACGGGTCGCGACGGTAAGTCACGTTGCCGTATTTATCCACGGCGTAGTGACCATGGCCTGGGCCGTCTGGCTCGCCAATACCACCGAAGTAAATATTGACTCTGCCGTCTGGCTTGGTAGACAGCCAGACATTGTCGCAATAGTGGAGCGGCACCCCGGCGCGCTCTGCAATTGCTCGTTTTTCGTCCCTCTTGCGCTGAGCTTCGGCACGAACCACCTCCAAACGTTGGTGAAAAGCCGACACCGCCTGGTCACAATCGGCCTTGACACGTATGAACTCAGCTTGTGCACATTCGTGCACGGCTTTTGCTTGATCGAATGCCCGCCTGGCCAACGAGCAGTTTTCCTTCGCGCGCTGAAAAGCTAGCTTGGTTGCTTCATGCCTGTCGCGTGCATTACGGATTTCTTGATCAAGACCTCGACGCTCGGCAACATAGCCTTGAGCTTCGGCCTTGTAGCTATGACCCTCGTCGGCGTGACTTCGGGCCGAGGCGTAATCGCGCATGTCATACGCGCTAGACGCCCGGCCAAATGCGGCCTTCATGTTCTGAAACGCAAGCTCTTGCTGTGAGTATAGCTGATCGATACGGGGGCGGTTATATGATCGCACCTGCAGATAGGCTTGCCACGAAATATCCTGCACCGCGTAGGCGCTCCGCTTCTCTTCGCGCGCCTGGTTGAGCTCATGGCGAGCCCTCGAGCGACGCTGCCATGCGGCGTCTTGTGCTTGATAGGCACTTTGCTTACGCTGAAACGCAAGCTCTTGCGCCGTACCCAGACGGTCAAGCTCGGCATCGCGTGCCACCTCATATCACCTGTTTTGGTAAGGAGCGAGAGCACATCTGTTGATGTACTGACCTTTTATAACATGGGGCCTTGTGTTTTTCAAATGGTTTATTTAAAGATCGGCCTACCAAGTTGCCTGCAACGCTACGAAGCTACTATTTCGTGATTTTCAGCCTGCCTACCTGCCCGCCATAGCTTAGTTCGATAACTATGTTCTGTAACATGCTATCAATTTTCTTTTTATCTGCGAATTCGCGCCAGTTCTTTGTGTCAACAATGGCTCTAGCTGTTTGGCTCACCTCGTTATAGTTTGGCCCGGGCTGCTGGCCGTTGGCTATGCTATGTAGATATTGTTTTATTCTGCCTGCCACATCCTCTGCAATTAGCTTGTCGAGCACCTTGCGGCATTCATCAACCTCATCAGTAAGCTTCGGGCGGTAAGGTTTCCACCCGTCATATACGTCACCTACATACATTGTATCGTCATCAAAATACGCCTCTGTTCGCCGAAAGTAATAATGATAATGCCCATTCAAAACAAGCAACAAATTGGTAAGCACGGCGGTAGCGACAATATAAAAAAGAGGGGCAACCTGGCTATGATTCTCTGTCTTGTTTAGAAGAGCCCTGCACACAAGTTGTTCTAATGACATTTTTTCATCAGTATATTTAACTAGCGAGTGTTTTTTTTGCAGGCCTAGGTTTGCAGAATTCAGCCCATCCTTATCTGACCATGCTATTCTATTTAAATTCATGATTGCATTTTTTATCTTTGCTACATCTCCCTCTATTTCAACACTATGCTCAATGCCAACTTCGTAAGCAGCTTCGCGAATCGCATAATCGTCAATTTGAGCATGAAATGGCATAAGGTCATCGAATACCTTTTGGGCATAAGGGGTGTATATAGACACCTCAATTTGAATAAAAGCTGAGGTGGTCGCGCCATCTACGGCAAAATCAAGGTAAACGAACAGGCCATGCTCAAATAAAACCTTGCGTAGAGCGGCAATGTACACATGCTCATAAATATGTGCGACATTCTCATCATTATGAGATTTAACTAAGTAATGGATGTTCACGTGTTGATAGTAAATGAATTGCAGGCGAGGGGCAAGGCGACAGAATCACCTTGCCCCTCTTTGGAGCTGAGCTAGCTCTGGCGGCCGCCGCGACGGTTGGTACCGTGCGACTTGTTGGTGTGACGCTTGGCAGGCTTGTCGCCGGTGTCACGAGTTGGGAAGCTGCTAGAGCCCCCCAAGCCAACCGGCTTCGAGCCGGTGCCCTTGCCCTTCTTCTTCGGTATTTGACCCAAACCAAAGAGCGAGGTGCGCGTACACTTGCTACAGAAGCATAGCAAACCGTGCTTTGCCACTAAACCTTCCTTCTCTGTTTGCACGGATAGGATTGGAGTGACAAGATTCACATCCACCACACTGGCACCTGACCAAAAGCTGAATGTTACAAGTACGTCCTTAAGTCACGCACCTGTTCTTGTCTGCAATAGACTATATTAAGCTCTTTCGAATGTCAATAAAACGTAATAGTAATATCCAGCCCCGCACACACCTCAGCCCTCCGCTTTTCCAGGTATTTATACAGCGTACCCCTTGAGATATCAAACATAGTGAGTAGTTCGCTTATTTCTACCTCTTTACTGTCATACAGCGCATACAAGCATGCTAGTTTCTTTGGATCAGTAATAGCCTTTGGTCGCCCACCTTTTCGGCCGCGCGCCCTGGCCGCCGCAAGCCCGGCAGTTGTGCGTTCCTTGATGAGGTCGCGCTCGAACTCAGCAAGTGCCCCGAAAATATGGAATACCAGCTTACCATTAGGTGTCGTGGTGTCTATGCTTTCGGTCAGGCTCTTAAAGCCTATCCCTTTATCGCCCAGGCCATTTACTAAATCTATAAGCTCACGCAGAGTGCGGCCGAGCCGGTCAAGCCGCCATACAACCAGTGTGTCACCCTTCCTTAAAAGGCTCATAGCTTTTTCTAACCCCTCGCGCTCGCCGCTATCCTTGCGAGTGGATATTTTATCGGTGAAGGTATAAAAAACGGTGGTTTCATGAACGGAACTGCCGTCTGGCACTTGAGATTTAGATCGCTTTAGCTCTTCTTAAAGTTCTGCTCTCTCAACCTGAAGCGTTCATGTTTCTCGGCGTTTCTTGCGGTCGCCATACAGAATGTCCCGCCGGCATGCACTGCGACACTCTTATAACTGCGTATAGCCTATACGGGTTAAGTCAATCCCATACTCAGCTACAGATACCTTAAAAGTTAAGCTGGCGGTCGGGTCGGTATAGTTCGGCCGGTATTGTAACGACTGCATGCCGTCGACTGTGATTGTCACAAGCAGAGTTTCAGTCTCTGACATAGAAGGATGGACATATCGATTGCAGCTTACAATATTTTCCGGCTTTTCATCTTCGTGAGGAGACAATAATTCTTTCCCAGAATCTGTCCTAGCCTCAAGAGGGCTATAAGAATTCTCGAGAATAATATCAGCATTGTTGGCAAAGGGAAAAGTCCCAGCGTAGTAACCGTTATAAAAAGCTTCGCAATACTCTCTAAGGCGTTCGGCATCAGTTTGTGCAGGATTACGTCTCTTGCGCAGCATACGACGTACGAAACGACTATGGTCATCCGTATCAATAAATACGCGAACGTCAAATAGGTCGCGCACTGAAGGCTGCAATAGATAGCAGCCTTCCATAATGATCACACTAGCCGGCAGAATAGCTTTAGTATCAGCACGACGTTCCCGCAGGTCATACGCAAATTGGGGAATTTCAACAGGATGGCCATTCCTGAGCTGCGTTAGGTGATCACGAATCAGCTTAGGATCATAGGCGTCGAATATTTGGAGGTTAGGTATGCCATCTTTTTTGGGGCTACCGGAATTACCCAGACAGTAATCATCCTCGGCAATTATTTGTGCATCGTCAAACCGGCTGGCTATCCAGGGTGTAAAATAACTAGTTTTTCCTGTTGCTGAACCGCCGACAATAGCCACAAGCACTGTCGGTCGCTGATGCCGTTTCCTGGTTATGGCTTGTTCCATAGCCAACATTCCTTGAGCCTGATCGTCTGCTCGAAAACGTTTAATTCGGCTGTCAGAATACCGATATGAATAGTCTTTACGCTTCATAGTAGCCATGTGTATTATAGAATGGTTATGTCAAAAAATTTATCAAAAAAAGCTTCTAGCCAAGATGTCATAATTGCGGATCGTCTTCACTTGCCAGGGGGATCATACTCTATGGTCAACGTCCATCGTAAAAATAACCGTTGGAATGTTACGAAAAAATGCCGCATCTATAATCATCGCGATAAAGATATTCGGCTCATACGCGAAATGGAGTTCATGGCCTCCCTCACAGGCAAGGCAAAAACTCTGTTTCCTGAGGTATACGATAATCGAGTAGAGAACGACCGCGTATACTATACGATCGCGTATATACCATATAAAAACTTCTCCGAAGTTATTCGTTCCGGGGAGTGTACGGCCTTCGAATTAAGTAACCTGTTGGCTACAATCTACGATAGGTTACTTGAGGATTTGTATCATGAGATACCTGGCCCCAAGAACGCACTGCAAAGACTAGACTATATTCCCCTGACGATCGATCGATTAAAAGAAACCCGCCAGCAGTTACCCGATAACCATTTTTTGCAAACTATTATCGGTGCTGATCAGCTGATGATCGACGGCGTTTCCTATCCTGGTGTAACAAAAACGTTACGTCGCGCCCAGTCGTTCCTAGAACATGAAGCTGTGCCAGCAACTTTCAATCATGGCGATTTAATTTTCCAGGACATGCTTGTCGATCCTGTGTCCAAGGATTTTTGCCTCGTTGATCCGAACGGCGATAGTGTAGGCTACATGTACGACATCGCTAAAACGCTTTTGTGCCTGGAAACAAGCTACGACATGTTCTACCATGGCGAGTACTCTCTCGAAACCGATTTAAGTAACAGGAACGTTCCTGAGATTACTATCCGCCTGGATAGAAATGAGCATCTCCGCCTACTGGAAGCTATGCGTAAGAACTTCTGGCAATACTTGACCGACCACAAAGAAGCTCTCTTTTCAGGCAAGGATGATTGGCAACGGCTGCTTTTGGTACTATGCGGGCTGCAGAACCTCGCCATAGTGATGTTTCATACGCTTCACCATAACAAACATGACCGGGCAACAGCCTTTTTGGCCAATGGTATCAAAAGTATTAATAATGCATTGGACGGGTGAATATGCCGGAACGTCCTGAAGCCATCCTATTCGATGCCGATGGGACATTGTACGACAGTGATCATCTCCATTTTGAGGCATATAAACAAGTAGCGAGTGATTTATATGGCTTTGATTTTACCTGGGAGTTATTTAGAGACCACTTGTTACGTGGTAATAAAAAAGCACCCCAAGTATTGCAGGATCATGGTGTCGACGTAAACAGCGAGGTGTTTTACAAAGAGAAAAAACGTGTATATGAGTACGTTGCCAAGGAGCAATTGAAGCCCATGCCCGGGCTCATTGAGTTTTTGGAATGGTGTCACCAAGTCAAAATCAGACGTGCCATAGTCAGCGCTGCTACCCGGGCATCTCTCTCGTCTTCGCTCGCCGCACTACGCATCCAGGATTCATTTGAACATATAGTTAGCCATGAAGATATTGGTAATAAACGCAAACCACACCCCTATCCGTATCTATACGGGTTGGGGAATTTAGGAATTGTCGCATCACAAGCAATTGCAATAGAGGACACGGCCAAGGGAATTGCATCGGCGCGCGGAGCGGGTTTATATTGCGTGGGTATTTGGAATCAGGCAAATAACGCGAGCGAAGAATTAGTAGATGCCGACTACACCATAAAAGATTACCGAGAGCTACGAGAACACCTCGAATAGTGTAATTAGATATGAAAACCATCTTGATTACTGGTTCGAGTCGGGGGGTTGGCAAGGCTATAGCCGTACTTGCTCATCAGCGGAACTATAAAGTCGTTATACATGGCAAGACTGACTCCGCAGAGCTACGGCAAACCCATAAAGAACTAGGTGGCTCATTCAAAGTATTTTTCGACGTGAGTGACAAAGCGCTAACCCACAAAGCCATTGCAAGAATTGTTAAAAAAATTGGTAATATTGATGTGCTCGTCAACAACAGCGGAGTAACTTGCAATTTTCTCCAAGACATACAGGAAGTAGATGACAGCAAAGCAATCGAAGAATATAAAGTAAACGTACTCGGTACTCTACATTGTATCCAGGCCGTGTTACCTAACATGCTAGAAAGTGGTCAGGGTTGCGTGATCAACGTTAGTTCTATCAAAGGCTACGCCAATCTAGCCACCCTGAGTACGCTTACCTATGCCCCAACAAAAGCGGGTGTTATATCTATCACAAAAGCATTGGCCAAAGCATACCCCACCGTTCGTTTCAATGTAATAGCACCTGGCTACATAGAGACTGATCAGGCGAAAGACTGGAGCGAGGAAACCTTTGATCGTATCAAAAACGGTACCATTCTGGGGCGAACTGCCAAGCCCGCTGAAATTGCGCCAGTTGTCCTTTTTCTCGCGTCTCATGAAGCAACCTATATTACTGGTGCAGATTTCTTAGTCGACGGAGGGTACTCGATAAAAGGAAAATAACTTCAGGCGATAAAAATCGGTTATTCACCTCTGCTTATAAGCATAAGCAATATAAAACCCTCATCTTGTCTACTTTTAACTTTTATCGCCGAGAGTACCGGGCCTAAAGTAGTACGATACCTTCCTGTTAGTAGGTATTATATTCTGTAATTGCTCGGTTGAGTACCATTTTACTGTCAAATACATGCTCTCGATCTCATCCGCGACGCCAAGGGCATTCAGGCACGAGCCGCCGTCAGTCAGAAAAGTTTTATTTAATGGGGATCTTCTATTTAGAACCGTCTGAAGCCTTGCCTTCGGCAGCATTAGCGGGTTGGTTAGTATCTTCACCCCGTTCGGCTTCAACTTGTTCTTCGGCGGTTTTGGTTTCGGTGTCTTCAGTGTCGCCAGCTGTGGCGTCGTTGGCGGCGGCGATAGCGCTTGGCTCGTAGGCGCTGGCAATGGTTTGCTCTAAATCAACCTCGGCGTCGGCAAATTCAACACCGGCTGGCAGCTTAATGTCGGCCAGCGTTAGCTTGTCACCCGCTTCAACTAACTTTTCGCCGTTGGCGGTTAGCTCTTCAGGCAAATCTTGCGGAAAGGCCTTTACATCAATTGATTCAAGCGCTCGTAGCACCACAAGACCAGCTCGCTCGGCTGGTGTTTGGTCGTTACCCTCATCAAGCACGATTTTAATGGAAGCACCGGCCGTTACCTTTTCGTTGCGCTTAATAGCATTGAAGGCCACGTGGCGAAACGTGTGCTTCACCGGGTCGCGATCAAGCTGTTTTATCATGGCGAGCTTCTTTTTGCCGTCAAGCGTAATTTCAAGCGGCTGCGAACGGCCAACCACGCGAACAGCGTGAATAAGTTCTTTTTCAGCCAAGCTAGCGTGCGCAGTTTCACCGTGGTCGTAAACCACTGCTGGCACCTGGCCATCGGCTCGCAGTTTTTTCACCTGCTTGCCTGTTACGGTTCGATCATTCAATACTAACACGATATCTTCGTGACTCATATATACTCCGTCTCTTGCCGTTAAGTCAGCATTTATGGTTCATTCAAACAATTCTTTCTTACTAGAAAGTTTTGAGTAAGTACTTTTATTATACCATGCTATACTACTCATGATGTTAGAATTCGATCTTGAAAGCATAGGCCTACTTGGCATCGCCATTATTATTTTTATAGAGAGCGCCTTTCCCTTCGGCTTCATCTTGCCCGGCGATACCCTGCTCTTTGCCGCCGGTATTCTGGCCGCTAAAGGCCACTTTGGCCTCATTGCCCTCATGATAGTAGTGTTTACAACAACCGTTGCCGGCGTCACCATTGGCTATTTCAGCGGCAAGCAAGTTGGTAAGCGTTTATTTAACAAAGAAGATGCCATGATTTTTCGGCGCGAATACGTTGAATCGGCCAAAAAGTTCTATGAACGCCACGGCGGCAAAGCCGTTATTTTAGGCCGCTTCGTGCCAGCCGTGCGCTCTTTTGTGCCGCTAGTAGCCGGCATTGCCCACATGAATTACAAAAAATTCATGTTTTATAACATTATTGGCGGCCTTATTTGGGCAACCACCATTCCCCTGCTCGGTTTTTACGCCGGTGGCTGGCTTGAATCTCGCGGCATTAACGTTGACCACCTGATTCTACCGATTATAGCCGTTATCATCTTGCTTTCTTTGCTGGGGCCAATGGTGCATGCTTTGCATGATCCGGTTTCAAGAGAGAAATTGTTAAGAAAATTACGTTTGAGAAAATAGCGCCCTAAACTATTGCTCAGTTTAGAGGCTTTTGTCTTTATCGATCTCTTTTTGAACTAATTCTCGTAAAATTTCTGCTTTGGTCTTGTTTTCTTTTACAGATACCCATCGAAGATAATTGTAAATTGGTCGGTCGATAAAAAAATTAAACCGAAGATCTTTATTCTCTATTATGTTTTCTGTGAGGAACTTTTCGATAATTTCTTTCAAATTGTTTCTGTTATAAGCTTGTATCTGGGCATTTGCTTCAGGTATTCCTGATGCAAACACAGACTCATTGGCAGATTCATTATGCAAAAGCAGCACCGGTTTCTTCAGGTGAACAGCGAGCGCAACCTGGTAGCCAACACCGAAGCTCTGAGTACTTGTTTCAGCAATAAATACATCTGCCCTGGTAATGGCCTCGATTGTATCCTTATAGACAACGGGCCAATCCACATCTGTTATTTTGTTCTTTCTCTCTTCTGCATAGATTGGCTCAAGCCAATCTAGCGCTAATGTGTGTCCATTCTCATGGATTATAGTGACAAACTGACGTAGCTCTTCAATTCGTTCTGTAATATCTTTGCGTGAAGCAACGAAGTAGACAATCATAATCTTCACTTTATCACATAAAATAATAATGTCTAATATATAGATATTGACAGATGATATAAATTTATTTTAGTATTTAATTCTATGTATAATGTGAGTATAACTATCGACTCCAGAGATATCGAGATTGTTAGCTTTGATATGTGGCTTACAATCATCAACACAAACACTATTTTTGGCAGTACTAGAAAAGAGATGATTTACAAAAAAATTGCGGCCAAGAACGGCCATTTAAACAAAACTGCTTTTGAAAAAGCTTTTGAAGCCATGAAGCGAGAGACGGAACTTGCGAGTGAGAGCAGCGGTCATCATATAGATCTTGAAGCTCGTATCAATGACTTGCTGAGACGGCTCAACCTCGCAAGTTTACCAAAAGAACAACTGCTAGAAATCGAAAGAGAACAAGATAAATTAGCAAGAAAATATATCCCACCACTTTTGAGTGCAAAGACACCTCTTTTGTTTAGGAATATAATAGAAAGTGGTAGAAGAATTGCAATCATTAGTAATACGGGGATGTTAACAAGCGATCACGTGAGATATTATTTGAACAAACATGGGTTAGATAAATTCATTTCATTTGAAGTTTACTCCGATGAAACAGGCTACACTAAGCCGAGTAAACATGCTTACGATAAGCTACTTGGCTTGACAAATATAAAACCTCAACATATCGTTCACATTGGTGATAACGAGAATGCCGACTTTAAAGGCGCAGTTGATTGTCACTTCCAATCATGCCTAACTCAATTGACTGATGAAGGCGTTCCTTTAATAAATAATCTACTGAGGCTATAAAAAAATGATAAAGCACACCTTCGGCCTATACGCCCTTAATAAGCAACTTGAAACAGAATCGCAGTTCAGTTTAGAGGATTACAGTAAGTTTAAATATGGTGATGGCAGCGTGGCAAAACAATATGCGGCCGAGCTTGCTAGTTTTTTGCAAAAGAATACACTTTTGAAGCATAAAAAATACTGTCTGACAGGATCTGCATATCATAATACCCCCACAGCAGCAACATCCATAGCAAAGAATCTATTCAATATTTTAAAATCACATGGTGTTGATATCATTTACACACCGCTTAAGTGTCAAGCCTACGCAAAAGACTACAGCAGCATGGACTTCGGCCAACGTGCAAATTTGCTTGCCGACAATAAACTCGCTATTGACACGACTAGCGTAAACGAGAGGCGTAGTCTTATTGTTATTGATGATATTCGCATCACAGGGCTTCATGAGCTTGCTATTGAAAATTTTTTACTAAACCAGAATATCGAAGAAGTAATTTTCGGCTATGTAATCATGCTACTTGACACCTCAATCTTTAAGAATCCTAAGTTGGAGCATGCTATTAACCACATGTATGTTGACCATTTAGACGAGCTAGCCCACATAGTACGCAAAGAAGAATTTAACCCTAACGCACGTATCTGTAAGTTTATTTTAAGTGCCCCAACATCAGAATTAGAAGAGTTTTTAAGGGACATTCCTTCAGAAAAACTACAGCTCCTCATAAATCTTATTGAACAAGACGGGTATCATTTGCTCGATATATACCGGCAATCATATTCAATCATGAAAGCATATGCTTTGAGAAGCCTCGGCCCAGTCAAGGCGAGCAATATGCTTGTTGCCTAGCATGCAATAATTGTGAGATAGGTCATATATGTGTATAATATACTCATGTAGCTAATGGAGCATACTTATGGATCTCTCTGTTCACATTGTCGGTCAAGATAGTAGTTCTGAAGCAATAGCGGCTCGGCTGAAGGGCCTGGGCATAAATGTAGACCAATTGCATGGCGATTATTCTGTGCTCTACAATACATATCAAAATGTTTTTGAGAGTTTTCACAAAATTACCACCGCCGATGTTGTGCTGATTGGTAGCCAAGTAACGCCCGATAACGTACTCGAGGTGCTCTATGCAGTTCTTAAAAACAAGCCAATTGTAACAAACGGCACTGCTAGCTGTGCCGATGGTGTTGATAATTTCAGCAAAGAAATAATTAACAAATCGTTAGCACATTTTTATGCAAAAGATATAACAAAAATCGACGAAGCCCAGCTGCGTCATTTTTTAACTGAAACAGCCAGCCAAGCTGTTAATTACCAGCTACAATCATACCAAGCAGCGCTCATTCGCGCCCGCGTGCGCGCCTTTTTTAGGGTCGCCGTTAGCCCTACTGTAATGGCTTAGCATCTACTCGCTAATATAATCTGATGTTGTTAAGCTGCTTTGGCTGAACGTGATCGTGAACGGCCTGGCTTGCTATATTGGCGCTTAACCAATAAATAGACATCAACAGCCATAATTATGAGCAGTATCGTTCCCGCAATAGAGCCGAAAAGCGACAGCATCGGCAGCATATGGATAGCAAAAGGGTCATTGGCCGTAGCGGGATTCGATATAACAAAAATATTACGTATAAATTCATACACAGTGACAAAGATAAGAAAAATAGCTAAAGGTATACGCGTGGGTTCTTTGATATAAATATAGCCAACGCCACCAAAAAGAACATTTAAAATTACTGCGAGAATGGTTTTTTTCATAATCATGTTGTTTATTGTACTCCGTGCATCTGCCTCAGTAACAAGGCAATGTGGTGAATGTATCAAAAGTTCCCTCGGCTTACCATAGTTTGCCGACCAAATAATGCTGCGGATAAACATGCGCTTACCCCTATCACGCTCCTAAAATCATCTATTAGCCAAGGAATACGCCAGGCTAGCTACCTTGAGTTTTTGCTGATTTTAGCAGCTCCCATTGGCGGTCTCTTAGCATGCGAGCAGCTTGTCGCCGGGCGCTTCGTTGTTCTTTTGGGTCTAGTAACGACTTTACTAGCACGCTTTTACCTTGAATCGTACTGTTTAACGCCTCGTTTGTGGCACTTGCACTCGTTAATGTTTTACTTGTTCGTGCGATTTCTTGCCGTAAAGCCGAAAAAGTAGCTGCATCAATCGGTTCATCAAACGATGCAAATGATTCATAGGCCAACAGGCCGCTTAACAGCCTAGGCGAGATTGGTTCAGCCACGACTTTTTTTCGTAGGCCATCTACTGCTCGCACCAGCCCTAGGCCAAGACGCTTTCTTTGATGAATAGCAGCCCCTCCTAGTGCCAGGCCGCCCAATGCCGCCAGTGGTTCCCACGGAAAAGGATAGTGTTTGGCACGGTCGAATTCACTGACATTTCCGTAGTACACATCGGCCAGCTCTTGTTGCGAAGTATCGGGTAGGCCAACATCGGCCAGCGTTGCGCCTGGCGGCAATGACGAAGTAGCATCTATATGCGGCTTATCTTCAGTTGCCAGCCAAGCGTGAGGCACAAGAACGTGCTCTTCCCTCGAGGTCTCGGTATCATGCACTGCATAACCTTCTACGTACGCCATATTGTCATCATGTGCCACAGAATTATTGAGCGCAACCACTTTTGCACTGACATCACAGTTGGCTACACCATCAGGCTGATAGATCTTTTTTGCTAAATTGGCCGCATTGGCGCCTTCTAGCATGTGTTTAAGTGGCTCGCCGGCATTATACGGCACATCATTACTTAATTGTTCGGCAAGCTCTTCAGCAGACACGTCGAAGCGAAGTGTCGTGTCTTCGTCGGGCGTATGCTCGCCATAGACGGTAATGGGGCGATGCGGTATCGCTATGCCGCTGCCTTCTGCAGCTATCAGCTTATATACAACCCGCACGCGAGTTGCCCCTTTGGTGTCTACTTTTATAAACGGTAGGCTTTCGGCCGAATACAAAAGGTTATACGAAAGCACGTTACCTTCATCGTCGGTCACTTGCAGGGCAGCTAGGCGGGTGTGCTCTTTTATTGGGATATTCACCACACCCCCGTCATCTACACTTCTCATGATGGTTGCTTCAATATAATCTTTTGCAGGCGCGTCTACCAGCTTATCTGGAACGTCATACACAACCCCATCTACATCAAACCATTCAAGCGTATCACCATTGATATCACTGACGGCGCTTTGAGCATAGTAGCCCTCAATCGAAGCGTTACCGTGAGCACGCACAGATAAGCCTGGTAGAGTTTCGTTTTCACCTTGAGCCATCGATAGTGCAGCAGCGCTGAGAAGGCTACCGACCGCTCCCGCGCCCATGCGCCTAAAAAGCCGTGCAGTTTCTCTACGACTAGGCCCCAAGCCCGGTGATTTTAGGTGATCACGCCGCTGTATTGGCTGATCAGAGAGCGCTTGCCGTTTGCCAATACTTTGCCAAGCCAATGCTAGCACTGAAAGATTGTCGTACGAACCGGTATCTAAGCGTTGGGCGATTTCTTTCTCACAACCAGGGCTCAGTGGTGCGAGCGAAGCAATTGGCTGAATCTGGTTTGCATCGGTTCTATGACTCTCCATAGAAATCATCGGCCCAATCACTTGGGGTGAACGGTTCACTTTTACAATGTCAAATTCACCATTCTCGTCGAACCCACTCACCTGTATTCGGCTATCTACGATGAGCTCTTGCCTCAACAGCTCTCCTATTGCCTGCTGCGCCATTGGCGTATAAAGGCTACTGGCGACCGAGGGGTAAATAGCCGCCACTTTTTGTAGTAATTTTCGATGAACATCGCCGGCGGCTATCTTGTCTAACTGCTCTTTTGTAACATAGATGGCTTTTGTGCCTTCAGGGTAAGGAATCTTACAGCTATAGCCCTTTATGTCTTTTATGAGCTGTGCTACGTCTACGGCATCAGCAGCCTCGGTTTTTGGGTCTAAAGGCATAATTGTGGCATCGACCGTTGTCTGCGAAAGCAGATGAAGCACCTTGCTTAGCGATTCGTCGCTGTAGCCAATCGGCCCGGTTTTACCTTCGCTCGAAGGTGGATGAATAAATCCAATAACCCGACCTTTTTGAAAGGTAGCACTTTCTCGTTGGGCATAGAGATATTGCAATCTGTAATCGTCTATGTAATACGTTGTCGTTAAGCGTTTTTGACGCCGTCTATTAATAACTGCCGCCGTCTCTGCCATATACATACCAAAAGCAATGCCGTTAAGTAACATGTTAGCTGATCCCACGACATTCCCTAGCGCAAACCCTCCATAACTCATTGAGGCTAATATGCTAATATTGGAGGCCAGCAGCATGTCGAGTGAATCACGCTTCGCTTTTCTCATCGTCTCTAGATGGCGGTTAATGTCACCCGCAAGACCCGTCAGTTCTTCAGCATCAGTAGGCAGCAGCTCTGCCTCGTGCGAAGCTTTGGCTAGCCATTCAAACGACTGCTCATGTGCCGGTCGGCTTTCTGGTGATGTCATAGTTACATTAAGCAAGCAGCGGAGCGAGATATGTGCCAGTATATGAAGTTTTGGCTTTAACTATTATTTCTGGTGTGCCTTCGGCAATCACTTGGCCACCAGCCTCGCCACCCTCAGGGCCCATGTCGATCAGGTGATCGGCAGATTTTATAACATCGAGGTTGTGTTCAATAATAACCATGCTGTTGCCAGTATTCACTAACGCTTGCAGCACATGCAGCAGCTTTTTTACATCGGCACTGTGCAGGCCGGTGGTTGGTTCGTCAAGAATATAAAGCGTACGGCCGGTTGCACGGCGACTGAGCTCGCTGGCGAGCTTAATGCGCTGCGCCTCGCCACCGCTAAAGGTTGTTGCTGGCTGGCCAAGCTTAATGTAGCCTAGGCCAACTTCAACCAATGTGTCCATTTTGCGCGCTACGGCTGGTACGTTTTTAAAGAATTCGGCAGCAGCTTCAACTGTCATGTCAAGCACATCTGAAATGGTTTTGCCTTTATAAAGAATTTCGAGCGCTTCGCGGTTATAACGCTTGCCTTTACACACTTCACAGGTAACATACACATCGGGCAAAAAGTGCATTTCAATTTTAATCACGCCGTCGCCCTGGCAGTTTTCGCAGCGGCCACCCTTTACGTTAAAGCTAAACCGCCCCGCTTTGTAACCCCGAATATTCGCTTCAGGCGTGCTAGCAAATAATTCACGAATTGGTGTGAACACGCCGGTATAAGTGGCCGGGTTCGAGCGCGGCGTGCGGCCAATTGCCGATTGATCAATGACAATCACTTTATCGAGCTGCTCAATGCCTTCAATGCTGTCGTGCTTGCCAGGAACATCGTGTGCACGATGCAGGCGGTTGGCGAGGGCTTTGGCAAGAATGTCGTTCACCAAGGTTGATTTGCCTGAACCGCTGACACCGCTCACCACCGTTAACTTACCGAGCGGCAGGGTAACATCAATATTCTTAAGATTATGCTCGCGAGCACCTTTCACGGTCAGCAACTTGCCGTTCCCTTCGCGGCGTTTCTTTGGCACCGCTATTTTCTCGGCACCGCTTAAATATCTACCAGTTGCGCTGGTTGGGTGTGCTGCGACTTCTTCGGGCGTACCGTGTGCCACCACCTTGCCACCGTGTACGCCAGCGCCAGGGCCAATGTCGAGCAGGTAATCGGCTTCACGAATAGTGTCTTCATCGTGTTCTACCACCAGCACGGTGTTACCGAGGTCACGAAGGTGTTTTAACGTTTTAATTAAGCGGTCATTATCGCGCTGATGAAGGCCAATTGAAGGCTCGTCGAGCACATAAAGCACCCCTTGCAGGCCCGAGCCAATTTGCGTCGCCAGGCGAATGCGCTGGGCTTCGCCGCCCGACAGAGTGTTCGCCGCCCGCGATAGTGACAAATAGGTCAAACCCACATCGCGCATAAAACCAAGCCGCGCGGTAATTTCACGAAAGATCTGCTTTGAAATAAGCTGCTCTTGCTGGCTGAGCTCTAAGGTTTCAAAAAGAGTCAGGGCGTCTGCGACACTTAAAAAGCAGATGTCCATAATTGAAAAACCGTGTACCGTCACCGCCAACGCTTCGGGTTTCAGCCGTTTGCCGTGGCAAGCATGGCATTCACGCTCACGCATAAAGCGTTCGATGTCGCGGCGCATGAAATCACTGTCGGTTTCTTTATGGCGGCGCTCAAGGTTCGGAATAACACCTTCATAGGCGGTGTCAAAATAGCGGCCATTGCCAAGCGATACCGAATAGGCCTGGTTACCCGTGCCATACAACACCTTTTCAATCGCCTCTGGTGATAGCTCGCGCACCGGCACCTGCAAGCTAAAACCATGGCGCTCGGCCACTGCTGTCAGCTTTTTCATATACCAAGTGTCCATGTTAACCCGATTAAAGGGCCGAATTGCACCCTCGGTAATTGTGAGATCAGGCGTAAACACCAAATCAGGGTCAACCTCAAGCCGTGCACCAAGGCCGGTACACACCGGGCAGGCACCGTGCGGTGAGTTAAAGCTAAATAGGCGCGGTGCCAGTTCAGGAATCGCCACATCGGGGTGATCAACACAGGCGTAGCGCTGGCTATAAAGTGATTCCTCTTCAGTGTCGGCATTCACCACCAGCAAGGCGCCTTCGGCAACCTCAAGCGCTTGCTCAACCGATTGGGTGATGCGGCTGCTATTTTCAGGGCTGTTCACCACACGGTCAACTACAATTTCAATGGTGTGTTTGTATTTTTTATCGAGCTCTGGCCATTCGTCGAGCGAATATATTACGCCGTCAACCCGAGCCCGGGCAAAGCCCGCTCGCTGATATTGCTCAGGAATATGGGCAAATTCGCCCTTTTTGTCGCTAATAACTGGCGCCAGAATCATCAGGCGCGCACCCTTGGGCTGGGTGAGCACCGAATCAACAATTGCCTGTGGGCTCCGCTTTTCAACCGGCTTGCCGCAAATTGGGCAGTGCGGCACACCAATGCGCGCAAATAAAAGCCGCAAATAATCGTAAATTTCGGTGACGGTGGCCACGGTTGAACGAGGGTTACGGCTGGTCGATTTTTGGTCGATTGAAATTGCCGGGCTCAGGCCGTCAATCTGGTCAACATCGGGCTTCTCCATCAGGCCCAAGAACTGCCGGGCATAGCTCGAAAGGCTCTCAACATAGCGCCGCTGGCCTTCGGCATAAATTGTGTCGAAAGCCAGGCTCGACTTGCCCGAACCGCTCAGGCCGGTAATTACCACTAGTTTGTCGCGCGGAATCTCAACATCAATATTTTTAAGATTATGCTCACGCGCGCCACGAACAACCAGTAGCGAGCTCATAGCGCCGCCCCTGCATTGAAACAAGGCCACAATTCAAAACCAGTAGCGTAATAAACTCTTGCCATATCTGTTCTATTATAGCAAGTTTTTTACGGCTGACTAGCCGCTGTTAGTTAGGCTGCCTGCTCTATGTTGCGCAGCATCTCGTTACTCGCACGGTATTGCGCTAAGTTCACCACCTTGCCGTCTTCATCAACTTTGCATGAGTTAGGCTCTTCGGTTGTCATTCTGAACGGCCCTTCGCCGCTGTAATGCCGCAGAGCCAACTGTAGCCATTCGCCCTGCTGCGTCTTCCAGAACGATTCATCGGCCGCTGCCAAAAGCTCAGCCTCCTCCGTGGTCGCCCGAAGTAATGCGCCGCCCTTCACAACATCAACCCGCCCCACCGATACATGGGCGTTAATAAACAGCCCTTTCATTGCCACATATTCCACAAAATCAGGCGGCAAGCCATATAGTTCGTTATTTTCATCTTTATACTGCCGCCGCGCATGCAAACTGTCGAGCGTAAGGGCATGAAACCCATAAAAAACCATCTGGTCACATAGCTGCTTGAATAATTCATCGTGAGGCATATCTTGATTAAGCGGAATTCCCCACCGGTGCAGCACTTCGGCCGTTAGCTGAAACGTGCGATGTTTAAAAGGAGCGGTTTTATCATCAAGATCAATTAATGACCCGTTCTCACCACTGAACGGATAGAGCACGGCATCAAGCTGGCTCGAGGCTTGGTCGCTACCCTTGCCAATACGCTTTTGGTAGCTCGCCATTGGCTCAAGTGCACGGCTTACCTCGGGCATGGCAGTTGCAAACTTCAGCTCTGCGATATTCTGGTGCCGCTTTTCTTTATTGCCAATGTCGAATAAAAGCTCCCCCAGCGCCTCAGGAAAGGTGCGGCCCGGAAAGGGCACGTGAAGCCCCCGCGTGATCTCAGCGGCATATTTACCCAGCAGGCGTCTCATAAACACTCTTCTTAAAAGTGTTATCTCGGCGCCGTCATAGCCCGCCTCGGCTAAAAAATCACGAAAAAACGACCCCGTTGCCTGTCGCATTGTTTTTTCGTCAAAGTTAAGATTTGAAAAGTTTATTTCTACTTCAGCCATCGCCCACCTCCGTGAAATTAAAAAACTATAGCAATGGGGTTTATCATACCAGAAATAGATGCATTATATACACCTATTGCCAAAATCGTGTTTGACTACTCTTTACGCTCGCCTAGCCGTTTAATAAACCGCTCAATACGCCGCCGCTGCCAAAACGCAACCGCCGAAATTGCCAACGCTATACTCATAATAATTGCCACTAGCTGAATGTTAGATTCTGCAACCCCCGCCCCAGCAAAGCTCAACACCAAATATCCAGGTAGGCGGCCCAGCACCGAGATTATAATAAGCGTTTTAATTTTTATATTGGTCAAACCCGCAATAAAACAGATTAAATCGTCGGGCAGCGCGGGCAGCAGAAAAATTAAAAATAATATGAAAGCACCGTTATTTTCACTTAAATAATCGAACTTTTTCAGTGTTTTTTGATCTACAAAACGTTCAACAAACGGCCGCCCTAACTTGCGAGCCAACAGAAAAATTGCCGTAAACCCAATAGTGGCACCGACCATGGCATAAACAGTCCCCCAAAAGGTGCCAAATAAATAACCGCCCACAAAGCCAATCACCTGGCCCGGAATTGGCGCCACAAACACCTGTACAATTTGCAGTGCCATAAATACTAGTGGCCCCCACGGCCCGGCGGCAGTAATAAGCTCGCGGGTCTTCTCTGTATCACTGAGCAGCTCCCATAAAGGGCGGCCATATATAATTATGGCAATTATAGCAATGAGAATTATTGTGAATATTGCCAGCAAAGGCAGCTTTGACTTCGGTATTCGCTTCATTTCTTAAGCATAACACTTGGTTATCAAAACCCGCCACCCAGATGCCCAATGGAACGCATGCACAGCCTTAGCGAACGTCGGCTGTCCTTCGGCTGTTTTCACTGTGAAATGTCTGAACATACTGCTTTAGATCATCAGCCTTCCCGGCTGTAACGCAGCGAACATCATTCGTGAGCGGAGTGCGGTCTAAGCAGTATGTTCAGACATTTCACGAAGGTCAGGTTATATAACGATGAGAGTATTAATTACATCAACATTGTCTCTGATACAATCTTTTGCTATAATTGCAATAACACATAACAGGTGCAAACATGAAACTGACAAAAATATTCCCCTACCTAGTTGTGGTATTCTTGGTGTTCTTGAGCATTACAAACGACACCGTCTCTTCGGCGTTGCTCAATTTTTTAATGGCCGGTATTGTGCCAGGCACCGCTATTCAGCTGCCGTGGTATGCTGTGTTGATACTTGTTCCATTACTTCTCTTTGGCGTATGGCAGCTTATTCGGTCAATTGATTTCGTTCCGAAAGATTGGGTTGCACCCGAAAAAACCAGCACCAAGAAAACTGCTGCCAAAAGGCGACGCTCTCATCGCAAAAATCAAGCTGCTACTGCTTCTGCAAAAAAGGGCCAAGCCCGCAGCAAAGCCACTCGAAAGCGTACCCAAAAAAAGCTTTCAACACTGACGCAAGCTGAGGCTTAGTGCTATTTAAGCCGAGGCTTCTTCGCCAATTGGCACAATGCTTTCAGCCCATAGCTGTAGTTCTTGTAATAAAAACCGCTGCTCTTCTGACTTGGCCTGTGCCCCTGCTTGCGCCAACTGCTTGCCAAAAGCGGGTAGGTCGGCCGCGATTCTTTTTGCCCGATAAGCCTCCCATGCGGCTCGCTCGTCTTCATTAAGCGCTTGCGGCACATTGCGGCCCTTATAACGCACCAGCAGCTCGCTTAAGCGGCGATCATTAAACTGAAGCTTCATAGCCTTTAAATCGTCAGGCTCAGCCGCCCGCACAACGCTCATGTGAGTTTTGTCGGTGTCACCAATAAAGCCGTCGTAAAGCGCAACATCAACATCGCTGCTGCTTGGCATTTCTCGAACGGCAAATACTTGGTCGAGCGTTTCAGCCAAGCCACTATTCGCTAGTTTATTCAAATTTTGCTGCACTGCTTCAAGCGAGAGCCCTAAGCGTGCCTGGGCTGCCGCGTCAAGCACACCAAGCGGCGCAACCGCCGGGCAGCGGTTATATACCAGTTCTTTCGCTGGCAATGGCACAAACCCTTCGGCTTTTCGCACCTCGGCGGCGGCAAAACGAACTTTTTTCAGCTCTTCAGGCGATTTACGTGCCCATTCAGCCGGGTCGTGGCGAAGATCCCACACCACTACAGAGCCTGGCCGGCTCCCAGGAGCAATAGGGTAAGCCACCGTTGTGTGAGCAATCTCTTTCGGGTAGCGGCCCGAAGTGTAAACAAATGGCTGCGGATCGGCAAGGTTCACCAACCCCTCAACCGCTTTCTTACCACGCATCGTCAGCAGATAGTCGAATAACTTCGGTTGCTGCTGCTTAATAAGCTTGGCGACGCTAATAGTAGCCAGCACGTCCGAAAGTGCGTCATGCGCGTGCGTATGCAATAGACCATTTTGTTTGGTAAGCAGCTCAAGGCGGTTGGTTGGGGCGCCGCTGCTGTCAACCGGCCAGCTAATGCCCTCTGGCCGGAGGGCACGCGTCATACGCACGACATCAAGCAAATCCCATCGCGAGCAGCCATCCTTCCATTGCCATTCGTAGGCATCGTAAAAGTTACGCCACAGGGTAAAGCGCATGAACTCGTCGTCGAACCGAACTGTATTAAACCCAAGCGTTGTTGTTTGCGGCTGACAGACTTGTTCGCTAAAAATGCGTAAAAATTCAGCTTCGGTATAGCCTTCGTCGCGGCTTTTTTGCGGGGTAATACCGGTAACAAGAATAGCATAGGGCTCGGGCAGCACTTCATCGCTGAGCGCCACCATAATATTCACCGGTTCGCCCACCGGCTCTAGGTTCATATCTGTTCGTTGGCCAGCAAACTGCATAATGCGCTGCTTGCGCGGGTCGATACCGCTTGTTTCAAGGTCGTAAAAAAAGAAGGTGGGTTGAGATAGGCTGGGCATGAGTATAGCTTAGCATCTTTCGGCTCAGTGAGATGTAAACCACATCCGCCTACTACTTTATTGAGGGTATAAGCGAAGTGCAACCCGACCGGCCCTCAAAGGGCTGGCCGGCGTGTAACGCACTCAATAAAGTAGTAGGCGGATGTGGTTTGGAACATTTAAGCAAACAAAAAGCCCTTGAGGCTTACTATTCTTTTGCGGAAGACAAGTGACAGATGCTTCCTGAGAGTGGGCGAGTGCCCGGAGGGCACCACTGAACGTTGTCAGGGTGCCCTCCGGGTGCTTCTCGCGCCGGGTCGAGATCAGCCCGCGGCGGCGACGAGCGGTTCCTGCACCGCGGCGTCCGCCATGGCGTCGAGCGTGAGTTCCGGCACCCGCAGGTTGGCCAGGGTGGACTCGGTGTCGGAGTTGAAGTGCTTGGCGAACTCCTCGTCCATCGAGCCGCGGCCGAGGCTGAGCCACGTGCTGAAGTCGTCCGCGGCGACCGGCGAGGCCGAGTTGGAGAGCCCGTGGTTGCTGCCGGTGTCGGCCGGGTTGGTGCTGCAGAGATCGCTGTCGTCGTCGTGGCAGTCGGTGTCGGTCTGGCCGATGGTCGTCGTGGGCTGCACGGAGAGGTCGCGGTCGAGCTTCGCGGAGATGGCGGTGTCGGTGCCGGCCGTGGTGACTCTCGTGCCGCACGTGGCGGGCGTGTCCCGGTTGATCCGCTGGCCGGTGATGATGTGACGGAACTTGAAGCCCAGGAAGGCCAGCATGCCCAAAAGGGCAAACTTCAGCAAGCGCGACATGCGCTTTTCCTTTCGTTTGGTTCGGTTGATCAACGCCAGGAGGATTGAAATTTCTGGCGCTGCCAAAACACTATGCCTAATGTTTTAACAGCGCCAGAAATGCATCTGTCTACTTGTCAATGGGCATTAGGAACTAAAGTTAACCAGTTCAACTAATGTTACCAATGATAATACTATGAATATTACCTTATGTCAATAGTTTTAATGACTTTTTAACATTTTATTTGTTTTCACTAAAGCTAAGGCGATGATCACCAGCTTCGCCTATTTGAATTATACTGTTATTTTCAGCCCCAGCACGCCGCAGCTCATGTAAAATACCGGTTTTTCGCATAATATCACGCAAGCGCTGCAAGCTATGCGTATTGCGAAAATCAGTTCGCGCTGCAAAGCGCTCAATTTTTTCACCTGTTACAATAAATTTATCGGCCTCTTTTCGCACATGCCAGGTGTCGTTTTGCTTAGCTTTAGAAAGCTCAATGGTTGGCACGGCATCTGTTTCAGCTTCTACCGCAGGCTCCACGATACGCGCCTTTTGCACATACGTTTTTAAGCTTCTTAACACCTCCTTTATTCCCTGGCCTGACTGCGAAGAAATCGCAAAGCACAAGGTACCCTTCGGTAATACCTTCTCAAGTGCCTGTTTTTGCAGCAAAATAAGATCACTTTCGAGGCCTTCACATTTTGTGAGCGCAATGATCTGTGGCCGAGCGGTAAGGCTGGGGCTATAACGGTGTAATTCATGCACAATAGCCTGGTAATCTTTCGCAACATCGTTACTATAGATATCTATCAGATGAAGCAGCACTGCTGTGCGCTCAATGTGGCGTAAGAATGCATCGCCCAGGCCCTTGCCTTCGGCCGCGCCTTCTATGAGGCCTGGAATATCAGCAACCAACATGTCAAAACCATCAACCTCAGCCACTCCCAACTGGGGGGTGAGGGTTGTAAAGGGGTAGTCGGCTATTTCGGGTGTAGCATGCGAAACTACACTTAAGAAGGTAGATTTGCCAGCATTCGGCAGCCCAATCAGCCCTACATCGGCCAGGAGCTTCAGTTCAAGCCGCACCTGATACGTTCGGCCTTTTTCGCCCAACTCGGCTATACGGGGCGCCTGACGCGTCGAGGAGACAAAATGCGCGTTACCAAAGCCACCCTTGCCGCCTTTTGCAACGGTTATTTGCTGGCCCTCTGTTGTTATATCTGCCAGCTCACGGTGAGTTCTGATATCTGTTACCACGGTGCCAACAGGCACCTTGACTACTAGAGGTTGGCCAGCTTTGCCATGACGCCGCCGCTTGCCGCCTTTTTCACCATTTTCAGCCTGCAGAGCTTGTTTATAACGAAAGTGCAATAAGGTGTTAAGGTTGGTGTCGGCCTCGAAGATAACATCACCACCGTCACCACCGTCACCACCGTCTGGCCCACCTTTGTCAACATATTTTTCATGCCGAAAACTGAGGGCACCGTCGCCACCCTTGCCGGCAATAATTTCAACTTCAACACTATCAACAAACTTCATTGCGCCTATTATAAAGAAAAAAGCGATCCTTTAACAGATCGCTTTTTCTTTTTTGGCGTTTGGCCGATTACTTACGGAAAATGTAGTTCTGGAAATACGAGGCAGGCACCCAGTCACTGGCACCGACGGCACCGAAGCCGCGCAGACCATTCATGTCTGAGTATCTGATCATGTTGCCCTCAACGGCGTCAACAATCGCTACGTGGCCATAGCCACCGGCATCAGTCTGGGCAATGGCACCGGCTCGAGGTACTGAACTTACCGTCCAGCCTGGGGTTGCACGAGCACCGGTATCCCAGGTATTGGCATTACCCCAGTTACTAGGCGCACCAGACATTCGGGCGGCATAGTGTGTACACCAGCCAAATGGGTAGCCTGCGCCGCCATACAACGGCGTAAAGTTGGCAACGAATACGTTAGCGGATGACGACAGGCTGCTTGAAGCACGGGCGCTTGGGCGCTCGTTTTCAGGCAAGGCACCACCAGGAATAACAATCTGTTGGTTTGGCTGTAAGCCGCTTACCTCGGCATCGTTATAAGTAATCAGGCGGTTTTTGTCGGCCTTATATTTGGCAGCAATGCCATCAGCCGTATCACCTGCACGAACGGTATAAATGACACCGTCAACGGCAGGAATCTGCAATTGTTGGTTAGCCGGCACGTTGTCGCTCGTAAGGCTGTTGGCCCACTTAACTGTATCGGCAGATACACCGTGAGCAGCTGCAATCGAAGGCACGCTGTCGCCAGTTTTGGTCTGGTATTGGGTAATTTTTTGCTTAACACTGCCCATTGCCAGTTGCGGTTTTGAAGCCGATGTTCCATTCGACTGTGCGAGCTCATTTTGTATGCTCAGGCTGGTCGAAAGGTTAGCGACGTTGGTTTGTACACCAATATCAGTGGCTTCGGCGAGTGAAGCGGCAATCTTTGCTGCACTCACTTGGTCAACAGATGTAGAAGTTGTTTCAGAGGCTTGAACGCCACTGACACCAAATAGTGCAGTATCTTGCTGGTTCGACCGATAACCGATCGAAAGAATACTAATGATTAAAGCCGTAATGGCAACGTACGTTACTGCAGCAGCCGGCTTAATACGCTTCAGCAGCGGCTTTTTAGCCGATTTCTTCATGCTTAGGCGAGCGTCTGCGTCTGTCATTTGCGTGTGAGCTAACGACATAGTTTGATTGGTACGAATATGCATCTCCATGCCCGTGTTACCACTGGGCGCATTCCGAGCGAGTCTTTCTTTGTAGCGGCTATTTTTTGCCGCAAGAACCGGGGTGGACGACCTTATGTTAGATAATAACTTAGTGTAGTTTGATCTGTTTTTGTTAGTAGATCACCCCATATGACTCTTTCGGAGTAACGCGTTGCCGTAAGCTACCTCTGTTGTGATGTACTCACTACAAGCGTATGGGACTATAATAGCAACTATTGACACTAATGTCAATATGTTTTGTTATATACCTGTGGATAGTTCCTCCTCTGTAGAATGATGCACATTTTTTCTGAAAGCCTGCGTACTCACTCTTCCTAGACCACTCTTTTTCTTTCAAGCTCCACCGGAGCTTTCAAGAAGCGTTGGGCTGAAATCGGTTAGTAAAACCGATTTCACACGATCTAGGAAGAGAGGGTGCGCAGGCTTTCAGAGAAGTAAGCTACCTATAACTGACACTTCAGATGACAATATTTCGCCGTATTTGCCTCATGCTCAGGGAGGGTCTTTGAGAAATAGTTAATGCCATCGTCACCAGAGACAAAATAAAGATCCTCGGTTGCCGTGGGGCGCCCTAACCCCTCAAGCGAAGAGTATGAAACGTTAGAAATAGGGCCAGGCGGAAGCCCAGTAACAAGCCGGGTATTATAGGGGGAATTGAGATCAGGAGTAGCCGCCACGCCTAGCTGGGCGGCGGCGTACGCAAACGTCGCATCTGAGCCAAGCGGCATTTCCATTCTGAGGCGGCTTAAAAACACTTGCGCAACATGGGCTCTGTCGCTTGGCCCTACTTCTTTTTCGATAACAGATGCCAAGATGATGGCTTGGTGCATGTTAAGACCTTCGGCCGAAAAAGCTGGCAACAAATTGCCGTTTTGTATTTTTTGATAAAGGGTGTCAAACATTCTTACTACCAAGGTTTCAGGTGACTCGTCGAGGTTAACGAAATAGGTGTCAGGAAACAGGTAGCCCTCTAAAGACGCTTCAGCCGGTTTGTCTTTTAGCAAGGGGTGATTATATTTTTTTGCCAATGCGGCGTCGACAGCTTCAGCACTAAAACCCGCTTTTATAATCTGTTCACGGGCCGTTTTGAGCGTAATGCCAGGGCTCAGCTGCAAACGCACAGTGTTTGGCTTACCCGAGACTAACTTTGCAATAATTGCATGCATGTTTTCAGCCGCCGATAGCTGATAGGCGCCGGCTTTTATGGTACTGGCCTTACCTTCAAGCCGAAGTACAATCTTAAATACTACATCATTACGAATGAGGCCCTCTGTTACCAGGCGTCGGCCAATACTATCGGCAGTGTCGCCCGCCTCAACTCGAAAGAGCTTTGCCGAAGCATCGCTATCAACAGGGGTAAGATTGTGGTTGTACCACCAAAACGTACCAATAACAAGCAGGCAAAAGAAAGCCAAGACGCCAGCGGCACTATACCACCACACTTTACGGCCCCGAGGCATGTGCGCCTTTAAGGCTGATGAATTACTTTGCAGTTGCATGCCAATACTCCTCTATAAAATCTTGTAGTATAACGGCGGCAGCGGCGGCATCGATATCACCCTTGCTGTATTTTTTTTTGCTGCGTTTTAGGTGTTCTTCAGCGGCAACCGAGGTTAGTGATTCATCTTGCCAGCTTATGGGTAGGTTAAGGGGCGCAAGGTGCTTCTTGACCCATTGTTCTACCCATTTAGTTTGTTTAGTGGCTTCGCCAGCCTGGTTTCGGGGCCGGCCCACCACCAAGCGGTCGGGGTGTTCTATTTGTATCAGCAGGGCCAGTTCGTCAGTAATAGTAGCGTCATTATTGAGCGTGCTAATAGCAAAGGCAATGCCGGGTGATCTTACCGCCTTCGCCACGCCAACTCGCTTCTCGCCGACATCAAAACAAAGCAGCAGTGCGGCTTTACTGCTCATTATTTCTTAACGACATTAAAGGTAATGGTGATCTTATCAACCGAGGGCCCGTTTGTTACCCAAAATGGCGAAAATGCTATATCGACTTTTTCAATGTTTGGGTTTTGGTTGACCAACGCCTCGATATCACCATAGCGCTTGCCCACCATCTGTTCTTTGAGGGCTTCTTGGTCTATTTTGGTGCCGATATAGCCGGTTGTACTGAGTGTAACGGTGGCTTTGCCGCTTTCGATAGTCTGAAAGTTTTTAAACTTGAGTTCATTGGCGCCGTTATCATAGATATCTTCTTGGTTTTCAGCTTTAATCTGCTCACGTACGGCAATGTTTAAGATGTCACCTAGGTCACGCTTATGAAGAGCTGTCATGGTATAGGTTGTTTCAACTGTTAGTTTTGCTTTGGCAGTCTCTTGGCCGATTGCGGGGTTAACTGCCGGTTGGCCGGTGTCGGTTTTAAAGCTTTCTTCAATGAGCCGGTAATCTTCTTTTTTAAACTGTTTGGCAAGCTCTTCTTTGACGGCGGCTGCATCTTGAGTGCCTAATTGCTGCTTGGCTTTTTCAACATCGGCATCTGAAACAACGGTGATGGTTCGCTTTGAGCCGCCTGAAGTTGCCGCTTGGCTTGAGGCATAGACATCTCCACCCACCCCCGCGATAGTGAAGTTAGCAGGGCCAATGTTATATTCGGGCCCGAATGTTTCTGCCGCTATTGCAACGTTCGCATTGCCTGCTCCGGAGCCAGTTGTTCGGCAAGCCGAAGCCGAGCCAGAAAAACCAGGCACACTCACCGCCGTGGCGCTATTAAACCGCTGGCCTGAGGCTGCCGTTAATAGCGTACCAGCGGGAATAACAAAACTTGTCGAGCTGTCACAATTACGAACCTGAACCGTGCCCGTTGCTTTTTCGCCAACGTCCTTCTTGCCAGTGGCATCAAAATCGACGCTATTGGTCTTTTTGAGCTGCTGAACAACTGGCTTCACGATGTTTTCATTAGCGTCGGTTTGTAATGCAGCGGGATCGAGCACAATGTTGCGGCTGACGTTGGCAATGGTTGTTTTAGCGGTAATCGCCACAGTTAAGCTTGGTGCCAGCCAAAAGGCCCACCATATAAAAATAATAAGCGCCAGCGCTGCACCGGCAATAATAAACAGCTTTTTACGAAATTTTAGAAAATCGGGCACTTTTAAGGGGTTTTTGCCGTTTTTCTTGAGTGGAACAGCTTTTGAAAGCGGAGGCTCGCCCGGCTGAGCGGTGGGCGGAGCAGCTGGTTTGAGCACTGTTTGGCCCATGGCGTCGTTCATTTCGCCAATTGGCAACTCTTCGCCGTTAATAACGTCGTTATTGTCAACTTCAAGTGCCGAGATGGCAGCGATTTCGGGCCGGCTTTGCAAATTTTTAGCAGTGGGGATCTTGACGCCACCCGCCAACGAGGCTAGCGATGTGTCGTTTGTAATCAACACGACATGTTTTTTGGCCGCAGTTGCTGCCCGCTTCAACAATTTAAGGTTAACGACACTTTGCAACACACCTATGCGTTTTGGCGGTACCAATGCAACGATATCGGCTTTGGCCGTTTTTATGCGGTCGATAATCGACGTAATATCGTCTTCGGTGTCAATGTAAATAACGTCTTTGCTCATCTGTTACACGTGTAAGATTCGGTTAAAAGTTTCTTTAAGGCCTTCGGCAGGTTTTGTACCTATCATGGTATCATACCCGACGCGCAAGAGCCCCATGGCAGTAATATAGGTGTGATCTGTAACTTTACCGGTGTGATCGACGATACCGGCCACCTGCTCGGGTTCAATGTGGTGAATAGTTGGTTGGCGAGTAAACGGCAGCTCTTTATACCACTCATTGCTCTCAAGGGTTTCAACCAGTTTATGCAAGCTGGCGCCACCACCACAAAGCAGAATGCGATTTGGCAGATGATCAATAGCATCAAATTCACCGAGCGCAAGCTCAACGCCGCCAAGCCAGACTTCTAGGGTTTTATCGACTGCTTCTTCGATCTTTTTTCTGGCACCTGGCTTCAGGTTTGGATCATCAATGGCAAGCTTTAGTTTTTCGGCGTCTTGAAAACTAAGGTCAAGTTCGGTGGCAATAGTGCGCGTAAAGCTACGGCCGCCAATGCCAAACATTTTTGTGCCCTCGACGCCGCCATCATTCACCACGGCAACATCAGAGGTGCCGCCGCCAATATCCATTAAAATGGCCGAGAAGCTGCTGCTGGCGTCGACCCCAAGCACGCTGCGGCTGACAGCGAAGGGCTCGGCGGCTACGGCTAACAGATCAAGATCGAGTTCGCTGGCGACCCGTTCTAGGGCACCAATGTGCACCATTGGCGCAAAGGCGGTATAGATTTGAATGGCAATGTCGCGGCCTTGAAAGCCAATGGGGTTCGTTACTTTATAGCCATCAATATGAATACTGACTATTGCCGAGTTAACAAGCTTAATTTCAACATCTTGATTACCAGTTTCCCAGGCAATCTGTTTTTGTGCTTTGGCGTGGGCGCGCTCTTGCACTTTTTCGATAATGAATTCCATTTCGTTCATATCAAGCGCACGATCGGGTTGGGGGCGTTTGTAGCGAATGGTGTTGGTGAGGCCCTTCACCAGCTCACCGGCAATGCCAATGACGACTTTTTTAGCCTGAAAGCCAGCCTGGGCTTCTGCTTCAGTGAGCGCGCGTTCGCAATTTTGTACCACTGCGCCAATGTCGGCAATGGCACCGCTGTGCATGTCGCTGAGTTCTTGGTGTTTGCGGCCAGCGCCAACAATAGTAATGTCGTCGCCATCAATTGTGGCAATAAGGGCTTTTACGAACTCTGTGCCGATATCAAGCGCGACAAGATGATCGCCACCTTCTGTATCGCCTGATCTTTTTGGGACTATGCTTTTTATTTTATCTAGAATCATCGTCACGATTATATACCATAACGATTATGCTCGACAACCTTAGGTTACTGTTGTCGCACTAAAACAAACTTTCTGGCTATTAATTCTTTATGTAAGCCTTGTCATTGTCACTAAAAGAAATGAAGTAGGTTACCTCGCGCAGCCAAAGACCGCATGAGGTAACCTACTAATGGCCGCTATGAATGAGGGTAAAGCTACTACCGCGGCTTACGACGAGATACATACGGCGAGCGCGGCGGCGGCTGCATTGCAGTGTAGTCGTTTTCTTTATCCGACGGCACTTCCTCTGTTGCCGTCTCTTCCTGTGACGGGGCTTCTTCTTGACCGTCAGTCGGGTCACTCATAGAGCAGTGCTCTTTCTCTGAGGGAATGGGCATTAACAATTATAAGAAAGGGAGACTATTTGTCAATAGACCGTAATAGTTGCGCTTAATACGCTAAAGTTTATAATATGTGTCGTCCGAGTCTTTTCGTTAGGGAGAGCCGCGAAGCAACTTGAAATGAAAAAGTACGGTGTTGCCGCCACCTACTCATCATACCCCAATACTGGCAAGACCATCTGCTGGGTCATAGGCGGCCTTGTGTTAGCGGCGATCGCCGGCGCACTGGCCCATCTACTGTTGTTAGACACTGATGCTATTGGCACTTTTTGAAGCCTTAACCTAAGCAAGCACCGCTTTAATACGTCGCACGCCGGCTGAGCTGGCTTCTTCTTTGATGATTTTGAAGGTTTTGCCGCCTTCAGTGAGCTGCAAGGTGTGATCAACGTGTGGGCCGCCGCAGATTTCGAAGCTGAAGGGCTTTTCGGCGCCGTCGGCGATCATTTTATAAACCTTAACTGTCTCGCCGTAGCGGTCGCCAAATTGGCCAAGCGCACCAAGCGGGCCGGTTGCTTCGCTGGTTGGATATTCTGCCCATGAGACCTTGAGGTCTTTTTTTATTTGCTCGTTGACAATGTTTTCGACTTGCTTGATTTGTTCGGGCGTCACTTTTTCAGGGTGTGAAAAGTCGAAACGCAGGCGTTCTTCGGTAATGTTTGAGCCGCGTTGAATGACGTGGCTGCCGAGCACATCGCGCAGGGCTTGATACATCAAATGCGTGGCAGTGTGATATCTTTTGTGCTGCAGGGTTTGGCCGCCAAGGCCGCCTTTGAAGGTGCCTTTCGATGCAGTTTGAGAGCGTTCGCGTTGTTCTGTCATTCTGGCATCGAATTCGGCACGCCAATTTTCCGAAACCTTAATCTCTTGCCTGAAAGCCTCCTCAGTACTAAGCTCCACCGGGAATCCGAATGTATCGTATAATGTAAAAATTTCTTCGCCGGTTAAGCCACTTGGCGAAAACTTTTCGAGCTGTTTCAAACCTTTTCGAAGTGTCTGCCGAAAAGCCTTTTCTTCTTTCACTAACGTCGCAATCACTTCTTCGCGCTTTTCGGCAACTTCTGGGAAGTCATTGTGGTAAAGATCGGCAATGACTGGCACGATTTCTTCCATAAAATTCTGCTCGACACCAAGCTCAAAGACAAAGCGAATAGCCCGGCGCAGCAAACGGCGCATAACGTAGCCTTGTTCTTTATTGCTCGGCTTTACGCCATCAACGGCGAGAAAGGTCGCACCGCGAAGGTGATCGGTGATGACACGCATGGCATTAGTGTGACTCTCGTAAGACTTGCCCGAAATTTGCTCGAGTTTTTCAACGATTGGCCAGAGCAGGCTGATGCGATAAACATCGCCACTTCCTTCAGCGGCAGCGGCAATGCGCTCAAGCCCAGAGCCGTGATCGATATTCGGAGCCGCTAAAGGCTCAAACTTACCTTCAGCAACTTTTTTATACCCCATAAAAACATTGTTGCCTATTTCAAAGAAACGCGGTGAATCACTCGCGGGGTGCGGCTTGCCCCAGATTGCTTCATTGTGATATTCCTCACCAAAATCATAGAACATCTCTGAATCGGGGCCACAGGGGTCACCAACTAGCGTTCCGTCTTCGTTACCGTTACGGCTCCACCAGTTTTCTTTGCCATCGTACAAGAAAATACGGCCGTCTTGCATTCCAAGTTTATTGCCGTTTTCGGCTGAGCCGAGCTCAACCACTTTTGCTTCTATGCCACGCTTCTTAAATTCGGCCTGCCACAGTTGAATGGCCTGGTCATCACGCGGAATACCGTACTTCTCGTTGCCGATATAGCAAGAAACATAGACTTTCTGCGGATCTAGCTTAATGACATCAAATAAAAACTCGGCGATCCAGCTGATCTGTTCAGACTTGAAATAATCTCCGAGACTCCAGTTGCCAAGCATCTCAAAGCATGTTGTGTGCTTGTCATCGCCAATATCAGCAATATCCTGGGCGCGCAAACAGACCTGGCTATTGACGAGACGGCTACCTTCGGGGTGCGCTTCGCCAAGAAGGTAAGGGATCATCGGCTGCATGCCAGAACCGGTAAATAAGGTGGTGGGGTCGTTTTGCGGCACGAGCAAGGCACGCGGAATCACCGTGTGGCCACGTGCTTTAAAAAAATCCAAATATTTTTGGCGAATTTCTTGGGCGTTCATATCAGTTACCTACTATAGCAAAAACAGCCCTAGATGTGGAGCTGTTTAAAGAGAGGTGTATACAGGTATTGCCAGGCACACTGCACAGGCGTCATTTTAGACCGCACTCCGCTCACGAATGATGTTCGCTGCGTTACGACCGGAAAGGTCGATGATCTAAAATGACGCCTGTGCAGTGTGCCTGGCGGCGGCTAAATAAGAACTCTATTCTTCAGAATCGTTCGTCAGCTGATTCACCCATTCTTGCGAATTTTGTAGCGCTTCTTCTGCTTGCGCGGGTACTTCAGCGAGTTGTTCGCCGGCAACATTTTGCACCGCTTCACTCGCCCCACCTTCTTCAGTTACCTGAGACACGCTGTCGGCAACATTTTGTACCGTTTCACCTGCGCCCTCAGCAATATTATCTTGAAAAAATTGCGTCACGCTGTCGAATAAGCCCATAGAAGCCTCCTTTCGTTTTCAGACAACGAGGTTTATTGTAACAAATTATTGAGGTATAACCCGAATGATTTGGTCGTTTACAGAGTTATCTGTTGTTAGATACAAGGTGCCATCAGGCGCTGTGGTCGCGCTGCGCAGGCGGCCAAATTGGGTTTGAAATAGCGCGTCATCTTGCGTGATTTTGAAGTTGGCGTCATATTTTTGAATTCTTAGCTGCTGGCCTTTTAACACGGCGATCGCCAGAGCGCCCTGCCAAGCCTTCCATTTAGAGCCGGTTAAGAATGCCGCACCAGAAGGCGCAATGGTTGAGCCACCCGAGCTCCACACGGCATCAACCGCATTGGGGTAGCTCTTTTTGTCTGTCATTGGCACATTTTCGATATAGGGTGGCGTTGGGTTCCAGCCGAAATTACCGGGCACAAGTTTGTTCACTTCGTCGTCAATATTCGGGCCGTGCTCAACGCTAAACCCGGCGACGCCCTTTTTAGGTGCTGCGTAAAGCGCAATGCCCTGCGTGTTACGGTGGCCATATGAATAAACGCGAGGATCAAACTGGCCGCCGAGGTTACCAGGCGCCGCCGCGCCCTCACGCGTTACGCGCAGTATTTTACCACCGAGGCTTTTTGGGTCTTGCGGAATAAGCGCCTGGGCTGCATCACCAGTGCCCACCCAAAGCACGCCATTAACATCCATTTTAATGCGGCAGCCCGAGTGGCGGCCGGTAGTATAGAGCGGTATATTGGTAACGATATCTTTTCGGTTCACCAGCCCTGCCTTAGTAAACGTCCAGCGTACCAGCCGAACATCGCCGCTGGTTGAGGCAAAACAGGTGTAAATATAGCTATTTTTACTAAACTCTCGGTCAACTTCAAGCCCCATGAGCCCGCCTTCACCACGGGCCCGTACATCGGCAATTTGTGTGAAGGTACGTTCTTTTTCACCAGACGCCTTATATATGATACGTCCGCCGCGCTCAGTCACAAGCATTGCGGCATCTGGCAAAAAAGCGACATCCCACGGGTTTTGCAGGCCTGCGATGATAGCTTCGGTCTTGAGTGTTGGCGGCACAAGCGGGGGCGCTTCAGACTCAGCCTGGGCTTTTGGCTGAACTGGCGTTGACTGCTTGGCCGTATCTGGTTTTTGCATGGCTGCCACCGCCAATATAGCAATGCCTATAATAGTGACGCCAATGAGAATTGATAATATTATCAGTTTGGTTTTGTGCGAAAATCTTCGGCCAATCATAAAATCAGACCTTGTTTATGGTTATGGTTAGTATAGCAAATTTGACCGTATAGAACGAATGCCAGAAAATGAAGTTTCTTTGTTCTCTTCTCCGTTAACTTCGTTTGTCATAGATAGAGCGGGGCCTGCTGAATTTTATTCATTAGTGAAAACAAATCATCAATAGTTTTCATTGACAGTGAAAACTATATGCCTTAGAATAATGACATGGCCTATCAATCACAATTATCAAAAGAAGTACTTGAGGCCGTACTCAAAGAGCAGCACGAGGCTTTCTTAGCTAAGGATTCTGGCGTTGAGCGCGAGGTTCTTGCCAACCTAAAAGACGTCATTAGCGCTCCGTATATAACTGTTATTTCTGGCTTGCGGCGAGTTGGCAAATCAACACTACTTTCTCAAATAGCTCGCAAGTATTTTGGGACGAGCTTCTATTTTGTCAACTTTGAAGACGAACGCCTGTTAAATTTTCAGGTACAGGACTTTGACTTGCTGCATGAAACACTTATCAGCTTGTTCGGCGAAAAGCATGTCTTCTTATTCGATGAGATACAAAATGTTCCGGAGTGGGAAAGGTTCGTGCGCCGCCTACACGACCAGGGCTATAAGTTTATCGTAACGGGATCGAATGCATCACTTATGAGTCAGGAGCTGGGAACGCGCCTCACGGGTCGTTCTACGAGAGTTGAGTTATTTCCCTTCTCGTTCCGAGAATTCTTAGCATTTAAGAACGAGGGTCAAGCTTATTCACGCGTACTCACCACCGTACAAAGAGGACGGATGCTCAGATTGGCCAGTGAGTATATTGAGAAAGGCGGAATACCAGATTCGCTCAAATATCCCGACCTTGCCATCCACAAAACGTTGTATGACGACGTGCTTTACCGCGATATTGCAACCCGTTACCAGCTCGAAAATGTCAAGAGCCTTAAAGAACTTACATTTTATCTTGTCAGTAATACGTCAACACTCATATCATTCAATAAACTTAAGGAATTACTAAAACTCGGAAGCGTCAACACCATCAAAAGCTACGTAGATTATCTCGAAAACAGCTGGCTTTTCTTCATAACCAATAAATACGCCTATTCTATCAAAGAGCAGCAAATTGCAGCAAAGAAGGTCTACGGCATAGATACTGGCCTTGCTAACTCCGTTGGTTTCTCGTTCTCAGAAAACATAGGAAAGTCCATGGAAAATGTCGTGTTCCTGCAGCTGCGGCGTACATTTAAAGATATTTACTACTACAAAACTACCAGCGGTTACGAAGTAGACTTTTTCGTGCCCGAGATTAATACATTCATTCAAGTGACCCGTCATCTTGAAAACGATGAGGCCGCAAAGCGTGAAACTCGATCGCTACTTGAAGCAGGCACAAAGCATAGTGGTGCCAAGCTGATCACTATTACAGAGAATGAAAGACGTACTATAACGGAGGGTGTACTGAAGATAGAAGTTGTTCCATTGTATGAGTGGCTCGTCGCCTAAGGCTTATTGGTAGTTTAGAATCGAGACTAGACTGCTTCCGACCACCGTCAAGCAACTCACATATTCCTCAACATTTGCATCAGTATCATTCTCAAGGGGTTGTATCTGCCATCCCGGCTATAAAATGTTAAACCACAATGCCACCGCCGACTACTCGCTCACCATCGTATAGAACGGTTGACTGGCCTGGTGTTATGGCACGCTCCGCGGTCTGCAGCTTCAAAAGTAGCCTCTCGGCTTCAAGCGAAATAACAGTTGCCAGCACTAAACGAGCACGATAGCGGCTGCGCACCTGGTATTTTTGGCCAATTTTCGGTGGCTGATTGATCCAGTGCAGTGAGGTAAGTGTTAGCTGGTCGCTCCATAAATGATCGTCGTCGAGCTTAGTTGTAACAAAAACAATATTCTTTTCCATATCTTTACCAACAACATAAAACGGCAAGCCGCCACCCACACCAAGCCCCTGGCGCTGGCCAATGGTATAGTAGATTGCGCCGTCGTGTTGGCCAACTTCTTGGTTAGTTTGGGCATTGATAATCGGGCCAGGTTCGGTTGCAACATATTGGCTCAAAAACTCTTTCATGCCGACTTTACCGACAAAGCAAATGCCCTGAGAATCTTTTTTATTGGCCGTCAGAAGCCCGCGCTCAGCTGCCATTTCACGAATTTTTGACTTTTCAAACTCACCGATGGGCATAAGGCTATGCTGCAGAGCGTTTTCGGTTACTCTGTATAAAAAATAAGATTGATCTTTGTTTTGGTCTTTGCCCGTGAGTAGCATAGTTGCCGAGCCGCCAGCTACTATCCGTGCGTAATGCCCGGTTGCAATCATATCGGCACCGTCTTCAAGCGCTGCCTCTAAAAACAGCTTAAACTTGACCTCTTGGTTGCACATAATGTCTGGGTTGGGTGTGCGGCCGGCTTTGTATTCGTTGATCATATAATTGACCACGCGCTGCTTATATTCAGCCTCGAAGTCGAACACTTTAAAAGGAATGTTGAGCTGCACCGCCACGCGTTTGGCATCGGCTAGATCTTCAGCCCAAGGGCATTTCATGCCGGGCAGGTCTTTCGTCCAGTTTTTCATGTAAACGCCCGTTACGTCGTAGCCTTGCTCTTTTAAAAGAGCTGCCGCCACCGAGCTATCGACGCCACCGCTCATGCCGACATACACTTTTGCGCCCATGCTGCTCATAATGGCCTCATTTTCTCAAACAAAATGCTAATGAGCTCGCCAACAAGCGTTACCCAACCGCCCAGGGTCATCCACCACCATTCCGACCAAGCGCTATCGTAAGGGGTTGAGTGATTACGAACAGTGCCGTATCCATCAAAAGCTTTGTGAAACATCACCGAAGCACGCGCCTGGTGATAAGGTGAAGTGACTAAGATAATAGTATTAAGCGAATGCAGCCGAGCAACCTCAAGCACACCAAGCGCATTTTGGTTCGTATTTTGGGCAAATTCATCGGTGTAGATATCTTGCTCGCGAACACCCGCCTGCAGGGCCTGCTGACGCATGGCCATGGCGTTTGATGGCCCACTGGTGTCTCGGGCGGCACCCGACAATATAATTTTATCGGCCCAGCCGTTATGGTATAGCTCGATGGCTGTTCGGGCACGCGCCTTTGTGTCACCGCCACTGATCGCCACAATCGCATCGGCTTTTTGGCAGCCGTTAATACTCGCGCTCGGCTGTGCGCCACAGTGCTTTAAATCATCAACATGGGTAAACTGATACAACCCAAAGACGGCAGCCCCAAATAGTGCCAAAAAAATGATAGTTTTTAGGCCTGGCACTAGCGGCTCCTTAGCTGCTGCACGCAGGCAATAATTGCTTCAGCGGCGGCGCGAACATCAGCTTCGCTTAATGTATGGCTAAACGAACAGCGAACACTCCCCTGCACCATTGCTTCGGCCAGCCCTAACGCCACCAGCACATGCGAAGCCGTGCCTTTGTTGGCTGCACACGCCGCGCCGGTTGCCACCATAATGCCGCGCTCATCAAGCATAAAAAGCAGCGTTTCGGCATCAATACTAGCAAAACTAAGGTGTGAAATATGCGGCGCACGCGAGCGAAGATCGCCGTTTACTATGGCTTCTGGAATCGCCCGTAGCACTGTTCTTTCAAACGTGTCTCGAAGTTTGGCCAGCTTTTCGGTGCGGCCATGGCGGTCGGCCTGCGCCAGCGAAAGTGCCTTTGAAAAACCGACGACCCCCGCCACATTTTCGGTGCCCGAACGCACGCCAGCTTCTTGCCCGCCGCCATGCATAAATGGCTGCAACTGAAGCCCCGTTTTAGCATAGAGTAAGCCGACCTGCTTGGGCCCATAGATTTTTGAAGCGCTGAGTGTTAGCAGATCAACACCAAGTTGAGCGGCATGCAAATCGGCGCAACCTGCTGCCTGGCTGGCATCGGTATGAAAATAAAGCGGCCGCAGATTACCCGATTTTCGCCGCGCTTCACGCACTTGCCGCACCACCGCCGTTAGCTTACGAAGCGATTGCAGCGTGCCAATTTCACTATTTATATAGCCGACGCTTACGAGCACTGTTTTGTCTGTAATGGCAGCCCGCAAGGCTTCAGGGGTAATGCGACCAGTCGGCTCGGGCATAATAAGCGTATGGTCATACTGTTTTGCCGCCTCAAGCACAGCCTGATGCTCAATGGCACTCACCGCAATGTGCGCCCCCGAGAAACCCCGCAGCGTGCCATGAATAGCAATATTGCTCGATTCGGTTGCCCCGGCCGTTAAAATAAGCTCACCCGCCTTCGCGCCCAAGTAGTGCGCCAGCGTTCGCCGAGCCTCTTCGTATGCCGCCCGCACCTCTCGGGCCGCCAGGTAGGCGCTCGACGGGTTATAAAATTGCTTAAACAAAAACGGCCGCATCACGTTAAACACCCGCTCATCGAGCGGGGTGGCAGCAGCCGAATCTAAATAAATTTGCCTTTTCACTACTGTTATTATAACATAAATTGCTCGGCTATTAATGATGATACAATGTGCCCATGAGCCAAAGAACCATACCGAAAAAAACGAAGATCGAAGATGAAAAAAAGCAGCTTAAGCGGCAGAAGTGGATCGCGTTTTGGATAGCGACCTATTGGGTTTCGCTGTTCGTACCGTTCATCTCGCCTTATACAAGATACCCAGTGTACATTGTGATCTGTGGCGGTAGGCTGCCTTTAATTGGAACTAGTTTTGCCGCAGCCTATAGCTATACTCGACCCGGTGACTGGGATTATCAACTCACACCTTTTGACGACCATCTTTTTTGTAATGATGAACAAGCGCAAGCAGCCGGCTTTAATCGATTTTAAGATTATATGCACAAGCAAGCCGCTCAGAAGTAACTTTGTTGGGTGGGCTGGGGCTAATATTAATCTGCTACAATGTGGCTATGGTTAAAAATACAAAACTTAAAAAAGCTAGCCGCGAGCATATAGAAGCGGCAAAAAAGCTAAAACGCCAGAAATGGATCGCGTTTTGGATAGCTATTTACTGGATATCGCTGTTTGTGCCGTTTATCTCGCCTTATACGAAATATCCCGTATATATTATTATTTGCGGCGGCAGACTGCCATTAGTAGGAACTAACTTCGCAGCCGCATACAGTTACGCCGGACCCGGCGATGCTACCTATGAATTAACTCCTTTTGATACCCACTTATTTTGCTCTGATGAAGAAGCGGCTCGCGCGGGTTTTCACCGCCGCTATTAAAAGTGCCCCTTGGTAGATTTTACCAAGGGGCTTACTCTTTAGTCGCTTTCTCTTTTAGCTTGCCATAGCCTCCTTAACCAGTTCAGCAAAGGCAGATTGGCCCAATGCATTTGGATGAAAACTATAGTCAACCGGAAGACTTAGGCCATTAAAGTAGGCACTGTTCGTACAAAGTTCATGCCCCCTAAACGGTGAGTTATCTTGATCACTCGGAACAAACTTAAAATTGCCGCCCTTCAGGTTAATACGCTTAACCGCTTCAGATATCTGACGATTGAGGTTCGTGACTACATTGCGTGCAGCAAACCTTTCAGTGTCATCAAGATAGCGACATGTTCCCGGGTAAGCTGGTATCGTTTCTGCCGGAACAAGTTGCGGATAACCGATTACATAAACCTTAGCCGTAGATCGCTGTTTGATTACAGAATATACCTTATCAAGCCGTGCCGGCAACACGTTCCGGATCAGGCTTATAGTTCTTTGGTATTTCTGTGATCCAATACTACAGCTTCCAATAGGAGATAGAGTGGCAACACAGCTTGTTGCATATTCCTTGAACTCTACGTCATTCCCTCCAATAGTAATAGTGACAACTTTTGTCTTGTCGCTCAAGCGCGTGACTTGCAATGGCAAGCCATGCTCTGGTACACGCCCGTCATCTGTGTTTGTCACATCATCAGTCACCGCACCAGAACAGGCTGCGAACGATGCAAGCGCCAGCTTTGCCGCGAGGTCGCTGTCGAGCAACTTCGGGTAGGCTTTGGTGCTTCGATGGCAAACCGGCACATCTTTAAGGAACGGCTCAACGCCTTCGCCTGAAGAAAAAGAATCCCCAAGCGCGACATAGAACGCATCACGAATCGGCTGCGGCCCAATGCCATACGTGGCTGCCCGGGGGTAATCCAACCCCATGCGGGCAACTGGCAGCATGTAGAGCTTTTGCTTCATCGAGAAGTACAACCGGCCACTAGTCATGCCAATGGCATAATCGGCCACTGCCGTGCTTTCGCCGGGCTGCAATGCCCGTTCGGTCAGATATTCATCTGTCATCTCACCCGAAAACAGGCTAATGAACTGAAACCCAACCATACGGTAATTGCCGGCGGTGTAATAGATGCGCCGAACAACAACGTTACCATTGTTGTCGATGTAGAGAATCGGTGCGTACTGATCGTTCGTATAGCTGTTCCCCTTCAGCGTTTTGCTTGACAGCACATGAGGCTGCCACATGCGCGTGCCACTCGTACCAAGCGCCACAATTTCATAACGCCTCGTTCCGTCAGACAAGGGCACGTAGTAGCTGAGCACTGCGATATCAAGCGGTGCTGCATATATTTGCGCATTGTAGGCACAAACTGGCAGCTTATACGTCCAGATCGGCCGCACGTTATGTTCGTTATAGGCCGTCACCTTTTCGTATTGCCGGCCCGACGAACCACAATTTGTGTTCGGCGTTACCACCGAATGTGCAACATAGCTCATGCTATCAAACGTTGTTGCAACCTGCGCCGCCGACCATTTGCGAGCCTCGAACGTTGCCGAGACCACACCACTAGCCTGCAAGCTGTAAGGCACATAGTTGATGGTTTGATCACCCTCAACCACGAGATGGTTACGACCAACCGCCAAGTTGCCAATTGTAACATTGCTGTTCTGAATGGCAAGCTTGCCGGTAATGTTGCCCGTTTGAGTGTCGACTCGTGCAAGCACATACCTCGACGCGCAATTCGGCCAATTCGAATGCTCAACCAGCACATAAACGCCCTGTGCCGTATAGCGCAGGCCGAGAATATGACCCGTGTCATTCGAACTGCACAAATTACTCACGCGAACGGGCTTGCCAATAACTTGCCCGCCCCGTATCGCAACAACCTCATATTTCGGGTCAGTTGCTTTAACGGTATAAATCGTGCCGTCGGGCGCCGCCTCAGACCAGTAGCTACAAGTGTAGTACTGCATGGGGTCGGTTTGCTGCAGCGTGGCTGTTTGTACACCAGAGGCGTTAAACGTCCGCTGCTCGTTAGTGCCACTTCCGCAGCCTGCAACGGTGACGTTTCCGTTCAGCTGCGCCAGCACCACATTGTTACTGGTATCGCCCAATGCAGCCGGCCAGCTAGCCTCGGCGGCAGCAGCGGGCACATGTACCACCAGTGACAGCCATACGAAAAAAGCCGCCATCAACGGCAGCACTCTTCTATGCTTTTGCATTCTCATCCAATCAACGTGTTAAGGTACAGCCATTAAAAAAAGCTCTGCGACCAAAGAGCATATTTAGCATAAGAATTTATTGTTAACTTTGCATTAAATTAAGCAAAAATAGAAAACACCGATGTGCTAGGTTGTCGTCGGGAACACTTCGCCGGTAAAGTGATTTCGGTTATACACGTCGCGCATGACGCGTTCGTGATAGATTTGAACGGCCATTTCAAGGTTTTTCAGCTCTTGGCCCTCGAGCACAATATAGGGCTGGCCTTCTTGAATTTTAATAATACCGTTTGAGTGCACTTCGTAGCGAGTGGTATGTTCGTGGCGTTTCTTGGTTTCAGGGTTATACCAGCTTTCATACCAGATCCAGGTGCGCGCATCAAGGCAAAAAAACTCTCGCTGATGTCCAACCGGAATAGGACCGAACAATTGGCGGCCAATAGCCGATTCCATGCGCAATAGATCGCGCTCAGAATACCGCTTTAAAGGGCGCTGTTTTGAAGAGACAACCCCACCGGTGAAGAGGTTAAGCGCTTTTTGCAACATGCCTGGCATACATCAGCTCCTAAGCGGCCTTTTCTTGCTGCTGGCTTATAAGCCCAATATAGGCATCATTTGAAATATTTGCCGGCTCAGAAGCATATCTGTCATTTCAGCGCGAGCTTTCATAATATCGAGTGCAGCCCTAAAAAGAGCCTCTGACTCTGGCGCCAATTCGACCGCATTGGGTTCATAATTTTTTTGATGAGGGTTCAGCGTTACTTTGCTATTTTCAACCGTACGAACATGCGCGCGACCACCGTGCAGCTCTACAACTGGCGCAACCGGCGGTTTTGCGGCAGCTTCAATAGTGTCTCTGAAGGCTTCATTCTCGGTTTGATACGCCTCAGGAACGTTAAAGACAGCCGCTTCTACCTCTTGGCGAGCACGAAATTCGGCCATGTTTGTCACATTGTTTGGGACCGGGGTCTCAGACATGAGTAAATCTCCACATTAAGCTAACGTTTGCGGTTTACTGTTTGTTTGAGTAAGAGTAAATAGCTCGTTGGCGTTGTGAGTGCTCGCCTCGGCAATTTCTTTGAGCGAAATACCGTAAAGTTCACTGAGATACTTAGCAATACACACCACATACGCTGGCTCGTTGATAGTACCACGAAGCGGCACTGGCGTCAAGAAGGGCGCATCGGTTTCTAACAGTAGTTTTTCTTTCGGGATTCGCTTAAACATTGTAATTTGGTCATCAACTTTCGTGAATGTGCTAATGCCATTAACACCAATGTATAAATTTCGCTGTAACGCTTTTTCAAGATGCGCAGCCGTATCAGTAAAGCTATGTAACACGCCGCGAATACCCTGGTATTCGTCGAATATCGGCCAAAAATCATCAAATGCTTCACGCACATGAAAAATGAGTGGTTTATGGTATGCCAGCGCCAGCTCAATCTGTTGGCGAAAGGCTTTTATTTGCACATCACGCGGCGAATGATGGTAATAATAGTCGAGCCCACATTCGCCAACCGCCACAACTTTTGGCTCGGTGATTAGTTTTTCTAGCTCGGTAGTGTCGTTCAATTTCGCCTCATGCGGGTGAACACCTAAACTAGCCCAAGCACTTTCATGCCCTTTGGCAAAACTAACCGCCCGTTGGCTGCTAGCTACATCTGTTCCCACGCAAATTAATTTATATACGTCGGCCTCAAGCGCAGCCTTATATGCCTGCGTGCTGTCTTTAGGGTAATCGGCTTCATGAATATGGCAGTGGGTATCTATAAGTTGCATCGGTTCTTACTATAACAAAAACGCCCTTTCGGCGTTAAGATGAATTCCGAGGTCGGATCTTGGCTGTTCCCAGCATCGGCTGATTCAATACCGGCACCGATGCATGAACCACGATCTGAACCTTTCCTGTAGAAGGTCAACGATGTCCAGTAGCTACTAATAGCGTTATTGAGCCATAAAGTCAAACATCGGCCACTCTCGCGTTAGATATACGAGAGTGGCCTCTAGGCATCGTCTTAAAAATTGGCTGTGCTATAGCATAAGCACACTCACTACCCCAGCCGCAAGGGGCCATAAGCAGGAATGCCTTACTGCGGTCAGACCAAAGGCGGTTGCGATGTAGCCAGTCTGCCAACTTGTGCAAGCGCCGGCCCTTTTCGCGGACTTTCGCCAACTCTATTTGGTCTTGCTTGGCAATTTCAAGCGCGTCAAGAATTTCATCTCCAGTCCGGCTAGGCCGACCGCCACGTCGATCGTACATGCCGCCCCAGGCAATACAACCAATAGCCGCAATCGTCAACAGCAATGGCGGCAAGAAAGGCATGACGCTTTTGGTTCCGAACATGGCAGCACCGACAAACCCAAGCACTCCCACCTCAATCGTCAACGTGTGGTTGGTTGATTGTGCCGCGATCTTTTCAGATTCTGTGCGATCCTTCAACCGTTCGGTGAAAACCGCCTCGATCTTTTCTAGCTGCTCGGGCTTTAGCTCATTAAGTGCTACCGTCTGCTCCTCGAGCGAAGCTCTCGTAAACGGGTTCTCCTTTGCAATAAAGAAAAGCCCATGCCACGAAACTACCAGACGCCATGGAGCCAAGACAACCCAGGCAACTGATCGCCAGACGGGCTTCTTCGCCGGAGTCTCTTTTTCGCCCTCCATTGTTACACATCCCCATTCCTGTAGACTGATGCCCGGTGAATATATACAACAAATACTGAGAAAAAGCAAGTTTAGGGCTGGGAAGCCGGTGTTTGACCAGGCTCGACTTTTGGCGCTCGTGGGTCAATGGTGTGCTGATAAATTTTCGGGAACAAAACTCCTTCAATCGGCTGCACCGTTTCGCCGCCCAGGCAAGTTTTAATAGCGTCAGCGGTGTGTGGCAAAAATGGCGCCAACAGGTCAGCTATTTGCGTTAAACTCCCTGCGGCGTAGCTTAAGATCTCTTGCAAGTGCTCTTCGTCGTTTTCTTTGGCAACCTTCCAGGGTTTTACCTCTTCAAGGTAACCGTTAAGCTGGCGCACCATGTTCCATACCTCGCCGAAAGCATCGTTAAGACGAAGCTGCTGCATGGCTTCGTGATAGGCATTAGCGTCATGAACCGCCCGGGTAATCTTGCCGATTGCCCCCTGTTGGTAACGAGTGATCATAGCCGCAATACGCTGCACCAGGTTACCCAACTCATTGCCAAGCTCGCCGTTATAGGCAGCTTCGAATTTTTCCCAGGTGAAATCGCCATCGTCAAGTGTCGGGATGTGCCGCAAAAAGAAATAGCGAAAAGCATCAACACCGTAGCTGTTGACAATCTCAATTGGATCAACCACATTACCAATGGTTTTGCTCATCTTGGTACCGCCAACGTTCACAAAGCCGTGCACCAACAGTTGTTTTGGCAACGGCAAACCAAGGCCAATTAACATCGCTGGCCAGATAGCAGCGTGAAAGCGCAGAATATCTTTACCAACAATTTGTACGTTCGCCGGCCAAAAGGTTTTGAAGTTTTCGCCATCAGGATAGCCCAGCACGGTAATGTAATTAGCCAGCGCATCGATCCAGACATACATTACCTGCGAATCATCACCAGGCACCGGCACGCCCCAGCTAAGGTGTTTTTTGGGCCGCGAAATGCTAATATCTTCAAGCCCTTTTTCGATTAAATTCAAGATTTCATGGCGGCGAAAGATTGGCTGAATATCAAGCGTGCCAGTTTCAATCGCTTCTTTTAGCTGAATACTAAACTCACTTAACCTGAGGTAATAATTTTCTTCACTCAGCTGCTGGTACGGCTGGTTATGGATTGGGCAAACACCGTTATTAGCGGCCGCCTCTTTGGGTGTCACGAATGCCTCGCAACCAACACAGTAAAGTCCTTCGTATGTTCCCTTATAAATGTATGGCTGCAATTTTTGCCAAATTAACTGCACAACCTGCTTATGTTCGGGGTTAGAAGTGCGAATAAAAGCGTCGTATTGTACGTTCAAGGCTTCGAGCATGACATGAAAAGCCGGCACCATTTGATCGGTGTAGGCTTGCGGCTCTAACCCTGCCTCTTCGGCCTTGAGGGCAATTTTATTACCATGCTCATCAGTACCGACCTGAAAAAATACGTTTTCACCCAAACTTTTATGATAGCGCGCCAAAGTATCACCCAACATGTAGTCCATAGCATTACCAATGTGCGGTTTAGCGTTGACGTATGGAATGGCGGTAGTGACATAAAAATTTTCTGCCATTGCTATGAACTCCTTGTTAGTAACGTGGTTTATTGTAACAGAAGTTAACAGAGTAAGGAATGTCGAAAATAGTAGGCTCAACCAACATCAAAGGCTTTGGCAAACTCAGTAAGATGGTAGCCACACCTAGACTTATCCACTTGAATATGCTCAAATAGCTACCGGATGGTCGACTAGATCGGGGAAATGATGACAAAGGAAGTTTCGCCCGCCAAAGCCAAAAAAGCCCAAAGGACAAAATATTGGTGGCAGCTATGGCGTCCCAAGCCCAAGAAGAAGGAGCTCACCGAGGCAGAAAAACAAGCGCAGCTTAAAGCAATCCGTGAGAAAGACCAGGAACTTCTCGCTGAAGCTCTCTCCAGTCTCGAAGGCCCCTACGGTATCTACGCCCAAAGACGGCCACAATGGGAAAGGGAGGTTACAAAGACACTTCACGCCCGGTGGCAAGCCGAGTGGGCAGCACGAGAAGAGATGAGCGCAGAGGCAGCACGGCGCGGCATCACAGATTTCGTCCCGCCGCCTTATCCGCAAACAAGCAGACTAGACATCGAAAAAGAGTTCGCAGAGAAAGCTGCGAATGACTTGGCCGCACTCAACGCCGAGCTAGGCTCGATGCAAGTCCGCACCAGCATTGTTATGACAATCGCCACGGTGCTGTTCGCGGTCTACACCCTCACCTCTGGCGAGAACGAGACAACCGGTGCACTTGTGGGTCTTGGCCTCCTTGGCCTCGCCCTGCTCTTCAATGGTGTTGCGTTTGCCTGTGCGATCTCTCCACTGGCACCGCCATTTCGGCGAGCCTGGAAGAGTCCCTACGACAAACGACACATTCGCACCTTGATCGTGCGTGATTACTTTACCTCATGGTGCCACGACAACTGGCTCGGCGAGCGGCGAACACCCATTATTACAAAATACAAGAAGATGCACGCTCTTGCCGTTCCACTACTGAAGGGGGTAGCCGTAGTCGCGGTACCGGGCACAATTCTTGGCTTCATCTTTCCTTAGTTTGATCATCGCGATGCTCCCCCTCCTCTATACATGAGTGAGGGGTGAGCATTGTAAAAGTTACTGCTATCGACTAAACTGCAAGGCCTCGTAGTTTACGCACAATATCTTCTCAAAGAACCCCAAAAGCCAAGCACCAACCCTCGCTAGGCAATTCTTGATAATTCTTCAGGCCGCCTTGCCCGAAAAAGGGTGTACCACCGCCTATTTTTAAATTGTAGCCCCGTTACCGTTGTGTTACCGTGCGGTGCCGTTAGCTTAGCGAAGCTGTCGTAGCCCCAAGCATCGGCGGGCCAGCCATCGATTGCCGCTAAAAGACAAGTAATCGCAACGCGATGACTCACAACAAAGATTGTCTGAGCCTCAGAGCGCGCCTCTTCAAGCCAACTGAGCATGCCCTCGGCAACATCTCGGCGCGAACCGCCGTCACCCTCGGGGTGGGTTATTTTAAAATCAATGCCCTCAGCCTCAATACCTTGGCGCGCCAGGGTGCTATATTCACTAGAACGCTCTTTGCCCTCCCAGCCACCCTGGGACATTTCATTCAGGCGATCGTCTTCTTGAGCAATTTGCCCCTTTCGCCCCATTGTATCAAGCGCAAGCCGGGCTGTTTGCTTTGCCCGTTCTGCCCGTGAACTCGCGACGAGCTGCGGTAACAGATTAATTCTTTTAAGGTGTTTGCCGAGTGTGCTCGCCTGCTTCAAGCCTTTTGTGGTTGGGGGAGACTCAAGCGAAAGCCCCGCCACCATTCCAGGCTGCACATTTGTTTCGGCCTCACCATGCCGAGCTAGATATACTAATGTCTCTGTCATATGTCAAGTTTGGCTTATCGTATCAAATTAAAGAGCAATTACCAACTTAGACCTACTGGAGAAAGGCTACAACGGCAAAACGGCCAGCTTTTTCTGCCTCACCGTGGGTTTTGTAGCGGTAGTGTGAGGGGTAGTCGGCGTGTGCCGCCGTATCAATTTGTGCATGCTCAATCTGTTCTTTTGGCACACCGGCTTGTTGCAACTGGTGTATGTTATAGCCCTGCAAGTCAACCAGCCAACCTTCGCCCTGTTTTTGCGAGAATGGCTGCCAGGTTGCATCACTAGCAAATGCAAAGGTGTGCAGCCAATACGAATCGCCACTGATACTGGGGCTAATCCATACAAAGATATCTTGAGGATGAGTGCCGTAGCTCTCTTTCATATGCTCTATTGCTTTGGTCGCTAAATTTGCAAATGTGGCTTGCCGGCCAAGATGCACCACACCGAGCACCGCGTTTTTAGCATTGTAGAGCACCACACCGCCGCAATCAGCCAACGGTAAGAACAGGCCAAGCTGCTTAGTGCTTGTAAATAGCGCATCGGCCAGAACACCGTCGCCAGGCTGACTCATCCCTCTGCCCTGTGCCGTAGCATCAACTGTTTGTATGCGTGTATAGCTTATATTCTCGCCGTAGGTCACCCAAAGCAGGGTCGTTTGCTCGAGTTTTAAGCCAACCTCTGCCAGCCAACGAGCACGGTTATGTCTTACCTCTTCGATCGTGGCTTTACCTGGCATCGGGCCAAAACTCATATGACCGTTCAGGAGGCTCGAAGCCGCCACCTTCACTGGTAAATCTTTAAAAATAGATGGCTGATGAGCTGGTATCATGATTGGATTATACTCTATTTGACACTACATGAGTGTTGTGTTATTATAGTAGAACACTTTGTTGAGGAGGAGTACCTCCAAAGTCGCTCTCTGTTCAATAATATGGCTGGATGCAAGTATATGAAAATATCGTATCTTTGCACCCAGCCATAGAGGATAACGAAGGGGCAAAGCTATGCAAAGCACAGTTACCCGTGAAGTGCTCGAAGCGCTCTACAAAGAAAACCCGGCCGCCGCCATCGAAGCCGCCCTGGCAGCGATGGACAATGGATCGCCAGGTTTCGACGTTGCCGCTGAGTTCCTGGGAAGAAACAATCCGTACGAAAACGGTGACGCCACCGACATTCTCACCCTGCTGCCTCCCGGCGACGAGATGGCAGAGCTGCTCAGGTTTTGGAGAGATGACGTTAACAGCGAGGCCTTCCGGCCCGCCGGCGGCGAAGAACTCCTTCTGACAGCCTGACCTCCCCACCCACAACAGAGAGCTCCGGGAGCAGACGCCGAGAGACGCACCGCGCCTCACCGTCTGTTCCCGGCAGTTCCCAAGTTCACTAAAGTGAGTTTAGGAACTGGGCTTTCTCCAACAGCGCAGCCAAGAAGTAGCTTGGCTTCATATTTTTCTAACTGCAGAAGTTTGATAATTTCATCATCAAGCAAACCACCAATCTACACTCCTCTGCGAACCTTGCTTGGTATACGATGCCTCAATGAGCTAATAAGATAAAGTGAACCTGTTATAAGCAGGGTTTTTTCGGGGCGGTTCAGCAGTGTATTTAAGGCGTCTGCCGCATCAGGCTGCACTTCGGTGCTTTTAATTTTCTGGCGAGCCGCCAGATCGGCGAGCTCGGTGGCAGCACATGAACGTAAGCGTTTGAGATCTTGACCAGCCGTGAACTCAGGGATGATGAGGTGGCTGGTTATTGGCTGTAAAATACGCAGCGAAGCTGCAATTTTCGCCCGCGGCGCTTGTTTAAAGTTAGCTAGCACGGCTGCCGAGGCAATGCCCTGTTGCTGCAATGCGCTCACCAGCGCCTCGAGCTCTTGCGGGTTATGGGCGCCGTCAATAATGAGCGCTTTATCGCGATAATGGTAGATCTCCCACCGCCCGGGCGGAGTGTGTATAGCGGCGCGTTCTAATTGCACTTCAGCTGGCAGTGCAAAACTATCTCGCTGCTGCAGATAATGAAGGGCTGCTTTTGCGAGCGACCAGTTGCGTTTTTGAAACTCTGTTAATTTTTTTGGCGCATCTGGTTCACGCACAATAGTAACACTTGCCTGTCGTTTTTTAGCTGCTTGTTGTATAACGGCGATGATCTCTTTTGGCTGCTCAAGCATCAACACTTGGTTATGCGGCTGTATGATACCAGCTTTTTGGGCGGCAATTTCGGCTATTGTTTCACCTAAAATCTCAGTATGATCAAGCCCTATTTCAGTTATAACGCACAGCTTATCTGCTCGTGTCACCACATTTGTGCCGTCGAGCAGCCCGCCAAGGCCAGTCTCAATCACCGCATAGTCAACCTTTTCTTCGGCGAATACCCAATATGCCAGTGCCACCAGCAATTCAAAATAAGTCGGCTGCAAACCAGATTGCCCAACCAGGGGCAAAAACTGATTAACATAGAATAAAAAACGTGCTTCACTCAGCGGCTGGCCATTAAGTTGCACCCGTTCGTTAATGCCAGTAATGTGCGGCGAAATGGTCAGGCCGGTACGCTGCCCCGCCAACTCGAGCATGCTACACAGAAAATAGGCAGTTGATGTCTTGCCAGATGTGCCGGCAACATGAATAACGTTTAGCGTATCTTGCGGGTTACCCAAAAATTCCATTAACTTCCGCATGCGACCGAGCTGATACTTGCCCTTCATGTCAAGCGGCGAGAATGCCAAGAGCGCGGTTCGGGCCGCTGCCAAAGTTTGCAACTGTTTCATAGCACTACCTCTCGCTGGCCAAGCATGGCCTCAACGATTGCCCGGGTTTCTATAGCGGCCTTTACATCATGCACACGAATAATGGCCGCGCCGCTCAGCATAGCCTGGGTGTGTACCACTATGGTGCCGACGGCTCGCTCTTCAACCGGTGCAACCTCGCCGTTCTTTACCAAGGCTTTGCCAATAAAGCTCTTGTTGGAAGCGCCGTAGAGCACACGAAAGCCAAGCTCAGTAAATGATTTTAGCCGATAAGTTAATGCAAAACTTTGCTGCGCTGTTTTAGCAAAACCAATGCCGGGGTCGATAATTATCTGCTCGGGCCTCACCCCGGCTGCTTGCAGTTCAACCGTACGTTTCTTAAAAAAATCGATCACATCAGGCACGACACCACCGGGGTAATCGGTGAGTTTCGACATGTTTTGGGGTGTACCACGCATGTGCATCACCACAATATCACAACCAGACTCAATGGCTAATTGCACCATTTGTTGGTTAGAAAAACCGGTGACGTCATTCAGTAATGTCGCGCCCGCCCCAAGCGCCGCTCTGGCAACAGCTGGCTTAAAGGTATCGACTGAGATGGGAATGTCGGCCGACAGTTCTCTCGCCAGCTGAATAGCTGGTACAACACGGGCAATTTCAGTTTGTTCATTAATAATCTCGGCACCAGGCCGGGTGCTCTGCCCGCCGATATCAAGCAGGTCGGCACCCTCTTGCAAGGCTTGCTCCAGTCGCCGTCTGACGGCACCAGTATCTGTCACCCGCACGCCATCACCCGAAAACGAATCGGGTGAAGTATTAATAATGGCCATTATTTTTACTGCCATTTATACTCCTAGCGCTTTTGCTAGTGCATGCCACTGTTCAAGCGACAGTTCTTGCGGGCGTGCTTCGGGGGCGATTTTTGCCTGCTTTAGCACATTGTCAATTTCAGGCTTTGGCATATGTAAGCCGCCCGATAAGCTCGAGCGCAGTTTTTTGCGGCGTTCGGCAAAGCCGACTTTAACGACACGAAAGAACGTTTTAGTGTCGATGTCTCTAAATTTTGGGCCGGAATAGTCGAGCCGTACCACCTGTGAATCGACTTTTGGCGGCGGTGTGAACAGCCGAGCTGGCACCACTGGGCCTAGGCTAACATTAGCGTAGAACCGAGCGGCAACACTTAACAAACTCATGGCACCCGGCTGTGCGGCAATGCGCTCGGCAACCTCTTTTTGCACGAGTAAGGTGGCACTTTGAGGTGGGTTGGTGCTTTCAAGTAACCGGCGCACGATGGCAGACGTTATATAGTAAGGCACATTCGCAACTGCTTTGTAGCCAGCTGGCAGTTTGGCAAGATTAAATTGCAGAATATCAGCTTGCTCAACCTCTAAGTGTGGTGATTGAACACGCGAAGGAAGCTGAGCGGCTAATTGCTTGTCGTATTCAACGGCATATACCTTGACACCGCTGTTAATAAGCGCAGCAGTCAAGGTGCCAAGGCCGGGGCCAATTTCTAACACAAAATCATCCACTTCGACGCCCGAAAAATCAATAATAGCTTGTAGAGTTTTTTCGTCTTGCAGCCAATGTTGGCCTAACGATTTGTTTGGCAGTTCCAGCATTGCCACTAGTATAAGCTAATTAGTCTTTTATGGCGATTGCCCCGTGCCGCAAAACGACACGGGGCGCGCCCCTACTGAGCGGTAAATGTGATGATACACCGGTGCGGATCAATAGTGCCGTCAGCCTCAGGAGCATCCGCCACCATGACGTCTTGCTCCACTTGTTGCCCAGGTGTGGCTATGACTGGCACTGGCCCGGGCGTATATTGCGACATCTTTATTCCACCCATATGACCATCGTAATTCCTGACCGTCACCTCGTAGGTGAATCGCCCGTCGCCCGTGGCCTCGCCTTTTACCACCCCATCAATACCGCATTGCTCTGGTGGCGGTGGCGTCACTATGGTAGTGGTTGTCGTGGTTGTGGGCGTGGCATTACTGCCAGGCTGGCAGGCTGCAACCAGCAGCGCACCCATCAGTGCGACTACGATTACAGCACTTCTGTACAAGTTGCCCATCTATCCTCCGCTCATATACGGGACGCGCTTGATTATAACAGAACTAAAATTGCAGTGTTGGCAGACCAGCCTGAGTATTCATTTTTCGTAGCAGTGGGTGCTGGCTTTGATGAACGAAGATTTCTAGTGTAGCACCGGCTACCAGGTCTTTCACATGGCCACCAATAGTCTGGTAGTTTTCATCAGCTAGTACTGTGTGCAGATGAAAGACCGGCTCACCGGCCTCACTAAGCGCGATATTCCCCTGCAGGCTCACTACCTCACGAAGGCCGTCGAACCGCCGCCACTGATACTCTTTTGTTTCGAGGTTATAGTAGCCCAGCTCTGCCGAGAGTGCCCCGCCAATAGCCTGCACCCAGGCACTTTTGCAGTCGGTCTCGGCAAAGAAGGTCTTGAAGGCAGTGCTAAGCTGCTCACCTTTTTCTAGCACCATGAACCAATGAAGGCCATCAAACGTGTAGGTCATATCGTTATTATACTAAATATAACTCACCTTTTATTTTAAGTTATAATCGATGCGGAGTTGCAGTTAACCACTCTACCTGAAAAGGAAGCCGTGAAATATCTTGTTGTGACTCGGCCCGAAGGTGATCATACCGTAGGGTACGCCATTGAAACACCCGCAGGCGCAGTGCTCGTGGTATGGGGAAGGCTTCGGATGACCGCCGCTGGGCTTTCTGCGCCGACCGCGAGGCTGCCCAAGAGGTAGTGGGTGAGCTTACTTTCAAAGAAGTGTCGGATGCAGGCAGTGGTTCATGCCCAATTCGAGAGCGTCTCTCTGCGGGTGCAATCAATGCGCTCGAAGAAGCGGTAGCTGTCGCTCACGCATTGCAGGTGTCGCTTCCACATCGGGTGCTTGAGCGTATTGCAGACTCTGTCGTTAGGCCGCCTGCAGGTTAGAGAGCTCGTAAGATAGTCTGCAGACATAACTTCTGAGCTGTTCTTGTTTCCAGACTGCCGAAACAAGCGTGAACGCCGGGCCACGATACGTCCCGGCTTTAGCTTTTTAGCGATATAGGCCTGCGTGGCCTTATCGGCCTTATCTGCCGTCGTAATTAGACCAGTCGGTCGCTAAGTCGAAACCATCTGGGTGCACCCTTGCAAACCCACCTGTGTCGTATACTTTGCCCAGCCCCAAACTTGTTTCTACTACTGAGCAGCGTGGGTAACGCTGCAAATTCGCCGCTACAAGTATGTACCCGTTTTGATCTACCTTGGCGCCATCTGCCCTAATGCTGTAGGTGCCTCCGCACGCCCCCATCACCACGTTCATCGGCAGATCGTAATAGGTTTCTCGGTGTACAACACCCTTACTATCAACAGAGTGAACGACGCCTTTCGCTTTAGAAAGGGCATTGCCAGAACGTGGCTTTACCCCAATAACTTCCACCTGCTTTTTTGGCTGCCCTACCACAACGCTTTGAATTTCTTTACGAGCCACTTCTTTGCCATTGCGCAATTCTATTTGGTAGGTAACTATTTTTTTGCCAGGCTGGCCAGGTTCTTTAACTTCGCGATAGCCTACTTCTCGGTCGGCACTTTGAATACGCTCTGTTTCAAAGGCCACTGGCTGTTCTTCAGTTTTGGTCTGGGCACCATTGCGCCAAACATCTAGAATCATATTTTCGGTAATGGGGATATCAAGGGTGAGCGACATGCCGTCTTGAGGCCCCAGGGTAATCTTTTTTTCTTGCAGGAGCGCCTCAACGGTGCGAGCTTGCGTGCGAATTGGCGTTGGTGTGCCATAGAGCACCAGTGTTAAGGGCGTGGCACGATCAATTGAAACTTTTAGGCCAAAGGCGCCGTCGGTGACAAAATTTTCAATGCGCTCGGTTTTTACTTCATCTTCATCGTATAGCGGTATCTCAGCGTTTTTTATAATTGAGCGGCCGCTTTGATAAGGCGTCACTACTTGTTTACGCAGGTTACCGTCAACAATCGTTACCGGACGGGCACGGTAGATATTAACACTATAGGTTGGGGAAATAAGCGGTGTTTCAAGGGCGGGTTCAATTAAATCTTTGCTGCCAACCGTTACTTTTGCACGCTCGAGCACCTCTGCAATCGAGCTGGCGTCAGTAGTTACGGTTTGGGTTTTGCTGCCGTCATAAATTGTTATGACGCGCTGGTTGCCTGCCTGGGCTGGAACATAGAAAAAACCGGCCAGCACGACAAAAATAATCACCGCTAGGGCCGGGGTGATGAGGCTTTTTTGCTTGAATATATGTAAAATACGCGCTATCAGCATAAAAGAGATTCGTACTTCCACCGTCAGTACTGCAAGAAATTATATCATATTTTTGAAGACTCATTTGGAATTACTGCGAGCTTCTTATACGAAAAGGACTGAGCAGCAGGCGGGGCTGTACAGTCCTTTCCGAAGCTCAGTCGAGCAAAGTGAGAATGAATCGGCCGGTTAGCGGCGAGAAGGGTCTTCGGGTGCTTCGCCCGGTGTATCCCTGGCCGAGAGCCAGTTACCGGCAATTATAAACGGCCGAAATACTCTCCAACCGCGTACGCGCCGCCACACCCACCCACCACAGCGAACGAATAGAAAGTCGATCATAGCGGCGATGACCGCAAGAATGGCCGCCAAGCAGACAGCAGCCACTGCCAATAAAACAGCGACCTTAAGAGCAAAGTACCAGCCTGCAACGCCGACGGTAGAGAGGCCGCAGATGGCACCAAACCCTATTCCCACTCGGATTGCCAACAGTGCCAAGCGATCATTTGAACGAGGATTGAACGTCACCACCACATACGACACTAGCCACAGAAAACCGCAGCAGGCAACGATATCTAGCGGCCAAAAATCTCTCACGAACCATGGCCAGCTTGATATGTCACCCCAAAGAATACTGCGCCCTTTGATCTCACCGACCAAATAGGCACCGAACAAATAGACCAAACAGCCACCGAGCACCGAAAACACTGCTAGCCGGCAGTTTCTCGCTTTTCTTTGCTGCATCGCGAACTCGCAATCTGCGCTAGGGTGCTTTACCTCACTTGCCTTACTATTAAACCATTATAAGCATCGTTGAGCAATACCTTCGCCTCGTCTTATGTCAACCTCTAGGCGACTCTTTTTCGCGGTGAGGCTATCGCACGTAATTACTGCGTTAGCTTCTCAATCGGCGCAAAGGCAGCATTCAGCTTTTTGGTGCCTCGGGCGAAGTTAATGGTAACGGCACCGCCATCGATGGCAACCACGAGGCCAACTCCGAAGAACTGGTGCTTCACTTTGTCGCCGGGTTTTAAGCCACCGTCGTCGTCAAAGATAATTTCTGGTTCGTTGGCTTCAGGGGTATTGGTTGGTTCGGTATTTGGTGCGCTAAAGCCCATGGTTGGCGCAAGGCTTGCGTTGCCATCAATATCGGTTAAAAAGCGCGAGGGCACATTATGTTGCGTCATGCCATAGAGCATGCGCGAGGCGGCGGTGGTTAAAAACAGCTCCTCTTTTGCGCGCGTCATACCAACATAACAGAGGCGGCGTTCTTCTTCCATTTCAGTTGGTTCATAGAGGGCGCGACTATGCGGAAAAATGCCTTCTTCCATACCGATCATGAAAACAACCGGAAATTCGAGGCCTTTGGCGGCGTGGATTGTCATTAAAGTCACGGCATCGCTGCCGGTATCGAGCCCGTCAAGGTCTGAAATAAGAGCGACTTCTTCTAAAAAACCGGCCAGGCCAAGATCGGTATATTCGCGGGCAACTGAAAGCAACTCTTTAACGTTATTTTGGCGCTCTTCGGCTTGAACACTGCCGTCGTTGAGGTATTCAAGATAGTTCGTTCGCTTGATACAAAGCTCGATTAATTCTGGCAAGGCAATTGTTTCACGCTGTTCGTTCAACCGCTTCATGACGCCCCCGAGGCTAGCGAGTGCCGTGCGAGCTTTGGCTTGCAATTTTGGCACCATTTCGGTCTGCGCCAGCGCACTTACAATATCCAACCCCGAGATGGCCTGCCAATCTAAAAAGCGATTCACCGAAACGGCACCGAGACCGCGGGCGGGCACGTTGGCAATTCTCAGAAAACTAGCTCGATCATTCGGCTGATACAGCAGCCGCAAGTAGGCTAAGATGTCTTTAATTTCTTTACGGTCATAAAAACGAACACCGCCAACTACTCGATACGGAACGCCGTAACGCAAGAAAGCCTCTTCAACCGCCCGGCTTTGGGCATTGGTGCGATATAATATGGCAAATTCATTGTAGCTTCTTAGCTTTAAGCTGGTTTGAGATTTAATGCGGCTAACAATTACCTCACCCTCATGCGCCTCTGAGCCAACTTGCAGAATTTGCACTGGCTGGCCGGCGCTCGTTTTTGTCCAGAGCTTTTTTTCAGATCGGTTGCTGTTTTTAGTAATAACACTGTGCGCAGCATCTAAAATGTGCTTGGTTGAGCGGTAATTTTGCTCAAGTTTAATAACATTAGTGCCCGGGAAGTCGGTTTCAAACCGCAAGATATTGGTAAAATCGGCGCCTCTCCATGAATAAATTGATTGCCAGTCATCTCCAACTACGCAAACATTTTTTTGTTGGTTTGTCAATAGACGCACCAACTTATACTGAGCAGAATTAGTGTCTTGGTATTCGTCAATAAGCACATATTTGAAGCGCTGCTGCCATTTGCTGCGAATTTCGGGCACTTGTTGCAGTAAACGAACGACCTCGGCGATAAGATCATCAAAGTCGAGCGCATTGGCCTCTTTTCGGGCGCGTTCGTATTTTGGGTAGACATTGGCGGCGGCTTGCTGCAGGGGCAAACGAGCGGTTGCAGCAAATTCTTCAGGGGTAATAAGTTCATTTTTAGCACTACTAATAAGGCTTAGAATGCCGCGCGGCGTAAATGACTTTTCGCCTATGCCAAGCTCTTTCATGGCACTTTTTACAACTGAGAGCCGGTCGCTATCGTCAAAAATCACAAAGTTTTTCGGAATGCCAATATGTTCGCCGTCGTAGCGAAGCAAGCGCACACAAATAGAATGAAAAGTGCCCATCCAGGGCATAAAACTACGGCTTGAGCCGTCTTGCCCGACTAAACGGCCCAGGCGTTCACGCATTTCTTTGGCGGCTTTGTTGGTGAAGGTTACTGCCAGAATTTCATCGGGCTGAATCTGTTTTTCGGCAACCAGATAAGCAATGCGATGTGTCAGGGTTTTGGTTTTGCCCGAACCGGCACCAGCTAAAATCAGCAGCGGCCCGGTCTCGTGCAGCACGGCGCGGCGCTGCTCATCGTTAAGATCTTCAAGTAGGTAATGCACTTAGGTATTGTAGCAAACCAAAGTCTCTTTTAGAGCCCGAGCTGACTACCATAGAAGTAAATAAAGAGGCCGCCAGCAACTGCTAGTAGCAAGATGATCAGCAATGTTACCCACATGCCAACACTGCTTTTTTTCGTTGCGGCGGCTTCTGACAGTGGGGCGTGGTATTCATTTGTGTCAAAAATCGGGCGGGTTTTATCATCGTGTTTTTGTTCGGCAACTTTATATTGTTGCGGAATAGATTGCATCATACCCAAGGGTGCCGCCGACGGTGTGGAGGGTTCGGCTGGCTGCTTGTGTTCGCTGCCCTCATCTAAAAGGTGGTCGAGCTTAATGCCAGTGTGTGCGCCTTCGGGCACCGCTTCGGCAGTGACGGGTTTGTCGCCTTGCTCAATAACCTGCTTTGGTTCGTCGTCATAGTGAGCTTCAAGTAGTGGATCGGCGGGCATACCTTGCGAAACCAATGGTTGCTTGGCGGGTTCTTTGTCTTTACTAACCTCTGGGTAAGGGGTTTCAACCGCAGCCGTAGGCCCATAACCGCCGAGCGGACGCTTCTCGACTTTAGCATTAGAAAGAAAGGGTGAGGCTGTATCTAAAGTGGCTGCTGTTTTTTGTTCAGACTGCTCACTACTTGAGGATGTATGTGGCGACTCGGTTGATGGCTGGTTTTCGCCGTCTTTCTCTGGCTCAAAGTCAAAGCCGCTACGCGACAAGGTGTCGAACCGCTCAAAGCTATCGTCATCAACATGGGCTGGTGAACCTGATGGCGCTGACGTGTGTGTTTCAAAGGCCTGATGAGATTGTTCTTGTACTTGACCGGCCGTCGGTTTGGTTTCGGCTTCAGGTTTTGGCTCGTCGGTTTTTGGTGGCCAGCGCAAGGCCCGCTCTTTGGCAGGCAGTGGTGGTTCTGTTGGTGCTGGGATTAGTGCCGGTGGCGCCTTGGTAGTGGTTGAGGGAGTCGCAGGCGGTGACTTTACATCGCTCACCGGCCGCAAAGCAGCACCCTGGCGCGACGGCTGCTTGCTGGGCGGGCTCATAATGTCGATGACGCCTCGCCGAACGGCCGGTGTAGTAGAGCGCAAGGCTGGTTTTCGGGTGAGTAGATTTGGTGCAGGCGCCGCCGGCGGCCGCCCCTGCGCACGATCACTGGGTGCCGCAAACGACGGTGCAGGCGCCGCTACCGGCTTTGGCTGAGCTTGCTGCTCTGCAACTGATAGCTTACTGGCGTTAACAGCAGTGCTCGGCTGCGTGCTGGCAGGTTGAGCGGCAGAAAATGAAGCTGCTTCTTTTTGAACATCTTTATCGTTTAAAACAGTGTTGATCGCCTTGTCGAGTTCATCAAAATCAAGCTCAGGAGCACTCATTAATTCCGCACCCTTTTATTGTTGTTATGCTTACCCACCACTCTACCTTATCTTACGTTTTTTCGCTACGGGCAAGGTGTACAATGTTGGCAAAATTATGCACGTTTAAGCTCGCGCCGCCAACAAGCAGGCCATCGATACCCTTGGCTTTCATAAAACCACGCGCATTCTGATCGTTCACACTGCCGCCGTAGAGTATTCTGATTTTTTTAGCGGCTGCCTCACCAAACAGATAGGCCACGTGCTTTCGAATAAAAGCTGCTGCTTCGGCGGCATCATCAGGCGAGGGTGTCGGGTGGGTGGCAAAATCTTTGCCGTTGCTCAGCGCCCACACTGGCTCATAGGCAATAACGATTTGATCAGCCTCTTCAGAGGTAATATTAGAAAGCCCAGCCACCACTTGATCTTGCAGCACAAAATGCGTATCGCCATCGGCTTTTTCCCGGGCGGTTTCACCAACGCATAGCACCGGCTGCATGCGGTTTCGAACCACCGCCTGCACTTTGTGGCGAATTAGCGTGTCGGTTTCGCCAAAAGTATGGCGCCGTTCTGAATGGCCAACAAGCACATAATGCACCAGGCCGCGCAACATATTGGCCGAAACCTCACCGGTATACGGCCCGTCGTCGCGCCAAAAACAGTTTTGAGCGGCTAACTTAAATTTACGGTGGTGCCGCAATTGCAAACTCACCGATTGCAACGCCAGCATATTCGGCGCCAAGGCTACTTCAACATCTTTCGGCACTGTAATAAATTTCTCTAGTTTATGCAAAAGCAGGCTCGATTCAGCAATATTGAGATGCATCTTCCAGTTGGCAATAATAAGTTTGTTCATAACAAGATTCTTATGTTTAGTGTATCATAAGTTTTTTAGTAACAACCAATGAAACGCCCCGGCTGGTACCGTAAGAATATAGCTTATAGCAACAGCCGGGGCAGTGGTAAAACTAAAAAAGAGGCTTGTCAGCCTACAGCCACTCCGCGTTCTTGAGGAGTTCTTCAAGACCGGCAAGCGGCTTATTGGTTTGATTGCCATGTTCGTAAATAAGGATATTCTTGGTAGGAATACGCCAGACGTGCATCGTGAGGTTTTTTTCAAGCGCGGTACAGGGTTGCAGGGTGAGATATTGGGCATCAAGGCCGCCCACACTAAACGTATCTTCTTTCACCTCTGGCGCATAAAAAACGGCCTCGTAGGCGGTACTTACCAGGCATCCTTCATAAACAGGGTCATCGAGAGTGGTGTAGGGCAGCCATTCGGCGCCAGCTTGTGCAAGATCGACCACGATAAACTGCGGGCAATCGAGGCGGTCTTCGGGAGTTTTACAGCGGCTTACATCAACCACCCTCGCACGGCCCTTGGTGCCGTACTCGTTGGCGATCTGCCACTTGTTGCCAAGCTTCAAACCCAGGCCGAACAGATTTGTCGCCGGCGTCTCGCCAGATTTGAGGTATTGTTTAATTGAGTTCACAACTTCAGCTTGCACCTGCGGGGCACGAAGCAGATTGTTGTGTTCGCACCAAGCGCTCGACCACGGGGAGATCAATGTGTCAGAGGTGCAAGTAAAAACTTTTTTGCCGTCACTTCGCCCATGGTTGGTATATTCCGCCGTTGCCGACTCAACCGACACGGCCAAATCGCCGCCAGTTGTCGCAGCCGGCGAGCAGCCCCAGGGCAAACACGCCTGCCAAGACACTTCACCAGCGATCGTCTTAACCGACACTCCCGGCGGGAAATGCGCCAGCTTTGCTAGTTGCTCAGAACCAATTTGCATTCCGCCAGTTGCCCGGGCCGTGTTAATCTGTTTGCAGGCATCAACGAGCAACGCACCGAACGGCGCTTCGCAGGCCGACAGCCAGAAATACGACTCAACGTCAGCATACCGCGAGCCCTTATGAGGCGGAGCGATCGTAATGACATGCTCAACAACATCCTTGATGTGAATGCCGTAGGCTGCCGAATCGAATGCTTCGCGAGCCGCTAGGCCACCCATTGAATGAGTCAGCAAAATAACCGGGCGCTTCGACAGAATTGAGTAGCAGGCGATGTATTTGGTAAGGCGCGGAGCGATGTCGGGGTCGGTGACCCAGCGAGTATTTACATGCTCGTAGTTGAAGTAAAAAAACGCTCCGTCCCGAACTTGGCTCTTTATTAGCTCTTCAATTGAACCTTTGCCCTGCCAGACCTCAGGATTACTCTTATATCCGTGGACTGAAACTATCGGCGTCTTAGACGTTGCTAGCTCTACCTCATTCTTTACCAGTCCGAGCTCAGCAACACACTTGTGCTGCTGCGCCGCAACAGGCCGCGGAGACACCATTGCCATTGCCAACAAACTCAATACAATTACCAGCACCCTCAGGCACCCTGCGATAACTCGCACCGAAATCTCCTACTGAATAGTACGAATCTTCCATTTTTGACCAATATGCTCAAAGAGAACATTGACCTCACTCGGGTCTTTGCCGGGCATCACAAGGGTTGCCTTGGCATATCCGGCCACTTCGTTAAACTGCAAGGTCTCTTCGTGCAACGTGAACAATGTTCCATTTGGTGGCATTGGTAGCCCTGCCGACCGTGACCAGATGGTTTTGTAGGTTGTCGGGTCACTACTCAACAGATCGTTAGCGAGTTCTTTCGCTACTTCAATCGTCAATGGCGGCACCTCTGCCGGAGGCTTCTCTTTGGCAGACGCTTCAGCCGAGGCTTTAGGTTTTTGGTTGACGATAGTTTCTTGACGCGCGCCAAAAAACCAAAAAAGGCCAACTACAACCATAACTGCAACAATAAGGCACCCAGTAATGGGCAATATAACTCTACGCGACAACTCCCACTCCCTTCTTTAGTTTTGTATGTGCGATCCTCGATATGGCTTACCGAGGAACGAAAAGATCATAGCACAGTTTTTACTTTGTGCTATGATACGGGCATGAAAAATAACCAAAAGCGCATTAGGCTCTCTAAAAAAAGTGTACTTATATTAGTTTTTGGGATCGCTATTCTGCTAGGAGGCTGGCTGGCTTTTACGAATTTTGCGCCGCGACCGCTTGGAGATGGGCTAGAGTATTTAGGGAAAAAAGATTTTGGAGACTATCTTTTTGGTGACTCCAAACCACATTCTAAATATTACTATGGCACCGATGTGGATATCGAGGAGATAAGATCGCATTTCCCTAAAGCAAAGCTTAAATCGACCGACTCTTACGCCTATTCTGCGGCGTATCGTACCCGCTTTATAGTTTTCTCCTTTAACGACCAGGTCTTTACCATTTCTTACTACAATAGCAACAAAGCCATAGCAGAAGCTATGAACATAAAAGAAACAGACAAAAAATACACCATTTCAATAACAAGCTATGACTACGAAGCAGCAAAGAAAGCACTGTAACTAACGGCTAAGTAGCGCTGCAACACCAGGCAGTTCTTGGCCGGCGAGAAGTTCGAGGCAGGCGCTGCCGCCGGTTGAGATGTGCGAGAAGCTTTGGCCGTGGGCGGCGTCCCAGTGTAGCACGAAATCGGCGGTGTCGCCGCCGCCAACCACACTGGTAACTTCAGTTTTGTGTTGGGCAAGCCACAAGCAAAGCCGTGCAGAGCCGTGCGCAAAATTCGGCAGTTCGCTCACACCAAGCGTGCCGCTCCATAGTACTGTTTTAGCTCCTTCGAGCCTCGCGAGCATGTGTTCGATCGATTGATCCCCCATGTCTAAAATAAGATCATCTTCGGCCAATTGATCAACCGGTTTATTGACCCGCCTGGCAGTTTCACCCACAACTTTAGCGGTTGCGACATCACTCGGCAAATATATTTTTTGATTATTATGCAAACACATTCGGTGATCATGCAGGTCAGAGCATACTAGGCGCGCCACTCGTTCAATCACTGCTTGCTGCCCTGGCTCAAGCTTGCTTTTGCCTATATTATAGCCCTGCCACGCAAAAAAATTATTAGCCATGGCGCCGCCAATCACCACAGTGTCGGCAGTTTTAGCAAAGTGCTCTACCACCTTAATTTTGTCGGATACTTTTGCACCGCCTAAAACGACTGCCAGCGGACGCTTTGGGTTATCGCGCACAGATTCAAGTAGCGTCACTTCTTTTTCAAGTAATAAGCCCGCGACGCTTGGCAAGAACTGGGTAATTCTATCGGTGCTAGCGTGTGCCCGGTGCACAACGCCAAAGCCATCTTGTATAAAATAGTGGGCCAGGCTATCAGTGGCGAGCTGGCGGGCAAAATCGGCATTGTTTTGTTCTTCTTCGGCATGAAAACGCAGGTTTTCAAGCAGCAAAATAGCTGGTTTGTGGATATTCTTGATTGTTTGCTTGACGCGATCGCCAATACACTCAGGCACAAAATGAACTGGTTTGTGCAGTAAGTTAGCAAGGTGCTGGGCGATTGGCTCAAGGCTCAGTTTTTTGTCAGGTTTGCCAGCTGGCCGGCCAAGATGCGAGCAAATTACTACGGTGCAGTTATGGTCAAGTAAATACTCGAGGGTTGGCAGCGACTGCCTGAGGCGATAATCGTCAGCAATTGAACCATCGCTTTTTAGCGGCACGTTGTAGTCGGCCCGCATGAGCACGGTTTTACCTTCAAGCTCTATGCCACGAACTGTTTGTTTATGAAATGCCACGAGCGCCCACCTTGTTTATAACAATGTAATTTTAACATATAAAGCGGAGTGTTGTATGACGATTAGGTGCGCACGGGCATTATCGAATCATCGCTCTTTCCGAGCGTAACGCAGCGAACATCATTCGTGAGCGGAGTGCGGTTCGATAATGCCCGTGCGCACCTAATCGTCGTCGCCAGCCTATTTCATTCAATAATACGCACTCGAATAGTGTCTGTCATGCCAACAACACCAGGTTGGTGGCCAGAAACAAGTACAACCAGCGCTTTTTCAGGCAAAAAACCGTCGTCGCGCAGTTGCTGCGCCAACTCTAAGCCAGCCCGTTCGCCATCGGGGCGCAAAAAGCTTTTATTGGCATAAAGCATGGCGAGCTGCTGTGCCACCCGCGGGTCACTGGTAACAGAGATGATCGGCATACTAGGGCGATGCGAAGCAATGCTTTTAGCGGTGGCGCCCGATTTAGTCTCGGCCACAATAGCATCAGCCCCGATTTGCTGGGCCAGCGTCACTGCAGCGGAACTTATGGCATCTTGCTTGCCGGTAATTTCTTCACGGAAGTAAATGGGGCGAACAGGCGCGTGCTCTTGTGTATAGAGAATAACGCGTTTCATCGCCTGAATGGTTTCAATTGGCCACTTACCAACGGCGGTTTCATCTGAAAGCATGACGCAGTCGGCGCCGGTGATCACGGCATGAGCAACATCGCTCACCTCAGCTCGGGTTGGGCTGGTGGCTTCAACCATGCTGGCCATCATTTGGGTCGCTACAATACTAAGTTTGCCGTATTTTTGGCTCTTACCGATAATATCGCGCTGCACTATCGGCACCACTTCGGCACCCGCTTCAACCGCTAAATCGCCACGCGCCACCATGACACCATCTGAAGCCCGAACGATGGCGTCGAGGTTGGCTGGCTCTATGGCGAGTTTTGTCTCAATTTTCGAAATGACATTAGCCCGTGAACCATGCTCTTTTAAAAGGGTTTTTAAGTGGTCGACATCTTCAGAGGTTTGCACAAAGCTAAAGGCGACGTAGTCGATATCTTTGTCGGCACCCCAAGCAAGGTCAGCCAGATCTTTTTCAGTAAGAATATCGCCGCCAAAATCGGTTTCAGGCAAGTTAATGCCTTTACGCTTCATGACTACTCCGTCATTTTTAATATAAATAGTAATGCTGTGAGTGGCCGGATCAACAGCCGTGATGATAGCTTGCACTTTGCCGTCAAACAAAAAGATTGGCTCGTGTGGCTTCACTTTTTGGCTCAGATCATACTGCACGCTAAGGCGTTTAGCGGTTTCATCGGTCGCTTCGCTGAAACTTAGGCGCCAGCTTTCACCAACTTTGAGGCGCACCTCTCCTTCCATTTCGCCAAGGCGGATTTTTGGCCCTTGTAAATCTTGCATAATAGCTACCGGCTTGCCCGCTTTGCTCGCCGCTTCGCGAATCCAGGCGATCTGGTGCTCGCGCTCGTCGTTGGTGCCATGGCTGCAATTCAGCCGAAAACAGTTTACGCCGGCTCGCACCATACGCTCGATCATTTCGAGGTTATCGGTTGCCGGGCCAACAGTAGCGACAATTTTGGCGCGTTTATATATTTTGGCGTTTTGTTCCTTGGTTGGATTCATATACTACTCGCTATCTATGGTGCTGCTTTTTTAAGTGGCTTCATTTTATAAGTTGCACTTAGTCTAGTCTTTTATGCGTAGGCTGGCAATATTTGGCGTAGTAAGCCAGGCCGATTGTGCACCGAACCCTTGTTTGGTAATGGTGAAGGGACTGAGCTGCCTCACCTGATCGAGCCATATGAATACGGCATAGCGTTTATGCTGATGCTGCATATAAAAGTCTTCAATATTTTCAAGGCCAATCGCTTCGCCATAAGTAAGTACTAGTTGCCTCACTTGATTCGGCGTGAGGTCTGCTACATAGAGCACCTTCGAAACGCTGGCACTTGCCGAAACCGGCTGACCGCTGTTTTTAAAGTAAATTGTATCACCCACTCTTACCTGATGCCACGGAGCACGCCGCTGATGCAACCAGCGTGATTCAATTGTTTTTTGGCCGCTTACAATCTTTTCAAGCAAGTGAAGTTTAGGCTTCATAATGGCGACGTGATGCATATGATTACTGTAGCAGAGATTATTTTATGGCCTGCCAGCTTGCCTCGGTTATGAGGCCGGTGGCGAGCTTCAGCGGCTGGGCATCTGGTTTGCCGAGCTCAAGCGAGAATAGTGCTGAAGTTTGTTCTGAGCTAAGGGTAAAGAGTAGCTTTTGACCATCAGGTGAGAATTGTGGCGTGCCAATGGTCTGGTAACCCATGGTATCAATTAGCAGATAACTCACGCTGCCATCGGGGCCACTCACACCGATGCTTGCATCGCTTGGATCTTCTAAAAAGACAACCCGATCGCCGTTGGGTGAGAACGAGGCCTGGTAGCTATCGCCATCTGAAATCACACTGCGGTGACTGCCGTCGGGCCAGATGGTATATATTTCGTTTGCGCTATCATTAAAGAGGATTTTTTTGCCATTTGGCGAAAACGAAACGCGCGAATCGACATCGTCTGACAAGCTGGTGAGCAAGCGCTCATAATTCATGGCGAGATTTTTGATATAAAGCTGACGAGTGTTTGCAGCACGTTTTTCATAAACAAGCCGAGTGCCATCGGGTGAGAACGAAGGCGAATTATATTCGCCATTCTTAAGCCAGCCGGTAATATTTTGCTCGTTTGCACTGCTGCTTTTGGTGGTAAAAATAGCACTTTGAGGTTGGCCGTTCGCTGCTTTTACAGTGCGCACAAAAGCAAGCCACTTGCCATCGGCCGACCAGGCGGGCGAGTGTGCCGGCACAGCGCTCGAGCAAGTGAGGCACTTTTTCACCCCATTGACATGCATGGTAAATAGCTGACCTTGCAAGATATAGGCGAGTTTTTGGCCATTTGGCGACCAAACAGGATGCTTGGCGCCCCGGGCTACTAAATAGTCGTGGCTACCGTCTGCCTGCATAAGGCGCAGATCAATAGCTCCTCTCTGCGAAACTGTATAGGCTATGCGGCCATTCTCACCCAGAAAAGTCGTGGCATATGCTGAAGGCACGGCGAGCAATGCCGCTACTACCATCACGCCAAAACGGTAGAAAAAACGATGTAATCGCATCTAAAAACCCTTCTTTGTTTTTTATTATGGCAATCATACGGTTTCATGCGTGAAAACACAAGCTTTTAGGCAAATGATTATATACTAGTTAGTATGGAGTTAATATTTCGTAAATTTTTGTTTTCGCAAAAATTATCAATATACCTAGGCCTCCTCTTGGTACTCACCTTCTTTTCTGCCGCAAGTGTTCAGGCCTCACCGTTTGGCCAAGGTGTTTTTGGTGCCGATGTTCCATTTGGCTCGGCAACCAGTATCTCAATTGATTTAGGCGGCAATGTTGCCCTCAGCCTCACACCCGATGGCGGTAACTATAAAGGCACGCAGTCGCAAGTGGTGACTGTTACCTCAACTGATGTTGTGGGGTATTATTTATATGCCCACACCAACGGTGTCAGCGATATGACCAATGGAGCGGCCAGCATTCCAGCCAGCAACAACACCAGCGCCACGCCACTCTCGGTTGGGAGCTGGGGGTATAATACTACCGGCTCAACGACAAATTTTTTAGGTATGAAAAACACGAGTTCGCTACTTGTTGACGCCAGCGGGCCATATAAAAATGGTAGCCCCACTACTGTTACGTATGGGGCACTCGTGAGCCCAACCCAAGAAGCCGGTAACTATTCGGTGGCCGTTACCTACACGGCAGTGGCTAAAAATCAGTAACGTTTTTATGAATTAAGAGCCGTCGGCGACGGTACCAAAGAGTGGCGCCAAGCAACACAAAGCCCGCAAGCAGCACAAGAAACCATTGGGGGAAGTAGGCGATATAGGCAGTGCTGGTTATCTGTTGGCCATCGTCAACACGATAGCCAAATGCAACGTGATAGATACCCGGGAATAACGGCGGCGGAATAGTACCGCTCAACGTCCGAACGGTTCCTGGCAGTAAAATGTGGACTTTTTCTTCACCGGTTATATCAACTATAAAACCCTTCAGTCTGCCAGAGACATAGGTCATAAAATGCACGTTACCGGTGCTTTTTGCGTCGAATTCATAATGAATATCACCCCCGAATGATACGCTTGAAATAGTTGCTTTTTGAATATGGCTTGTGAGCCGCAATTCACCATTAACGGTAACGTACAGCGCTTCGCCCACCCGAACCTTTCTGGTGCCGAGTGTTTCGGTAGCAAAAATTGTAAAATAGTAGCCACCGGGTGCCGCACCTTTTGGCACATTGACGGTATATGAAACTTGCTGGCTTTTATTGGGCTGCAACTGCACTTCGGTACTGCTGAGCTTCACCCAATCTTTCTTACTCGGTTTGAACATGTAGTCGTAAGTAAAATCTTCAACCGCGAATTGTTCAACAGAGAGCACGACACGAGCAGGCACTTCAGTTATATTTGCAATGGTGAAGGCCCGTGCTGTGCTCTGCCCGGCATTCACTGCTATATATTCACGAACCGGCGTTAAGAACAGTCCCTTGTTTTTTGGTGCTAGCGCGGCAGCGGCGACAGGTGTAGGCAGTAGCAGTAAAAATAGTAAACATAGCAGGCCGATGCGTCGCACATTTAACCTTTTACGGGGCGCTTCACAAGCTGTACTTGAATGTCAGTGACAACATTGAGGTAATGCTGAATTGCAAAAGTCTGGGCTTCTTGGCTGCGGGTTTGCCACTCTGGTGCAAGCGCATATCCGTAGCTGAAGTCGAAGTCACACGAAACGGGGTAGTGGGTCAGTTTATTGTCGGTGCGCCACTGCTTATTAAGGTAAAGAAAGCTAGCCTCAGAGATAGCCCGCTGATGCGTTGGGTCTTGCCAGGCACGCATGCTCGAATAATAAGGGCAGACGATCCGGGCAAAGCCTTTGGTTGGAATGTTCGGGTTACTAGCATCGAATTCGGCTGGTTTTAAGATGCGATATATTTCATCGAAAAATTGAAAGAAGGGGTCATTATAACTATCGCCGTGCGGAATGTGCTCAACAAAATTCGAACATTCGATCTCATCCACTGAATTATCTTTAAATTGGCTCCACGGAAACTGCAAAAGGTCTTGCACGTAATCAGCCGAGGCAGTTTTTTGAAGGTCAACACCTTTGAAGCCTTCTGGCTTATGATCACCACAAGCCAGCGATAATTTAAGTACTGTTTTTTTCTCTGCCATCTTTTCAGGTCTCCTTACCACATTATCTGATTGGCCGCATCGTAATGGCCAACTTTGACCCGCGCGTCACAAGCTATTTTATAACCAAGCTCGCGTGCTTTTTGAAAAAACCATAGGTCTTGCGTCATCATCTGCACACCACCGGCTGGTGTTACTTCTTGTTTGGTTTTAAACCAACTGCCGTACTCGAAGCGGCTGTCTTTAAGCATTTCAAGTCGAAATAAGGTGAAGCCCATGCCGAGCCCGTTGCAAGGTATGATGGTGTCGGGTTCGGGAATCTGCGGAATAAAATTCATTGGCATGACACTTGGGTCACCGTAGCACATTGGCTGGCCGCCTTCACCCTTTGTCCAATAAAGACCGCCGACGGCATCGTATTCGTCGATAGATTCATATAGTTTTAATAGGCCATCGGGTGCCGGTGCGTTATCTTCTTCAAGTGTGAGCAAAAATTTGAACTTGCTTAACTCTTCGTTTTCTAAGATCATCTTCATAACTTGGTTATAAGCATCGCCAACTTCCATGCCTTCCATAAAAATCGGGCCGAGTATTTTTTGATTCATGGGGCGAATGATGCCCTGCCAACTCTGCACGATCCGCGCCGGTATAAAACCGCGCGTCGGGCAAACAATAATAGTTGAAAGATCGCGATAAGTTTTTTCTTTCTCAAGCCGAGTAGCGTAATCGCTAGCATTGTGAATACCGGCATTATCAGGAACGAGTATTTGGGGTTTTGTCATAGTATCAACTTCTTCTTGCCCAGTTTACGATATGAGATGCAGAGTGCAAGCATTACCGTTTATCATCGTTAATTAACAACCCCTAGCCCAGCATCTAGGATGACTTGCGGTATAAAGTTCGCATACACCGACGCTTTATTGATTTCAGCATTACCAATCGAGTTTGGCAGGGCAGTGTGCGTTGTTAATGAATGTATGCCCATAAAAGGATGCCAGGCATTAAAGGAGGTATTGGCTGAAGCCGCCGTGGCCATGTATCCACTACGTTGTACAGAGTGGCCCAAATGCATGCCAGCCATCGAGACAGAGGCGTATGAAGCACCCGATGTACGAGCCAGTACCGCAAAGAAGTATCGGCTCCCCGCCTCGAACACCGGCTGGCTTGAAAACAGCGAAGAGTGAAAAGAAAGCCAGCGCGCGCCCAGATAACTCGCACTATTACCTACATTAGCCGCCAGCGCATATGAAGTTGAGACGCTATTTAGTAGTGATAGCTGGGTTGAATTAACGCGCGTATAGAGACCAAAATACCAAGAAGAGCTATGCGCAGCCGATAAGTTTGAAGACCCGCTATTACTAAACCCAAGCCGCATCGTAGAAGCCGTCATGGCATAAGGAAACAGCTCATTACCCGGTGAGAGCGGCTGAACTATTACACGCCCAAACATGCCTGTGCTGACCGAGGTGAAAGAAATACCCTGCACCGAGTTCTGCTGAAACATATTGTCAAAATACGACCCCGTCACTCCACCACCGCCGCCACCATTACCTGCTGAGATTGTGATGGTGTTGCCGCCCGCAGCCGTTGACTGGCTCAGCGTTATGTTATTGCCGCCAGCAAATATAACTTGGTTTGAAGCCGTGCCGCTAGTGCCGACACTATTGCCAATGTTACTCATGCCTGCCGAAAAGGCCGGCGCACCGATGCTGATTGTTGCGGCATTGGTTGATATGCTCACCGCCCCGGTGGCCGATAGGCTCGAGGTTTGTGGCACTGAAAAATTAAAAGACTGGCCAGTTGTTGAAGCAATTGTCAGCGCCCCACCAGCCACCGCTAAGTGTGCCGTGCCGCTAGTGTAAGTGGTTTGCGAATTTGCCAGGGCAATACCGCCACCGCCGCCACCAGCGCCGCCGGATATAGTAATGGCATTGCCATTTTGGCTCAGTGTAATGTTATTGCCACCCGCTAATGTTAGCGTGCCGCTTGAAACCAGTGCGCCAGCACCGGCTGTATTGCCTGAAATAGTTGCATTAATGCGTCCGCCATTGATGGGAGGTATGTAGGTCATAAGTAGGTCTTATAATATATACCATGCATTACCGTCTGATGCGAGCGTTAAAGAAGTATATTGCACATTAAGTGAAATACTGGTCTGGCCATCAATCGTATCGCTACCAGAGCGGGCAACCGAACAGGTGTTACCTGAATTATCGAGCCGCTTCACATAAAACCGATAGCCCGCCACGCCCGATGCAACCGGCAGTGTAATCGTCACTGCACCACTGCTCGCATTGGCAAATATCACCGTATCGTTAGCGGCGATGGTGTAGCTGCTGGTTTTGGTGGTAGTCGCCAGTGTTGCATCGTTCCAACCAGGTAGCCCACCCGATATGCGCAGGTATTGGCCGGCCGAACCCACCCCCAAGCGAACAAGCTGCCCGGAGCTATTACGATAATAGAGATCACCTGTTGCCCCAGCTGTATCATCATAAATTGCTACTTTTTTACGCACCGAACCGGTAGTAATGGTAAAGAATAATGTGTCGTTATTAAACTCCATTGCACCGGCTTCAGGCGCAGAAAGCACCGTGCCCGAGTTGAACTTAAGCGGCGCCGTGCCGGCAGTGGCTGTGCCTGGCTGAATAGTGATCGTTTTATGACTGCCGTTAATAGGGTTGTTGGTGTCATCATTATAGTGTTCTTTCATGATGTATTGGCGAATAATGTCACCCCAGACACCGTCGTCGCTGTTAACAATCGGAAGTCGCTGCTCTGCCATACCTAAGCTCCAAACTTTCGAGAACCGAAGCCATGCGAAGCGTGCTGTTCACCAACAGCTGTCTTTTTTACATGACCCATGAGTGCAAGCAGGTTGCCCAACCCAAAAAGCACTAAAAGCGAACCGGTGAGAAACTGCAAAAATTCACGCCGCGTCATTTGTTTCGCTAGGAGCTTCTTTTGGATATCTTGTTCCATGTATTTTCTATACTTTCGGGCCTCGTTTTCCTAACCGCATTGGTTTAGCTCGCCGAGAGGGGCGAATCATAGCGCGCACAAGCGAGTACAGGCCGAAAATAATCAGCCCGCTCGCTACAAGCATTCCTAGCAGCAACTTCCAGGGAATAACCCAAAAACCAACTTCAGCTACAAGGGGTATATCGCGGTTACCATCGTTATAGACCACCACGGCTTTAGCGGTATAATGTCCGATGCGAATATTAGCCAGGTTTTGCCAGTTCCAATCAAGATATTCAGCCCCGTCGCTACTTTTCTTGCCGACTGGGAAGCCGTTCTCCCACTGAACGGGCAATTCTCTCACCGTGCCGGGCAAAATATAACCAGCCCCTTTGTTGACTGCCAGAGTATCGATTGGGGTTTCGTCACTGCTACCGCGCTGCATAAAAACATCGCCAGCTGGCTGCACTATAGTATTGCCGGTGTTCTTTAGACGCAGGGTTAATTTTGATGGCAAATATTCATATATTGCCGCCTCTGAAGTCATGCTTTCAATCTGCAATGCACGAGTAGCACCGGGCCTATCAATAGTGATAAGCGCGAAAACAGCTACCTGCCCCTTTAGTTCTTGCCCTTTGTTAATAATGTTATTATTAACTGACTGCCGGCTTATCATAAGGGCAAATGCATAACTAAAACCAGCTTCTTTTGGCACATCAACAGTTATTTTTTGTTCGTATAGTTGGCCAGGTGCAACGATAAAATCTTTCGAGCTAAAGCGAAGCCAACCTGCTACTTCGGGCGGCTTTGTGTCGTGTAACTCAATTTGTCCGTCGCTTTTTATAGTAAAAGCACGGGGTGTAATAGTTAACTTTTCGGTATTATTGCCAGCATTTCTTATTTTTAAATCGAGCGTTGTTTTTTGCCCAGGTTTGAGCGTTGCAACTAGCGGCGATGGCGAAACCTGCAAATAGAACTCGCCTTCAGCTGCCCGAACAGCTCGCCAAGGAAATATGCTGCCCAGGCTTATGAAGAGTGTAAGAACGAGAAACGAAAGCGTGAATCTACGAAGCGTATGGGTCATGGCGGTCAATCACTAAAACAATCCCGCTCCAATGATGGTGATCGTATCTGTGTAATCAGTAGCGGCCGCAGTGGTTGCACTAATAGCAACATTGTTCTTCAGTGTTAGCACAGCCGCACTCGCCGTACCGTTTGAAGAGGCAAGGGTTCGAAGGCTGGTATCAAGGCCGCCACCCTGCCCGGCTGCCGTACCAACAAATGGAGCAGCCACGGTCAATGTGCCAGAGCCACCACCTTGCGTGCTCGTAATGCCCATATTATACCCCTGCGTTCCGGCAACAAGTGTACTGTTGGTGCCAGGAGTGGTTGAGCTTATAGTGTATGATGCTGTTGCTGAAATAAGCCCGGTTGATGCATCTTTGGCCCACACAGCCCAGCCATTCTTCGCATTGGTATCAACCGTTGCCGTGCGCGGTGTCGGGCTAGTGGTGACACTTGAGGTACTGAGCGTGCCGAGTGCGTCAGTATTGCCACTGAGTGCGAATGAAAAGGTTGAAGGCACGCTAGCCGTAACGGTAATTTGATCGTTCGTGATACTTGCAGTGCTATAGCCAGCTGTGTCGATAGCGGTTGGTGTGGTGGTGCGAGTAGTCACCGTACCGGTGTTAGAGCCGCTGGCACTTGATTTAACAGTGACCGCGGCGGCATTCGTCCAGTTGAAGCAATAAAGTGTTGCTGGGGTCAGGTCGCCACTCGGGAAGGTCACGACTTGACCGGTGACATTCGTTGCAGTAGCAATGCTCGGCCAAGCAGTGCCACCTGTTGGCCAAGCAAGGTTGGTTGTATTCACCGTAAAGTTAGCAGCCGTACCAAGCGTATAACCAGTTGGGAAGGTTACTTGTACATCTGCTTCAGTCGCTGTGCTGGTTGGCTGCGCACAGACCGTTCCCGTTGTTTGGGTACTGATTTGCATACGATCGAAGCGCACCATAGCTTTGCCAAGATCGGCAGCTAGTACAGTATTTGCCGTCAAGGCTACGGCAAATACTGTTGCCATTACAGCATGAATTAAAAAAACAACCTTCTTGTTAAATCGGTTCATCTGCCTGCCTTCCTGCCGCTCTGTATGGTTTGGACGTTTATGGTTCACTTGTTTTGTAATGTAAGTATAACCATTATGCATATCATGTGCAAGTAATATTTGTTAGAATAATGTATACCTAAAAAATAAGTTCAGCCCATTAATAATATGTATGTCATTGCCATATTGTCAGTCAGAAGACATAAATATCTTTTATTCAGCCTGCTTTCGCTGCTTTCTTTTTTGATCTTTTGGCCCCACGGCTTGCAAGCGGAAACCCTCAACGTTACCGCCACCGTTCCCGCACCACTGCCGACACAGCCCGCCATTATTACCACACCACGTGATCAACAGCATTTCTATAATAGTATGATAGCCGTCGAAAGCACCTGCTCGAACGATACAGCTTATGTTGAGCTTTATCGTAATGATATCTTCGCTGGAACAACAGCTTGCTTGAGCGGCAATGCAAACCTAGTAATCACCATTTTGCCGGGTGCTAACTCGCTACGCACCAGGCCCCTAAGCAGTACCGGCGGTGAAGGGCCAGCTGCCTCGGCCATTACTGTCTACTACGATACGCTAACGCCGTCTTCATCGCCGATCGCCTCAGGTAGCTTGCAGATAAGAGAAAGGGTGACGCCTTCGTTCTCTCCCTCGCTTCTATTACCAAACAATTGGTCACAACCGGTTCCTTTTTTCATTACAGCCAAGCAATTTTATACACCACACCGTGTTGACGAAAAGCTTGTCTGGAACGTTGATGTGCATGGCGGCATGGCACCGTATGAGCTTCATGCAATGTGGGGCGATCGGCTTGCTGACACAAAAAGGTTTCACACTAATACTGTCACCCTAGAACACACCTACAGTAATGACGGCGTATACTTTCTAACAATTGATGTTACCGATCAGACCAACAACCGAGCAGTCTTGCGGCTGGCCACTATAGTACAACCCCGTGAAGAACAGCAAACACTAGATACAAGACCGCCCGAACACTCGCCTGACCCTTGGGCAACTCTTTTATTGACAGCCTCAGTAATACTGACTTTAGCGGCATTTTCTTTGGGATACCCGATAGCCAGTCAATTATTAAAAAATATTAACACTCGGCATAAGTAGTAATGTTTACTATAATCAGTAACAAAAGGAATTAAATTATGGCTGTCGGTTTCCGTTCTTCTTCAAACACAGGCAATGACACGAACACCTCGACTCTCTCACCAGCAGTTCCAACAGGCGCTGCCACCGGCGACATTGTTGTGGCAATACTCACCCGCTGGGCAGGTGGGAACCCGGCAGTCACACCCCCTGCGGGCTTTAGCGAATTCGGCACTCAGATTGTGAATGGTGATGCAAAAATGAACACCTTTTGGAAGCGCCTCACCAGTGCCGATGCTGGCACTTACACGTTTTCGTGGGGGAGCGCAATGTGGTCGCATATGCATTGTTTTTGCATGACCGGTGTAATTGCCAGCGGTGACCCAATTGGCTCGAACCGCTCAACCTGGACAGGCACTGCCGGCACCTATGGTAACACTCAGGTTACCACTGCCTTTACACCCGGCTTGATATGGAGCGCTTATAACGATACCGGCGGAACACACATGCCACCTACCGACTTTACTGAAGTGATCGACTTCGACAGTGGCGCTGGTGCCTATTATTTGCCAGGTGCCGACGGCACGCATACCGCATCGGGTGCAACTGTTAGCAGCTCTTCTAACGCGATCATCGTTTTAGTCGCCCTTGAGCCAGAGCCGCCCCAAAATAGCGCAACGGTCTGGGCGATGAGCGCATAGTGTAATATGCCAAGCCGTGAGTATAATAAGCATAGACATAACAAGGAGACGAACTATGCAAACCAGGCTCAACCCTTATCTCAGTTTTAAAGACAACGCGCGTCAGGCAATGGAGTTTTATCAAACCGTGTTCGGCGGCAAACTTGACATTAATACATTTAAAGAATTTCATGCATCGCAAGACCCTAGCGAAGACAATAAGATAATGCACGCCATGCTCGAAGCTGACAATGGCGTTACTTTTATGGCATCAGATACACCCAACAGCATAGAGTACCACGCAGGCTCAAACATTAGCATGTCTCTAAGCGGTGACAACGAAGAAGAATTAAAGGGTTATTGGGAAAAGCTCATCGACGGTGGCAAGATAGTAATGCCACTTGAAAATGCCCCCTGGGGTGATGTTTTTGGCATGGTAACCGACAAATTTGGCGTACAATGGATGGTTGATATTACCAGCCAACCAGCTTCGAGTTAAAGACCTCTATTCAAATACCATCCGTAAGACCCATCAGACAAGACACGCTGCAAGACCAGCTACTGCATGGTGGTGCTAAGAAATTCGGTTATGCGATTAAGCGCTTGTTTACCATCAGCCGTATCTAAATTGAACTGATATTCGTGCGGTAAACTTGGGCTATGGGTAGCCGGATAAAACAGTATTTCAACCGATACACCCAAACTGGTAAGTTTTTGGGCCATTTCTTTTGATTGTGGCTCAAGCGGGTCACCGTTGCCTGCTGTGATGAACGACGGCGGAAAGGCTTTTGTAACATAATTGACCACTGAGGCGTGCTTTAGCTTAGGGTCGTCTATAAAATCTTTCTCGCCAGAGTATGCCCAAAGAACAGTGTGCAGAAAATCACCGAACGGCCCGCTGTAGTCGGGCAACGCCAAATCATAGGCACCGCAGTTTAAGAGCATGCCTTTTAGCTTGTCAGCCGACAATGCAGGGGTAATACCGACTTCTTTGGCGTAACTGTGGCTGGTAATTATGTTTGCCATTTGGGCTACAATTTGCGAGCCGGCTGAATCTCCCGCTAAAACTATGCTGTTTTTATCAATATGCAAACGATCAGCATTTTGCTGAATATATTTTAATGCGTCATTAAGCTGCACGAGCGGAAAGGGATATTGACGTTCGGGTGCAACTGTATAATCAACACCGACTGTGGTGTAGCCGCGCGAGGCAAGCACCTTTAAATAACTGTCAACTTCGTTTTTGTCGCCCGATATCCAGGCACCACCATGCACCCATATGACCGTCGGGCGAACGGTGGTTATACCCTCGGGGTAAAACACATCAAGATAGCCATCTTGATCATTCGGCCGGTATTGCTGATTGTCAACCGAGGTAATGCCAGCTGGTACATACTTTTTCGTTATATCAGCTAACTGATCACTCATTTTTGTCATTTCATAGCGAAAAAAGAGCGCTTTTGGCCAAGGGCTTATTTGCGCAAAAATATAAATCGCCAGCATCAATACCAAAACCGCCCCCACAATGCCAGTAAGCCACAAAACTAACTTACGATGCCGAATAAAAAAGCCGGCCCTTTTATTGCTTTTCGCTTTAGAGTTTTTTGCAGCTTTTTTAGCAACCATATTGTCTTTTAGTATATGTCAGACGCAACAATATTGCCATAAGCAGTTTTCGTAGACAAAGCACTGACTTCATTATAGAATAAGCACGGCCAACGCTCTTTGAGCCGAGGCATCCGCAGAGTGAGTTAATTCGACCTGAGGAGCTCCATGGGCTGGCTCGAAGAAGTGAAGCGCAATTACGAGCTGTATATACTTTTGTTCGGCTTTGCCGTGTTCTCCAGCTATCTACTATGGCTACAGCACCAGGAGGTAAAGAAGGACAACGGCAAGATATGGCCAGGTATGCTGAGCATGCTCAACCTCTTCGGAGCTGGGTGCGCCGTATACATTCTACTGCAAGAGATACAGTTTCAATACCTCTCTCGGCCGCCCACCAACCCTCACTTTTTTTTGGCTGGCGCAGCCGTGATGCTCCCTGGTGCGGCGGTTTGGATGTTCATCTATAGCTGGCGAGTCAAGCCAGCGCAGTGGACGTTCAGAAGCACTAGTGCTGCCCTGTCGTTTATGGCAATCGCCGTCGCCTTCTCGATCTTGACGGCCGAACAACCCTATGAGGCATCGTGGAACCCCCTGGTAGTAGCCTCTCGATCCGCGAGCCTCTTGCTGCTCGCGCTGTCGCTCGGAGCAGCGGTGCTTGACATACGGCGCATCCGACGCCTCGAAAACAGATGATCACACAAGCTAATTGAGTTCGTGGCTAGCTCAGCAGTTTTGGCGCCGTTTTTCTTGGCGTTAAAACTGCTGAGCACTAACTCGCTCTGCCACCCCTATGTAATATACGACTAGCTATTATAAACTGTACTTAAAGGAGAGTCTGAACATAGAAACACTCAACCTCACCCAACCCGAACACCAACCCATCCAAGAAAAGCAAGCTCCTCTACAAGAAACATTAGACAGGCTTGCCCCACTACCGTCAGAAGAAGAACGGGCGCTTCGTCATAAGATGATCAATGCGGTACTGAGCGACAAGGCTATGAGTAGTCTTTTTCCAGAAACTAGCCTTTCGGAGGCTACTGAACGTTTTTTGCAACTTGCCATAGGTGCTGAAGTGAAGGTAGCCGAGACGGTGCTTGAGCAACAGGCTTTACTGAAAGAAGATCCCAGAGTGTTTTTGGCTTCATTGTGCGAGGAGTTGACGGAAGAGGAGAGGGAGGTGTGCTTGGAAGGATTTGATCGGCTACAAAGCTCCCCGGTTAAAGCAAGGCAACTACTGCGACGACTCAGTGGTGAACCCATACCCCTTATTGCTGCCGACTGTCAGGCCATTTACGTAGCTGTTTTGAAGGCTATTGAGCAAGCAAGAAAGAAATGGTACGGCAAAGATCGCAAGCAAATGCAGCTTATTGCTGGCAAGTTAACACCTTGCTTTCCAAAAATGCGAAAAAGTATCGTAGAAGACTTACCGGCCCATTTGCCATATATAAACCAAGAAGTGTCAATGTTTGCCGAGAGGTTTGATGATCAAGCGCTCGCTCAGTTTGCCCGTTCGCTCACCGAGACAAATATGACAAGCCCCGAAGCGCTACTAGTATTAGCAAAGCTTAATGCAACCCGGCTGGCAGACCTGCCCAAGCATCATCCGCTCCGTGCGCTAAACAACAATCGGCGGCAAGTGGTAATGAAAAAATTCGAGAGTCAGCTTAGCCTCTTGCCAATACCCCAGCCATATGCAGTATACGAAAACAGCGACGAAGCAACCAGAATAATCCTATCAGCTCTCGCTGCCCACAAAACCAGTAAGCTACCGCCACCATCTCTCGAAGACATCACCTCGTATGCAAAAGATATCGAGGCTAGTGTTCTTGCCGAAGAGCTACTCAAGCAAAATGACCAAAAAGAGTTACGGCAGCTTGTAGAACTTGGCAAGACGGCCCTGCATACCCTGCTCGCCAGCCATGTTGGTTTTGTTGGCCTTAAGGCAGGGAGGCTAAAAGCTAAAATGGAAAGTTGGCGAGACACTGAAGAACTTATTTTAGTAGGGATGCGTGGCCTGCTGCGCGCCATACGTAAGTACGACTATCAACGAAAAACCAGTATTACAACGCTTTCTGATGGCATGATTAAGCAGTTTGTCACCCGTGATATTATTCGAAATGAGTGGCAGCTACCAATTGAGTTAGGTGAAAAGATTATCGGTTTAAAGTCACATCGATTACAGCTCACACAAGAGCTACAAGCCAAACCATCGTTCCAGGCGCTTGCTGAGCGCATGAACCTACCACCAAGTGAGCTTAACGAGCTATTGATGGAAGAAAAAGGCTTAGAAAACTACCTATATAGCCTTGAGCTTAATACTGAGCGCAGAGTAACCCAGCAGACCCTCCCTACAACGAGATTTGATGTTGAAACCGAAGCATGGCTTAAAAAAGTGCTCAAAACCCGACCACTTGGGCTAAAAATAATTGACATGCATTTCGCTCAGCGCTACGAGATTGATGAAATCGCCGAGGCCCTAAGCCTGTCACCGCCTGAGGTTGAAAAACAACTGCAAGCTTCATTAAAGTTTATAGCTAGTCAAAGTAATCTTGCCGAGCTTTACGAACTGCTCACCGCCACAAGCCTGCTAGATAATCGTACGTAAGCAGTCAAAGACTAGCCTTTAACATGAAATTCATTAGGTAATAAACATAAGCTTTGCGGAGAGTCGTGGAAACAGTAGCACCCAAAAGCAATCCAGAGCAGCGCGAGTATCTATTCGACTGCGAGAAACATGTGTCAATAAAGCAAACCTTGCACAGGCTTGCCCCTCTACCGTCAGAAGAAGAGCAAGCACTTCGCGGTGAAATGCTTGACGCAGCACGTAATAAAAAGGCTATGCGTAGCCTTTTTCCTGCCACCCGCTTTTCAGAGGCCACCGAGCATTTTTTGCAACTAATAGCAGATGTCGAGATTAACATAGCTCAAACCGTTCTCTGTCAACAGGCCTTACTGAAAGAAAACCCAAAAGTGTTTCTGGCATCGTTATGTGGTGATCTAACCGAAGAAGAACGCGCGCTATGCTTCGACCAATTCGACCACCTTCAGGAGCCACGCCTAAGAATAGAACGATTCTTGCGGCGGCTCAACGGTGAACCTGCGCTGTGCATAGCTGCCGACCACCACGTTACCGACAAGGCCATCTTTCTTTCCCTCAAACGAACTGCGAAAAAATGGTTTAATAATGAGCCTATACAGGCTATTACCGAGCGGCTCACACCTCGCTTTCCGAGATATAAAAAAAGCCTTGTTGAAGACCTACCGACTCACCTGCCATATATTAACCAAGAAATATCGAGGCTGGCCGAACGGCTCACCGAACCAGCTTTTGCCCAGCTTGTGCTTTCATTAGTAGATACGAATATGACGAGCTGTGAAGCGCTGCTAGTGCTCGCAAAATGCAACTCAGTTCGGCTGACTCACCTTGCTGATCATCATCCCCTCAGAACTATGAGCAAAGATCAGCGGCGGAAGACGATGAAGAGATACCAAGCCCATGCCAATTTTCTGCAATCATTTCAGCCCCGTTCAGACGTATATGAAAATGGTGATGAAGCAGGCCAGATCATCCAAATAGCTCTCGCCACATATAAAACTGGTACCGTGCCGTCGCTATCAAGTGAACAAGTTGTCTATTATGCAAAAGATATCGAGGCCGGTGTTTATGCCGAAAAACTGCTTGAACAAAATAAGCCGCATGCCGCCGCCAGTGCAGAAGAGCTACAGCAATTGGTAGAACTCGGCAAAGCAGCCATGCAACACCTGCTTGTCAGCCATGTTGATCACGTCATTCTTGAGACTCATGAGATGAAGTTAAAAATGAAAAGCCAGCGCGACACCGATGCACTCGTCCTAGTAGGCATGCGCGGCCTACTTCGCGCTATACGCAAGTACGACTATCGAAAGAATACGATGTTTTCTGGTAGCGTCCTGCGAAAGTTCATAACCCGCGATATTATTCAAAAAGACTGGAGGGTATCAATTGGCCTAGGGGAAAGAATTATCTCTTTACAACAACAACGCAAACAATTAACAAAGAGCCTGCGCACCGAGCCACCGCTGCAAACACTTGCAACATATATGAAACTTCCGGTTGGTGCATTAGAGAAACTACTGCAAGAAGAAGAGCAAATAAAAAAACCGCCCGCACGGTAGCAAAACCAATGGCGATTGACACAAGCCAGCAAATGAAACCATCTGAACGAGATAGATGCGTTCTTGCTGCAAGCTTAACTATAAACACGGTTCCAAGGCGATAAGAGAAGAAGGGCTGCCGAGGGTGCGGTGTCGGTCGCGATGACCGACATCGCACCGGTCTCTCAGAGGGGGGAAATCTTTATGACGGGGAGCGTGTGCTTCCTGCCGACAAGAAACGCAAAGCCAACGATCAGCTCGGCACCCACCCACAGCTCCTCTGGGGAGCAGTTGACCCGCTCCTCTACAATGATCATCTTCAAGTTTATACATTGTCGATCATTCATTTTGTGATTATAATAATAAGCATGATAAAAACACGTTATTCAGGGCGAATGTTACTTGGTGTGGTAATTATCATACTCCTGCTCATCGGCAGTATTGGTCTTTACTACAGTTTGAATTCATCGCCTACGCCCCCCAAACCAGATAGTACAACAAATTCTAATACAAGTTCGGAGAAAAAGGTGAACCCAGAACCCACAACAACAATCGACCCGGCAGCGCAGGCCTACTTTGATGCGGTTAATAGCCGTAACCTGGACGCAGCGGTTCAAGCATTTGCGACAGATGCCGAAGTTATTGATGTAAGCCGCAGCATTAAAGGCGAGGCGGCTATTCGTAACTGGGCAAACAATGAAGTCATTGGCGGCACCTATAAAATCATTAGTATGACCCAATATGACGCGGGCCAAGACATTCTTATTGAGTTTACGCCACCCGGTGCAAGTAGTGGCTTCCGGGCAAGCTATAAATTTGATATCTCTAACGGAAAGATCCAGCGCGCAAACTTGCAATATGCCGATTGACAGGCTGCTAAGCATATGCAATTAATAATAGCGGCGAGGCGTTAGTGGCAAAATTGTATATCTATTGATCTGACACAATCCAGCAAAGGATGGTTACATGAATGACGAGATATCTCCACTGGAAACTGGCGAGACACAAGCCAAAGGCAGTGAGACTTGGGCGGCAGAACATGCAAGGATCACTCAAGCAGTTGCCAAAGAACTCCAACATGTACGTAATCTTGGGGGCCTAACAAGAAGGGAACTGACCACACAGTTGAGCGGCGGCCTATCGGTTCATGCTTACGAAGCCTACGAAAAGAGCGAGCGGCAACCCCCCATCTCGCGCTTGGTAGATATATGTCGGGTCTTGGGTGAGAAGCCGGGAGCCCTGCTGGACCGTGCACTGCAGGCAGACGAATACAAGGGGTTGACGGTCGATGCCCGTCAACTAGCGTTTACTAACAAAAACCTGCCACCGCTCCTTCGCCAATGGGCAAAGAATCAGCTTGCGGCGAGCCGCAAGCGCATCTTCCCGGTAGAGCTCAAACAGGTAGTTATACGGCAAATGGCGACTGCACTTGGGTTGTCATATGAGGAAATGTTCGGGCATCTTAAGCCATTTGCACTCTAGCGAGGCAGCCGTTAGGATCATGAAGTTCGCAGTGAACCTGCAGAATATTTAGAGATGAATAACCCTACCCTACTCGTCCCCATACTGAAATTCGACAAGAAAGGAGGTGTGGGGTTTTTCATTTCCATACAGATTCAAGAAGCGCACTATCACAATTGAGCTGCATTACAACCGATAGCAACAGTGATGTTGTTAAGGATTGATTGGGGGCGACTGTTACTTGCAGTCGCCCCGTGCCCTAATAGTTAGCCGTCACCGCCACCTCCATCACCGCCATCGCCACCTCCATCTCCACTGTCGCCGCCAGCAAGTCCGTCGTAATCGGCTGCGTTGTTGCGGACTTCGTCGCCAATTTCGGCCAGCTGTTCGTGGCCACCGCGCAGGCCCTCAATCCATAGTTCGTCATCACGATAATAACCTTTATGAGGCGCCTGGCGTTGATCAAATGCCGCGGCCATGACTTTCACCGCGCCTTCAAGTTTCTCGGCTGCCGCCTCGTGATCGGTGGGCAAATTATCACACCATGTATAGCGACCATTGGCGCCCAATATGCTGACACATGTCTCGTGGCGTGCATCTCGCCAATCGGGTGCACGCCTTAGGTGTTTGCCTTTGCGCCTGTAAAAAACATTGCGTGAACGCAATAGACAGCGGATTGAAACATTGTAGGGTAACCACACCAAGATGGCTACAAACAGCACAAAAACGCCTACCCCCAGCATAATGGCTATGCCAATACATACGGCTATCAAGCTGACAACTAGGTAGCCCCAGTACAGCCTGCGCTGTAGAGCACGAGGGCTGAGCCGGCGAATCAACCTCTCTTTCACTAGTCGCGCACGAGTAATTGTTATGGCACTTTGCGCAATCGGCTTTTGGCGTGGGCCGTCCAAGACTACAGTTTTTGTAGATCCAAACACTGCACTAAGCAAGAATTGCTCTTCAGGCGAAAGCCCCTCTGCCCGCTTGCTCGTTCGAACAAGTCGTATTGCATGCCCGCCCTCCAGGGTAACGCGCACGTAGCCCCTCTGGGCCAGCGTAAGCATCTGCAGAGCCGTGGCACGGCCTGCGCCAGCAAAGGTTCCTTGCGACAACACATATTGACTGAGGAATGACACGGTATGCCTTTCTTTTAGGGCCGCACGTTACATTATAGATTCTTTTGCAGATTTGACATAATGTGTTATTAATCTGCGGCATTTTGTATTCATAGGTGCTTCTAGCAGCTTCAGCTTCGCTCTGTAGTTAAAAGCTGAAACGAAAAGTAGCCCGCCGCTCATCCACATATACTGTGGCCGCGACGGGCTTGCTCTGTTATCATCTTGTTTTGTACTGGTTAGCGCTGACGGGCTGGCCTTTTCCTACTGTTCTCTTGCTTCTTCCAGTGGCGCCACCAGAACTTTTCGGGTTCGTAGGTGACATTGGAGGTTGTAGTAGTTGTGCTTGGCAAGGTACTGCCAGATACGGCGAAGCTTGATGTCGATACGCTCTAGCCGGGCAATCAGCCCGTTCAGGTCAATCTGCATCAAAGCATCGTGAATCTGGCGGTTCGGCAGGCCGATCTCTGGTACATGCTCTGTTAGGGAGAGCATGCGAAACTTTTCCATGCCCCACTCGAAACACTCGAGCTCTTGACGCAGAACGAAGGGGCGATCGAACAGGTTCTGTTCGTCGCCGTCATCATTGTCATCGATGTGCTCGGAGACTGCCAGGTTTACATCTCGGCCAGTTAGCCCCTTGGTAGTATACCGCGCAGTGAGCGCTTCGCGCGTGAACTGCGGGGTATACTCGAATCTGAACAGTCAACTGCGGATCATGACCCGCCAACTACTTCGGCTAGCGTCATATGGTGATATTCGGCACGCCAGGCATCGTATTCCACCTCGGGTACATCGACTGGAAGCTTCTAATCTTGCAGCAGAAAGCGGACATGCCCGCCGCTACCTTTTCGACTTGACGGCCGTATATACATTGTAGCGAAAATGTCCCTTGTAGCGCCAAAGCACAAGAGCAGACATTGCATTCGCTGCTTTACGATGTAGTCCTAAGACAGTAAGAATTTTGTAAGGAATAAAGGCCACATACGCAAAAACTTTCACCATAGGCATCATGTGCTGCGTGATGTCTTCTACCGTGATGTCCTCAAATCCAGCCTTTTTCATATAGCTTTCGAGCACACCGTGGTCAAATTGCTGAAAAGCTGGCATTGCCGCCATTTTATTCATTTCAGCGAATTGTTGAGCTGCTTTTTCAGGCATCTTTGTGTCGGGGTCTTTAGAATATTCAAACATAACAAGTTTGCCGCCCGGTTTTAAAATTCGATAAAATTCATTCAATACCTTTGCCGGGTCACTGGCATGTACAAAGGTCTCCATGGTGTAAGCACCATCAAACTTGCTGGCTTGCAATGACATTTGGGCATAGCTCATAAGTTGTACGTGTATGTTTTTACTTAAACCGCGCTCACTAATCCGTCTTTTCGCTTCAGTAATATTGAAATCAAGTATATCTATTCCCTCAATTTTGAGCTTATTATTCGTTGCAAGATATGAAGCCACATCACCCATACCGCAGCCGGCATCTAAAACAGTGGATCCATCAGGAAGATTGAGTTTTTGGCCTAAAAACGCCTCCATTTGACGCAAGGCTTTGTCAAATTGCCAGGGCTTATCGCCAGATTTGTAGTATCCAAAATGTTTTGTGCCTTTTAGAAAAAGAAAGTAGCCACGTTTTGATTCACTTCGATTATAGTAATCAATAACCGCTTTTTCATCTGCCTTCATTTCTACAATTTTAACAGATTCCACGGGCAACATGAGTTATTGCTAGCTACCAGTAATCAAGTATCATGGGCGAAATCTGCGTCATCGGTTTTGCTGCCGCGCATGCCGCCAGCGTATGAGCACATCCAAGCGGGCTTATCTTTATACCCAACGGTTTCTTGTCCGTGTGAAGCGAGGTAACTAGCGAAACTGTCGCGGTAGTAAAATCACCCTTCGCCATATTCAAGGTCATAAAAGCCTTTTCTATCAGAGGTAACACGTTTACCGTTGCCTGCATAAGTAGCGAGGTTGGCTTTATTTAAGAAAGCGTTTAGAGTTTGTGGGCTCATTGTGCTACCTCTTGTAAAACGCCATTTTGTATAACAACCGGCTTGCTGCCAATCGTATATTGCTCACTGCCATCTACCACAATCGCAGAATCATCACGAAGACCATACACCAAGCCCTTGTAGTCCTTGGCTACTTCCAGGAGTTTATCCGGGTTATTCTTCGGGAAAAGCAGATTCCCTAAATGCGGCTTGATGGCTAGATCTACCAGCCCAAGATATTCCTTAATACCATAGTCATTTTCTTCACCGTAAATTTCAGCATAGGCTTTGGTTGAAACACGGTTACAAAGCACCATAGAACCGGCACTACTACCAACGTAGATTTTTGTTTTGAGCAATTCAGGCAGGAGACTGTCGAAGCCTGTCTTCTGGAATACGCTCATCAGATAGTCGGTGTGGCCACCGACTACAAAAATGACATCTGCGAGTTCAATGCGCTCCTTAATTTTCTCAAGATTGAGCGCAAGAAGGTTAACCAGCTCCATGCGGCCTTTGAAGTCGTCTTTGATCTGATTTAAGTCCGTCAGCACCCAGCCATGATCACCATGTTCGACGGCGTAGGCTTCATTGATTACCGCAATACTAATATCTTCTTTGGGTTTGCCGACAAGTTCGGCACATTTGTTGGCTATTTCTGGCGTGGAGAAGCCGGCGGAGGCGAGGATGAGTTTCATGATTTAACTTGTTTTACAATTACAGATATCCGGTTCAAATTCAAGCAGTTTTGTTAGTTCGTGCATGCCTAGGGTTCGGGCATAGCGCGGCGCCTCACCAAAAAGATTACATCGACCGCCACTGCAATCAACAACATTGTTCCAAAGATACCGCCGAAAAGCGATAGCATAAATGTAGTATATCGTGTTTACGTTTTGTTAGTGATATTCGCATAATCGGTCGTTTGCTAAAGCTCGTTATGACCGCACCGCTAGAAAAATCGAAAATCGGCGAAGATTTGCTATACTCGGCTTGCTACTGAAATGTAGCGCACATCAACAAGAGAAGGTGTTGGTTGTCTAAGAAGCTTCATGCGTTTCGTTGGTTCATCGACCAATTTAAGGCATTGTGGATACTCAGTGTCATAACGGCGCTAGTTGCTGCTGCGGCCGGCGTACTAACAGATGTAGTCGTGCCTTATATGGTGGCTCAGATTCTGGGGATGGTAGCGCGTGGAGCAACGTTCGGCGAGCTCGTCGATTCCTTGTTAATTCTAACGGCGAGTGCCGGGGGCGGTTGCATACTGGGGCCACTTCGGCTGTCATTGTGTCGTGAGCTTCAAGATCGAGGCCATAGTGGCCTGATGGATGCCGTTCAAAAGATCGTACTGCGTAGCCCCTCGTTGTCATGGCAGAAGGATCACGGCATCATTATGGCGGCCATGAGTGAGTTCTTTGGCACCTGGCAGCGGATCGTGCAGTTTTGCTTTAACAGTGTCATCCGGTTTGTGGCGAGCATAGTTGGCCTGTCGGTCGTTATGTGGTTTCATATGCCGGCAGTCATACTGCCCTGTTGGCTTTTGCTGGCTGGAATCTTCTTATTTGCGAGCAAGTTTGCTGATGTTGTAGGTGCAACATGGTCTACTTACATTAAACGGCGAACGCACGAGTACAGTATCATGGGAAACCTGGTCAAAGCCTCCCAGATGGCCTATCTGACAGAACGGCTGGTGCCAGCTCGTGAGCTAGCAGGCAAGCGACGTTCCATAGCGATGCGTGCCTATCGAAAGCGCATGGTGCAGTTTCAGGTAGCGTTGGCGGTGCTGAATCACGGCTTTAAAGTCATCGGCGTGCTCTGTGGCGCACTTATGGCAACAGTGTTCGGCGCCGGGCCTGAGGCGGCAACTATCCTGATTGTGTTCGGTCTGACGCTAAGCGAACAGATGAACGTCATCTTTAGCTTGAACGATGTCATCAGCGGCTCTGCAGTCGACGCAGAACCATTGATCCGGCAGCTGGAGGAATCGAAGGCTCTCGGCCCCGAGATTGGCGCCAAAAACTCGGTGGTCGAGTTTAAAAACGTCACCGTTCGCTACACCGACGAAGAGAGCAGCGACGTTGTTGTCCGAATCTCGGATATGTTGATTAAGCCCGGCATAACTTTACTATGGGGGCCATCGGGCTGTGGTAAAACCTCAGCACTTATGGCACTAAGCCGTGCTATCGACTACGAAACGAGCCACGACGGCTACTTGACGATTGACGGATTCGAGGTAAGAAACTACGATACAAGAAAAGTAGTAGTGTTCGGCCAGCAGTCTCTAGACACGCTCAATATGAAAGTCAGAGCGCTGTTTAGGCCGAGGCGAGCCGGCAGGTGGGCGCGCCAGCGAGCATTGTGGTGCGTCGGCTACTCGATGGCTCCAACCGGGCGATTGTTGAAGAGCTTGAGCGGCGGGCAGCGCGAGCGCGTCTTGCGCGGCTCTCAAATTTGCGCAATTCTGCAAAGAGACCACGAACGTGCCGGTGTCTTGCTGCTCGATGAGCCAACCAATAATCTTGGCGACTACCACATTCACCGGCTTATCCAGGGGCTAACATGGCTTCGGGGTTACGACCCCGAGCTGGCGATTGTGCTTGTTAGTCACGACCCCCGTTTTCTCAATGTCGCCGACAGCGTTGTCGAGATGGCAACCTAGATGTGTCCCGTCTGGCGCGCTGACTTTTGTTTTAGAAAGCGCGCCAGATATTTAAAACCACAGAAGTTAGCACCTTTTTATGTATCAGGAACGAACTTATTCGAGATACAATGCCAAGCAAGAGTCAATACAATATTCATCCCAATCACGAAATAACCCCCACCTGGTATCCAAGTAGTGTGCGGATATAGTGCAGGGCGTAGCCCTGCACACTTCTAGGGAACGAAGTGACCAAGAAGAAATGTTCCTTGAGCTTGCCAAAGACAGCCTCAATCTTTGGTCGTTGTTTGAGCAAGTGGTGCTGCCAGTCTGCCATTGTCCATGTCTGCTTTGGTCTGGGTGGCGAGATCACCGCACAGCGGTAGTCTCGCCAGAGATGCCTTCTCGTGACTTTGGCGGTGTAGCCAGCATCACCAACGACAATTCTTGTCGTGCGGTTCACGAGATGCTTGAGCTGGATGACATCAGCTTCGTTGGCGCTCGTGAACCACACGGCTGCCAACCTGCCACGGTGGTCAATGCTTGCATGCAGCTTAAAGCCGTAGTGCCAGCCCTGCCAGTTTTTGCCGAACTGGGCAATACCTCTCGCCACTTTGTGGCGGTCGGCTCGGAGGAGCCGACAAACGGGCAGCATGGTTGAGTCGGCAAAGCGTAGTGGAGCAGCAGTAGACAACGTTGCGCACAGTAATCTGCCCAGTACCGGCAACAGCCGGTGTGTATGGGGCGACAAAGTTTTGGTAAGAAGGAAGTCGAGGGAAGTACTCTCGATAGTCTCTTCGTATCCAGTCGTAAAGAGAACGAAGGGTTTTGTGCGGTTCGGTCAGCCCATCCCAGATGAGCATCGTTACCAGCTCACTGTCACGAAGGACAGGTTTTCTGCCCCTTGTATCTTTTTGTTTGGGTACGACGCTAACGCGTCGTCTACCCAAACAAAAATATCTACAATATACTGTTTCTGTAAAGCACGCATTTGTTTGCTCCTGTTTGTGTTTCCAACTACAAGAGTAGCAGAGGCGTGTTTTATTTCGTGATTGGGGTTTTTTGGTATTGACATACTCTAACATACATGATAATATAATAAAACTGATATTTACATCAGCGATCCTTTTAGCCGAGTCACTAGGGATGGTGACGTCATATACATTATTTCACCATCCCTAGTGACTCCACGATGATTAGCGGAGTCACTAGGATCCTAACCCGAACCCCACAATCGTGGGCCAGTGGAACATGGAGAACCTAGATGAACACCCGGCAGAAGTTGTACAAGCTCGCCTTTCACGGCGTCGTCGCCCTCATCACCGATGAGGCGTACCGTGCCCGCATGGAGGCAGAGGAAGCGTACAGCAGTACCCACGCCTACCCGCGCGACCTATGGCTGCAGGTGGCAGGTGGCACCCTGACCTTCGTCGACCCGATCGACTACGAGTGCCGGTCGGGGCCCGCATTCTACAGCGGCACCTTCGACATGCTGGAGCCCCTCAAGGTGTACCACGACATTCTCCCCCTACCCAAGGAGTACTGTTCGTGGTTCATGGTGCCCTTCGCGCCAGTCGGCGACTACGAAGAGGACATACGCTGCCTCAAAATGGGCTACGGCCCTCAGGCAGACAAGGTGACCGCACTGTTGCGACCCGTCGACCAGTCCCAGCCGTAGCCCACGCATCATCATCGCGCAAAAGGATCTCGTCCGGCACCCACAGTGCCGGGCGTTTTCCTTTGGTGCGACCGTGTTTTTACTTCTGCATATTGTAGGCTAAGAAGACCTATAAGCTATCTCGTGACGGCTCGTTTTATGCGGCCCAAAGAACACCTTCGTGTATAAACGTATAGTGCTCACGCCCACGAGTAGATATGAAAAGCAAAAGAGCACCACCTGAAAAGCATGGCTCTCAGGAACCGAACTTAAGAGAATATCTTGCGCCAAAAAAGATGGGCTGATAGGAAATGCCATAAAAAGAAGCGCTACGATAAAAAAGAAATTGCCCAACTTTGCGAATGCATATATAGACCCGCCATAATCACGCAAGCCACTCGGCTCGCCCCTTGCCTCTAAATACCGAAGGCACACATAACCCACTATGAAGGCTGCCACCACCCCAGCGCTGTACATTGCAAGATATCCCCAACCTCCAGTAGATGCCGTCACCAAGAAAAGTGCACTAAAAAGGTTCCCTAGCAATATGAGGTTCCAGCACGTCCTGGCAGCATGTTTTGTTGTATATGCCCGTAAGTAAAAGATGATACTTACTATGGCTGCGACCGTAGATATAGCAAGTAGCGCGGCAGCGGAAAGCGTGAGCGATGCAGCAGCCGTGAGAGCAATCAAAAAGAGAGTGAGTGAAAGCACCTGAACAGATGGCTTATCGAGCAGAACGAACACCCTCCCAATAGATTTCAGGGGTTTCCATAAGTAATGGCTCACCGCCGAATTCATGCTCCACTCTTTAATCCCCAGCACATAGAACGTGGCACGGAGCTTTCCTAGGATTGTATTTTTAATTTTTTGGTGCGGGGGCACGAATGAAAAAACCTGGTCATGAACAAGATAACTGACGGCCGACGGAGAAATGAGTAACTGATAAGCTCTTAGGGAGGCATTGCTGACAAAGTGTAGTAATACCAGCCAATGGAGCCCGGCGGCCAATTCGATAAACATTATGCCAATTTGAGTGATGGAAGCGTAGGCGATTTGCGTTTTTACAGATGATTGAACCCTCGCAATTGACGAAGCAACAACTGCGGTAACAAGCCCAACGGCCGCAACGGCAATTCGAAGCCACATATCATCTTCCCAAAGTGGGAACGTTCGCAGTAGCAAAAAGAGGCCCATATGCACAGAAAGCGCACCGTAGAAGATCGCACTTGATGTCGTAGGCCCTTCCATAGCGCGCGGCAACCAGTACGAGAACGGGAATTGTGCAGACTTAACCATCGCTACCATGAGCAACAAAAGGCCAAGCACGAGAATGCCACCCTCGTAGGCAGCAAGTCCAGAAAGTTCAGCAAAGTTCACACTCTTCTCGAAAATATGGTGTGCCCACCAGATAGCGGCAAGCAAGAAGGCATCACCAATTCGATACACCGAAAAAACTTTTAAGGCGTTTTGCGCCGGTAAAAATCGATCTCTATAAAAGGCAATAAGCAACACAGAGCTTATGCCGATAAGCTCCCACCCCACAAAGAGCACTTCGAAGTTGCCGGCAAGAATTATAAGCGATAAGCCAATAAAGAATAGTAAAACGGTACTATAAAATCTCTTAAAACCCTGTTCGCGGTGCAAATAATACTTGCTAAAGACGAAGATGAGAGCCGTCATAGCTATAGCCACGCCTAAAAATAGTGCCGCAACAGAGTCAAAATAGAAAGCAAGGTGAAAGGCGTAGCTATGGCTCGCATATAATGATCCGATACTCCTGAGCACTGGGGAAGCACCCGTGCTCAGCCACTCATAGCCAAAGCAGAGGAATGCTGCAAGTTCTACAAGTATTGTTGTAATTGCCACTACAAAGAGAGGCTGTTCCCATTTTCTAGGCATAAGAATACACCCGATAAAGCCAAGAACTGGAACGAGTACTAACGTGGTGAAGAATTGCATTAACATATATACTGTCCTACCTTATTATGTGCACGGGTAAGTTCTCTCTTGTGGCATCTAAAATGTGATTTGTTTTCATTTTTGCAGTTGTCTCAAATGTACGAGATAGGTCATGTATAGTGGGTATGCTTTTTGTAAGCGGGATGTATTGAGTAAATTTGCCATCTTTGAAAACGTAGAGCGTTTGCTTTTCTGGGTGAAGAGCGATGAGATGAATCCATTCATTAGAAAACCATTCATATAAATCAGGCTTTGATGCTATAACCTTTTCAACTACCTCGGGGTGATGCTCAACAACCATAAGCAGCCGTACAGGATCATGCACCTCAACCATTTGTAAAGGAAGCCCAGAACGAAGATCTCCATCACTACTATTGGCGACCCCTACAAGGCCCATAACGTTGTGCGGCAGCTTTGTGCCCGCGCCAAGCTTGTAGTTGTCCATTCTTGAGAAAAAGTATTCCAAGTTTATACCACCGCAAACAGTTCCAAGCGGAGAAAGCACATTGAGCAGCAATGTACCATCTGGGTCGGTTCTGTAGTCATAAGAGTTTAAAAAAGCTCTGCGATCAAGAAATAGGTGTTTCGTGAGATCTCTTCTGCCCACAACACATAACGCGTTCGTGCCGTGCCCAAGCTCTGGCCTTGGTTCAAAGTAAGAAACCGAGCGCTTTTTAATGTCTTTTCTAATCTTCTTTATATCTTGTTTTGTGCTAATAGACATAAAACGACGCGAACGTTCTTTGGCGTCAAGATCGAGCGCCTCTTCAAACAGCTGTACGTTCTTGGCGTGTCTTTCTTTATTTTCATCGGTAAGCACGCCTTCATCATAGAATCTCATTTCATCGGCTGCTGTATCATGCAGAGCGCCCACAAATTGCGTTGACTCAGGAATAGACAAACCGCGTGCTGCAAGCAGCTCCCGCACCGGCTGATGGTTTGCCATATAGGCAAAGACGCGCGCATTAACCAGGCCTGGCCTTCCGCTACAAGCACCACAGTCGTGCGCACCGTGGTGAGGGTTATTAGCACTGCTCGACCCGTGGCCTATGATATATACAATCGGAGAGAAGTTCTTGATAAATCCAATGCATCGAAGGGTTTTTTCGACGCGGTTCGCCATTTCTTGCGCCGTGAACCCGACTTGTAAGCCCTTTTCCTGAGCTTTCCCTGCGGTGTGAACAATGGTTAAGTCGGCATTTGGATCCATATGAGCAAATGCGTCAGCAATGGCTGGGCTCATAGTCGGGTTTATAAGATTAGCAATAAGCTTACCCATTGCCGGAATCCCCAATAAGTAAGAAAAAAGAAGGCCTCTCACCAGCCTGTGAGAATGCTTATTGTACATAATTTCTTTTTCGTGTGTATGTTTGTCGCGCTTTGGCACTTCTTTAATGAGATACTTTGGAGTAACTGGCGCAGGGCAAAGCTTATCGTAAAATTTTGCGCCAGCGGGTTGAAAATAGAATTCCACCCCAAAAAAACCGGGCGCACCAAACGTCTCGGCACGGCTGTCTACGCTCTCGACGTAGGTTCGCAGCGAATATTCTCGGTCGTCAATACAAAAGATAGATTGAAAGCTTTTTGGTTCCGTACTTTCTTTGGTCGGCTGAGCGGGCATTGTAAATAATATGCCGGAAAGTACAGTATCGTAGTAACTCCACTCAAAGGCATCTTGCCATATTTTAATAACCTCACCTAACTCTGTAGATGGCTCATCTGCAAACATATCGAGTGGAGGTTGCGTAACCTTGTCGCCCAATGGCTCCCAGGCCTCCCCTAGACGCTCTGTGAGTGTATCGATCTCGAGCAAAAGCTCAAGCAGTATCATATCTTCTAAAGAGATCTTCTTTGAGTATAAGAGTGACCCCGGGTTGTCCTCAAGCGTCGATACAATACCCGACCATCCCCGATGCGCAAATTGCTGGTCGTAGATATACTGTTCGAAATAAGCCTCGTTACCCACTAACGTCTCGAGAAGTTTTGTCATTGTGGATGATTTGTCATAAAGCAGGTCGCGTGCCTTTTTTGTCTTGAAAAAGCTTACCGCACTGTGACTTTCTAGATCGCGTAACGCCCTTAGTAGACCCTTGTCTTCAAAAGGAAAGGGTGAAATAGCAATGCCTTGATCAATATAGCTACAGACAATGCGGAAGAGGAGCGGCTGCACGGCATTATCCATATCAATAGAGTATTGTTGCCGCCATTCACTCCTGAGTCTGCCAATACGAGGTTCGAGCGGTGAATCATATGTTTTATGAAGAACCTTGGCATGCCACTTCGTAAAGTCTTCTTCACCCTTTCTCTGGCGTATTATTCTTGTTAACGTCTTTGGCGCTATTCGTTTAATAGCATAAAGATCTCTATACTCGGTGAGGGTAAGAGTAGTTTGGTACCCAAAAATTGCAGACGCCTTGTATATTGCATCATAAAATTTCACATCTTGAAAAGCATGTAATGTATTATGATGCACGAAATCTTTCAGCGGACCTTGCGTAGGAAGATAATGCTTTAGCACATGCAAAAGATGTGATTCATCGAAAAAGTTCTTTTTTTCAGACATAATTAACCTTGCATTCCATATTAATGCGATGCTTACGACGCTTCTAGAACTCGGCTCATAACAAATCAGCCAAGGCTTGCCTGACAGTTAGAGAGGGGTTCAGAGTCTTCTGCTTTATTTTACTCCTGTTAGGGATTTTGTAAATACGCCACATCCAGCGGTTTGGTCAACTACGGTCGTGGTGTTATCGTAACGATCACCGCTTCATTGAGGATCGTATCTGTCGGTGCCGCCCGCATTTTATTATGCAGTCTATTTACCAAGCTCATTAACCGTTGCCAGCGTACGCCTAATGCAGCCGCTTCGTTGGGGATTACAACCCGTGGCTCTTCAAGATATACGTGCGTTACATCATTCTTCGTCGTTCTGATTCCAATTTCTTCATTCAAAAGGTAACCAAAACCCTCGGCTATGCTTGCATCATCTCGCCAAATGATGTCTCAGGGTGGTAAGGTTGGTTCATTATAAAATTTATACGCCCTTGCGTCAACTATCGACTTACTCGTCTGCGTTCACTTCCTCAAACAGCCTACGGTGCATCGAACTCATTTACAGAGATGCTGTTAAACAAGAATCTCCGCATACACAAGCCTGCGGAGACCTTTTACGAAGACATTTTTTGGGATAGTTGGAAGTGATGATGCCCAACAAAGATGGGGAGGATAAAAGCATGTTTAGGTTCCTCGGCAGACAAAAGTACGCTTCGGGGGCTTGGAGAGTTCCAGAGCTCCAAATGTCTGGCGCGCGGTTAAAAAGCAAATTGCCGGTTACCACCAATAGCTTCAAACTGAGAAAAAGAAGGTTACTGACGAGCGGGATACGCTTGTGAAACGACGATGGTGACGTGATCGCCAACGATTCGGCTTCGGCCGACGACGCCAGCATGCGCCGCGTCTACCAGCGCGCCCAGTCTGAGCGCAACTGGCTGAATGTTTCGGATGGTACATACTATCTGATTCGTCGCTAAGCTGACCTTCCGAAATGCACCGTCTCATCAAAAGGCGGTGCTTTTTGGTAATTTGGCAGTCCCCCGAGCACGCTAACACATAGTGTGTTCGGGGGACTGCCAGGGTGAAGAGATGAAAACGAAAGATGATGCGAGCGCGGATGCACTCTAAGCGTCAACGTATCGTTCATCTCTCCACCGTGGCGGCAGCTCCCTATCTAGTCGTCCGCGTCAGCGGGAGCGCGAACTTGACCGTCGGGTCAGCGGCGGTTGCCGTAGTCCCGCTTCGGGTCGAAGCGCTTGTAGACGCGCTCCTGCTTGATTTTCTCGTTGGAGAAGATCATGGTGATCGTCTTGCCGTCGAAGCTGAGGATCAGGTCAACCACCTCCATCGTCAGCATCTCCTGGATGGACCAGAAGAAGGTGCACGAGATGTGCGGGCGGTTGTACTCCTCCAGCAGCCTGAAGTCGTAGCGGACACCGTTGAACATCTGGTAGATCTCGGTGGTGTCGGCCGGCGTCGGCTTGATCAGGACGATCGCGTCCCTGTCGTCCGTCGTGGACATGTACTGGGTCGGTGGCTGGTAGAACTGGTCGGCGAGGCCGTCGAGCTTGGGGGTCGGCATCGGGAAGCCAGTCGTGTCGTTGGTCATGGAGGTTACTCCTCGGGTTGTTGTCGGGTCTTGCAGTGTGGCTATATCTTTTTAATAGATATATACACGCTGCAAGACCCGAGTACGGAGCAACTAAATAGGAATGCTGTAAAGGTACTTTGGAAACACTGTCTCACAAAGTAAATACAGTATACCATATTTTGTACGATAATGCAAGAGATTGTGCCGGAAACCTTCGAGTGAAGGCGTTAGCATTTTTATACCTACTGGCACAGTTATGATACAGAGCAATTTCCTGCTACTAAGAATCCTGAAATTTTTATGGAAGAACTACGGGCAAACGATGTCCGTATCGAGAGTATTGAAATTGACCTTTCTAAATCCAACTCCCTACACGAACTATTCAAAACAGTAAAAAAACGAATCGGCGCGCCAGACATACTTATCAATAACGCGTGCTACGACAGGGGTGTCCCTTTTTCTGAACTCACAAGTGACGTCCTAGACACTCACTACGCTGTTAATGTTAGAGCTACGACATTGCTATGTGTGGAGTTTATAAAATCCTGGAAGAAACAAAATGGGGGAAGAATTATAAATCTGACTTCAGGGCAATCACTTGGCCCTATGAATGTCGACCAAGTTCCTTATACAATTACAAAAGCAGGGCTTGAGATGCTCGCTAAACAGTTAGCTCCAGACATTCGCGGTCGCGGAATAACGATAAACGCGGTAGACCCAGGGCCGACTAATACAGGCTGGATGAGCGAGGAACTAAAAGAAGAAATCCGCCAAGAATCAATTGTGAATGAACCCCATGAAGTGGCAGATGCAATTTTCTTGCTCTTATTAGAAGAAGCAGCCTCGACAACAGGCAACGTAATCCACGTCGGAAGGTAGCACGCTGGTATTTACTAGAATTAAACCAAGATTACTCCTAGCAGAGTTTAGCCCGTTTAGATACACGACTAGGTACTTGTTAAGCTAAATATCGATTCGCCTTAACTCGTATAACAGAATTTCTTCTTTTCCACCATGTACAAAACTCGTTGTCCTTGGCTCATACCGTTCAGTACAAACAATTCCATTCAAATGATCGATTTCATGCGCCCTACATGCTATAGTTGCTCAGTGAACACTGGCTCTACATATCATCCCGAACTCGCCCAAACTCCCTTTTACCTTGGTCGCCACGGCGAATCGGTTGGTAACGCTGGCGACCTATCACAAGGACGCGGTGAGGACAAACCAGGCGAACCCAATGGTCTAACCCCAAAAGGCGTAATGCAAGTAAAAGCCACTGTGCCCGCTCTTGCAGCCGCTGGAATTGATATACGACATGTCAGTAGCTCCACACTCACTCGTGCCAAAGAGTCTGCCGATGCTTTTATAGACGCTAGCTCCGAGCCCAAGCCCGCACTAGTTGGCGAGGTGGCGCCAGGTGAAGAGCATGGCCTCAAAGAGATCTCTCAAAAAGGCTGGGAAGGGATTTACAACCGCGAGCGAAGAAAACAGCTCCGTAAAGAGAAGCTAGCCCGTTTTATGGGTGAACTAGCACTTACTGGGGAGCTAGACCAAGAAGATATTGATGGCTATGCAGCATGGGTAATGCGATTAGGTGACGAGGATAACGGGGCTGAAAGTCCGCTCGGTGGCGCCTTACACGGTATTTCTGCACTTGAAGTACATGGTGTGAAACCGGGTGAGCTAGTATTCTCTCATGCTATGCTCAACCGCTACATTGATGCCATTGCCACTACTGTGGACAGTGATGGCCGCGAGCGGCTATACCGCTTGCTGGAAAATCAATCAATCTCAGAACCCGCTAGGAATGTTGCCGTTATTAAGGCTTTAAAGGAGCTCGGTGTCAAAGATTTCAAAACTCACGATAATGCAGCCAATCGCCAGGCCAATGGTGGCGTCACTGAATATACTGTCGACCACACTTCTGGTCGGTGGATTGCTGGGCGTCGCATTGAGCCACCGAAATTAGGTAGTGAGCATGCCTATATCGAACATCGGCACAACGCCGAAGTTGGAAAGTGGGAACGCGTTACGCCCGGCGACGGCAACAACAATGACAAGGAGTAAGTAAGTCCCCCGCACCATCCGCGATATGGTCCCTACCTCCAGAGAATCGAACATCATAATAACAAAGGTGGTCAATAAAATAATAAGTTCCAGGCGATATTTTCTGGAACTTTTTACCTCTGTTACGAATTGAATAATGTCATGGTGAACCTAACGACTACTCAGGTCGAAACCTTCTTCGGTGAGTTGAAATATATCGAGGTGCGGTTAAAGGCATTGGGCGTGTATGCCGTAAAATGAATGGCCTATTTACCTATTTTCCAAACACCCTTTTCCCGAAAAGCCGAGACAGTCTGGCGCCGGGCTGCGTTAAGTAAGGCGTTTGGGGATTCACCAGTTTGTTTGGCATAATCAGTGAGCGTTACAATTTCCAGACCCTTCAAATACGTGATCCGTTTGTTTAACGATTCCATGAGCGACAACGACAGGAGGTTATCTAACCGCTCGGTCGACTTACTATCCTGATACGCCTGAAAGGCCGGATAGTAATAGTCGCGCTTGCCTTTGTTGCGGATAATAGCTGACGGATACCCATGGAGCATGAGCTGCATGTTAATTAACACGCGGCCAATCCGGCCGTTGCCATCAACAAATGGGTGAATACGTTCAAATTCGAGATGAAAACGCGAGATACGATCAAGGAAATATTCGTCATGCGAGCTTTCGTAATCAGCTAACAGATTATCGAGCAGTTGCTCAACATGCTCTGGGGCTGGCGCAATATGCGTACCGACCCGGACGTATTCATGTTCAGCGCGGAAGCGCCCAGCAATATTGTCATTAATGCCACCGATCAGCATTCTATGCAGCAACAATATGTTTTCCTTGGTAAGCACTGCGTCCTTCTTGTTTCGGATGTATTCTGTGACACGCGCCAAATTCTTAGCCTCAAACAACTCACGAACACTCACATTTCGCGCGACCTCTAACTCTAGCAATATGCGTTCCGTTTCCTGGAGCGTCAGTGTCGAATTTTCTATAGCATTTGAGTTATAGACAAGTTCCGGTACCTCTGCTTCGTCAATCATGACGAGCAATGACTCCTTGCCAGCCCTAAGTTGCTCATATTCTCTTTTGAGCTGTTTTATCTTATCTTTGTTATAGGCGCTGATCATAGCTACAGTATACGAAATTAACGCTTAACTGTCAATATATCGTTAATATTACCCTATTATACATAGTTTTAACGAATAATTGTTTTCAACTCTCGAGGAATCGAACTCGACTTTACAGAGGCAACGCCTAAAAAAGAGTTCGATAAAATAAATTATCAGACTCTTTTTGATCTGGAAATAGTGACTGCTTAAGCTCCTTTAGTCGGTCGCTGCGGCGAGCTAGGAGAATGAGTTTGTGGCTATCTTTGACTAAAAGCTCCGCCGTAGCAAGGCCAAAGCCTGATGAGGCGCCAGTGATAAGGATGGTTTTCATAATCCTCCTCATCAATAAGTGGTTCTTCATAGGGATGCGCAGCCCTAAGCGCTGCAATTACTTGTTTGGCTTCTCTAAGGTTGCAATTAACTGATATCTGCTCTTCTTCAACGATCTCCAGCTTATTCGCTTCACCAATGTGCGGATCGGCGTTTTCGGATGGCTTAAAACGCCCCCTGCCGGTTACCGAGAAGCTACAAAAGCTATATTCGCCCAGTATATCGGTGCCGGCTTTACCGAGCGCTTCACGGATCTCGTCGGCATTTTCCAATGGTGCTGTAGTGGTGATTTGAACGCGTTTGAAGTTCATAACTTACTCGGTCGTGTATTCTCCCACAAATACCTGGCCGTTCTCGATTTCAATGAGTTCTGCTATTTGTTCATGGCCTGCAGGACTTGATACGTCTGGCTCACCGGGTAGTCCGGCAGCTTTGTTTGATCTGGCGTGTCGGATAATTACTAGCTTCATATTTCTATGATAGCGTATGCAGCCTGTTTTCTTTAGAAAACATAGTCCGATCAAAAAGCCCAGTTTTTCTAATTTCTTGACCGTTTGCTAACCCTCATGCGGTGCTATAAGGCCGTGGCGCGCAAGACCACCCGTTTATCATACGTTTGTGTCTTTTGATCAAATGTACCAGTGCATGTAATTATGTTCAGGTCTTGGCGGCCGGGATTTTTAGACACTAACAAATCGGTCATAGGAACGTCCCCGGCCGGCATAGTTTGTATGCTCGTCACCTTGTACGACAGAACCGTTCCATCACCTTTCTCAATCGTCACTACCGATCCGGCTTTCACACTTGCTAGGTTGTGGAAAATCCCCGGTTTTGTGGGACCCGCATAATGTCCGTTCAAGATCATCGCCCCGGATTCACCCGGCTTAGCGCTTCCCTCATACCAACCTGCATCATACGAACTTTTTGGCGTATTAAGCTCATTATTCGGTAATATACCCATGTGCAATACCCGGGCGGCAACCCCGATCGAATCAATCCGAATTACTCTGGGCAGATCTGGTGCCACATGATATCCTGAGAGCGAATTTTCGGGTGGCTTCGATTCGTCAATAGCAGGAGCAGCATTCCCGTCATGCTTATGCGCCATGACACTGGCTTTTACTTCATGGGTCGTTATGAGCGCATTAATGCTGGCATATAAGCTCAAGCCGATGAGGACTAATATAACTAATGACGTGGCCGCCACCTTTAGATGTCGCTTTCCTCTGCCAAGCTTTGGTTTGGCCGGCGCAGGGCTCAGTAGCATTGGCTTGTTGGGCAATACGGAGTTCTCATTATTTTTAGACGATTCTGAGGCAACCGATGGTGCAGGCGTAGACACGATGGAATACCTTTTATCGTGCAGAGGCCGCAGGGTGTCCAACGTTGGTCGTGGACGACTTGGGACGATGATAGATCGTCGAGGGGGAATAATACCTTCAATACTACCCCGCGTTTTCTTCTGTCGAGGGGTAGTATTGTTAGGTTGCGATGTTAGCCTGTGAGACTCCATGCGCAATCTCTCTTGTTATCTTTTGTTGCTCAGGATAGTTCGGCGAGCCACAAGCCCCACCGCTAAAGCCGCACCCAGCCCTAAGGCGCTTATGAGCACAGGATTAGCATCATACATGGTACCTCCGGTGTTTGGCACGCCAGGCACGCTCACAGCCGTCAGTACTACATCATTACCGTCGCCACCAACGTAGCTCACTCGAAGCACAACACCATCGAGTTCGAATGTCGCGCCCTCCGCATAACCGCTGAAGGTACCTACTACAGCATCAGAACCGTCATTGTTGATGATGGTGTACTTCTGGCCAGCAGTCGGCTTGAACCCTCCATAGAAACTTGTCTGCAGCGAACCACCCGTTAGGTCAATACTCCCTACCACATTAAGCTGATCATAACCGCTACATGCATCTGCGCCACCAATTTCTGCCACGTAAGTGCCGCCTGCTATGAGATTGCCCGTCTGCATACAACCGGGGCTTAGCCCTGGAGCGATCTGAGCTTGGGCGCCAACACTAACGGCACCCACCTTGCCAGTTCCCTTCAAGATCCCGTTTTCGACAACCGTCACATCACCTCGTTCACCATTGATAATGTATGTATTATTTGCGCCAATAAATACACTCAAACCAGGCTGGCTATCACCTGCCGCCACGGTCGTGACACGCATTGGTGAATCGTAGGTACCATTTGGAGTTCCCGACGTATTGCTGCTAGATTCGATTACAAGTTGCGCATTCTGACCGCTCGCCATGGTTAGTGTGTGTGCACCGCTCAAAGCCCCACTGACTTTCAGGATATTCTTATTGAAGCCACCCGCCGTTGTATCGCCACCCAGCGAAATTGCACCAGTCCAATTGAGTGTCTTGGTTAAATTACCGCCACCGCCACAACCAGCTACAATGACCGCGCCATCGCCCGACCCATTACCAGTAATGCTCAGAGGCTCATCAACCGTCAAATCACTTGTGAAACACGCTCGCAATATTGCTCCGCTTGCGACCGTCGTTGTACCCGCAGAGGTACCCAAAGAAGCCGCCTTACTTATCTGCAGTACTCCCGCACTGGCAGTTAGATTGCCGGTGTAACTCGTGTTGCTTCCATCGAGCGATAGGGTACCAGCGCCGGTCTTTGTGATCGAACCAGAGCCGCTCACTACACCGGTCAGTGTCAGGAAATTCGTATCAGAAACATTCCATGTTTGTGAGCCGCTGATTGTAATGTTATTAGCAATTACATTACTCGTATTTGTACTGCTGGAATATACCAATCCGCCTGTCACAGTTAGGGCGTTACCCGTTATGGTATAGCCATTATCATTACTGCCCGAGAAAGTAATCGAGTTAACACTTAGACCACTAGCATTATTAGCCGGCGCCTTGTCGCTGGCACTCAGCGGAAAAACCAAGTCGTCGCCAGTAGTTGGAGCGCCAGAAGGGCTCCAGTTGCCTGCCGTATTAAACTGATGGTCACCCGCTGTACCTGCCCAGGTTTTGGTAGCAGCAAAAACGGTACCCTGCTGTATCAAACTAATAGTTATAGCCAACATTAATACCGCTAATGTGCGGACTCCCCATACATACACCCTTTTCATTTTTTGACCTCTTTGTTTTTCTTTGATGACTATATTTTATCAAGCATCCTGCATACATTGCAATAGAATCCAGCACATTCTACTTTATTTATAGCAAGTACTGCCTATTTCTTACTCCTCATTGATGAAGACACTTGATAAAGAATGGTTAGGCAGTCAGGAAGTCTCACATAACCGTATGATATTGCTTGAGCAACTTTGCTGCCTGAACTAGCCCATCGTCCTTTAAAAGCTGAGGAGGTCAAGGACGTGTTACAATCCAAGACACTTATAGATTTCTTTAAAGATAAGGAGCACGTAATCATTGGAGGGGACTTTAATATCTTTCCTGAGACAGAGAGCATTAGCATGTTTGAAAAAGCACACTATATAGACTTGATTAAAAAGTCTGTCAACCTCCCCTCCCACCGAACACCTTGTCTCAGACTTTCTGTAGCTCACTGGCTTTGAGCCGGGCGGCGTAAGCCGCCGGGCTCATGCCCAGTGCAATGTGGATACGTTTGGTGTTGTAGTAGTGAATATGGATGGCAATGGCTTCGTGGAGTTGGGGTAGATCCTTGTACTGTCCCAAGCTGCCCATCTCGCGCTTAAATCCACCAAACCAACGCTCCATGTAGCCATTCTGCCAAGGGCTGCTCTTGGCGCTGCAACTGAGCTGTATTTCCATACGCTGGCAAGTAAGCTGGTGCTTGTAGCTCAAATACTCGGAGCCTTGGTCGGAATGCAGAATGGCCGGACTCGGATGTTTGCTGAGTGCGTCCAGTAATGCTTCATGGGTCAACTCGGAACTGTGGCGTAGCCCCAGCTTCCAACCAACCACTTGCCGTGTTTTGAGGTCAAGGACAACGGCCAAGTAGTGCATACTGCCGGCAAACCACAGGTAGGTAAAATCCTGTACCCAGGCATGGGCATCTACCATGCCACGGTAATCCAGGCCGTCCTGTGGCCGGAGCTCATTCCGAAACTTGGCATAGCGCTGCAGGATGTTGAGCGGTGCTTGTATCTCTGGCGGTGTACGTCTTCTGCCACGCTGCTTCTTGGTAGGGTGCGGCACTACTACACCCGCAAGGCTGCGAATGCGGCGAGCTTTCTTGACGTTCCAGCCCAGGTGCAGTGCCAGCCGGTAGGCACCGTAGAATGGGTGTTGCTCGTGTGCGAGCCGGAGCTCGGCAATGGCTGCCTGGTCGCGTACTTTTTGTTTTGTTGGTGCTGCGTACAAGCTAGTCCTGCCAACCCCAAGATGGCGGGCAAAGTGCCTGCGCCATCCCGGGTCGACCTCATCCAGGATGGCTAATGTTTTGGGCGATTGAGCTCAGCGGTGGCCCGGCCGAGCAGTTTGTACAGCTGCTCATTCTCCTTACGGAGTCGGTTCAGCTCCAGGACTAAGTTCTTGTTTCCGTCTACCACGCCAGCACGTAGCCAGGTGTAAATGGTTTTAGGGCTGACATTGTGCGAGGCTGCCGCCTCGCTCACACTCACGCCTTGGTTGCGAATTTGGTCTAGTATTTCGGCCTTGACGGCCGGGTCAATGGGGCTTGTAGCCAGGCATGTTTATGCTCCTTGTTACTGAATATTCTACTGCATTTTCTCAGACAGTGTGTTCAGTATATGGGGAGGGTGACAGCTCGACATCAAGACGACAAGAAACCAGCTTGCCAGGGATATGTATCCGAACAATAAGCAATACTTTTCCCGAGTATGTATTTATTACGCCTGCAGTTAAGCTCCATAAATTTACCGTACACGACAATAAATATCAGATCATTTGCCTCTTGAAGTTGAGATAGACGCATAACTGACTCTATCTTCTTTATACATTGAGCTGTATGTCTGCTTCTGTCATTATAACCATCAAGGAATCGCACCATAGACAATAGGGAGTGAACGCAAAAAGAAAAGCTCCACGTAATAAACCATGAGCTTCTATCTGGGTAATCTTATGGTGAACCTACCGGACCAGTTTTGGAACACCCTATGGAAGGATTTAGAGCGAATGGACGCAAGACTCGAAGAACTAGGCTTATAAGATTTGCTTTTCTTCAAGCATTCCGGTGTACGGTCGAATATACGCTTGTGTCGCCCTAAGAGCCATAAAGAATAGCTATAATTTCATAGTCTTCTCGTGAATCCGCACTGTTAATAAGTATAGAATGCAAAAGGCGGCTCCAATCAAGGAGCCGCTTCCGCACTTTCTTCCTCAGCCACACTTGACTCACTGCTGGGTCGATCGAATGATCCCCCGCAGCGGAGCAGCAGCAAGACCGATGCCGACGAAGTATGCAGCCACATCGATCCAGTCGAGTGAACCCGTAGCTTCGAAGACAAGCGTCACTACCAGAACCAGCGCCCACGCGCCTGCAAGGACACGGAGGCTGCAGGCAAGGAGACTAGCGGCTGACTGTCGTAGCACAAGAACGATTGTGGCGTACATGAGTATGGTCAACGATTGCCATACTACGAAGCCAAGATCAGGCAAGTGGTTGCTTCGAGGGCTCGAAGTAAAACCACAGGAGAAGTTTGGCGCGATGAATGAAGCATTACTAGATGCAGGAGTTAGTCAAGGTACACAGACAAGGGTTGGCGAGATTATTCCGTGTTACTTTCCGGTGGGGCAAGGCATAAAAAAACAGGGCGAAAGCTGTCCAAATTCTTCAAATGTTGGCCCGCGGGGAATCGAACACCAGAATAACAGGGGTAGATAGCTAAAATAAAAAGTTCCAGGAATATTTCCTGGAACTTTTTACCTCTGTTGAAAATTGAATAATATCATGGTGAGCCTGCGGGGACCTTCTGCGAAATATTTTTGGGATGGGTTGGAGCGACTAGATGCCCAGCTAAAGGAGCTTAGTGGCCGCAACAGTGCTATTTATTATCAGAGCCTGGCTCAGGCAGCTGATCTAACATAGACTGGATAGCCAGAACAGCAGCATATCTAAGGTGTTCACTTGTCCGCTCCTCAGGGGTGCTACGATGTAATTCGCCTACAGTAACAGCAAGCCCGAGCTCATTAAAGGCCTCTACTAATCCTTCTTTATGGTCTGTGCCAAAAAGTAATACCAGACGGCGCTTCTCTTCTTCTAGCCCTGATTTTTGTTGCGGTTCAATTAGGCCTGAAGCTTGAAACAAGGCAGAGTCTACAACCTTTCGAGCAGCAGCCCTCTCTCGCTGTACGTCGACAGCTTTAAATTTCGCTACCTCTATCGGGTCGTCCAGCTTCAGATTTTCAACAGGTTTTCCTAGAGCCGCCTCTACTTGTTGCCATTCGGACGAATTTAAGTCAGCTCGAGAGACAGCGAACCCTTGAGCTTCTGCCATGAGATGTGCATGGGTAAAGGTGTCTGTGTGGTAATCATTTGCAAGGGACCGGGCCTGCTGAACCGTGAAGCCATATTGTTCCGTCTGAGCGCTAAAACCCTTGCCCTCAATGAAAAACATATCGCCAGGACGTAAAGAGCCCGCTACAGCTTCAGTAGCTGCATACTCAGCTTGCGTAGGCATACTGCTTGGGTTGTAGTACTGCTGGCTTGCGCGTCCAGTCCCGTGGCGGCCAACGTAGACTTCAATATCATAGTACTGGTTGATTGTATCGATTGCCTCATCGGAAAGGCGCTCGCCAGTATAGAGCTGTGGTACTTGCTCGGGTAAGGGTGGCTCCGGTGGCAAAGTATTGTACGACATAGTATGTATACTATAACATATAAAAAGTAGAAAGTCTATTTCAGCCTGGAAGGAACCGACACGTTACAGAGGTAGCGCAACGGCACAAAAAATCCCCGCTAGCATAATGCGGGGGTTTTATATCTGTTGAGTGTTTCGTAAAACGCTGAAGTTTCAAAATGGTGAACCTAGAGGACCAAAACTGGAACATTTTGCAGAGTAGTTTGGAGCGGATTGACGCCTGTCTCGATGAGATAGAGCCTTAGCTTAGCTTGTCAATATCAGCCTTGAAGATCTCTTTCCTCAGCCACATACGATCCGCTTCGGCGATGTTGCCTACAAACTTAACATTAAGAAGGTTACTGAGCCATTGTTTCACCTCAGGAACATCAGTAACAAAATAGCTCTTCTTTTCGCTGATACTAATAGCATTCATAAACCAGTGCGATTTTATTGCTGAAATTACTTGCTTAAAGATCTCTTCCGACTCTTTGGCAATAGCCGCCGCGTCCCACAAAGCCAACTGACCTACCGCGGTAGGATGGGGATATGTCCTGAGCGTTGGTGTTTTGGTGTCATTCTTCAGTGAAGCGGCCAAATCTTGCACGATAACCTGCTGGCAATCACGGAAGTACTGAGCTGGCCAATCTTCGGGCAAATTTGCATATTTTTTGAGTATCGCATAGGCTTTATGGTCACGCCCTGTCGTTATGTCCGCTCCAAAATTGAGCGTGTTATCCAAAATACCACACATCAAAAGCCGGGCGCTCGTTTCACTGATTTGATCAATAAGTCCGGCTTGCTCCCACTTTTCAGCAACTTGGGTGCAAGCGGCGCCGACGGGTTCGATAAGCGCCCGATCCCCAATGCGTTCTTGCCAAAAATCCTCAAAACCCGGATGGTGATCGATAATTTCATCCATCCGTTCCATATCGACAAATTTTTCAAAGTAACCTGGCTCGGAAACGTCGATCAAGGTATATGTGTCCTCTGGCTGAGGCGTGTACTCACGCGCTAGATCTACTTTCCAGGCGCGCACCAGCGGTGGAATGCTGTAGTTCAATTTTGCAGTGGTGACGGCCTGTGCTTCAAAGCCCTGCTTTCGGAGTAATTCGGCGTACGCTGTGATGCCGCCATAGACATCGATGTCAGAATATTTCGGACCAGCAGTGATTATCTTGCGCACCAGCGGATGCGGCGGCAAATCGGCAAGTTGCTCTTTAGCTATACAGTCAAAAATATATCGTACGGTTTTCTCTTTTAGAAAGTTCTGCGATGGGAGAATTGCTTCGGGAGAGATTTCTTGCATGTTCCTTATTCTACCAGATATGCTCCTTCTTATTCGTAGCCGCCTAAAGAGAATCGAACACTATGTAACAGAGGCGGTAGGTAAAACAAAAGTTCCTAGCAAAACATTTCTTGGAACTTTCGTATCTGTTAGTGATGTAATAATTGCAATGGTGACCCCTAGGAGAGTCGAACTCCTCTTACCAGGATGAAAACCTGGTGTCCTAACCGATAGACGAAGGGGCCATAGATGGCTGAAAGGTTACTAACAGATGTAGATTATACTAAATAAACGGCTTTTTGAAAAGAGCGGTTATTTTATTATGCTTAAAAATTATGCTTAAAAAGGTATGATTGTTAGAAAAAAGAGGAGTTCGCCAATGCTCGCACTTGAGGGGCAGCCAGATAGTAGGCTATTGCAAATAATCTGGAGCTTTCTGGGCTTTCGAACCAAGCTCGAGAAGGCCGATGCAATCATCGCTTGCGGTAGTCGGGATCTACATGTCGCTAAAGAGGCAGCAAAACTTTACAAGCGAGGCCTGGCACCGTGGCTTGTCACAACCGGGGGCTATCACACTAAGCTTGAGGCTGTCGAAGCAGGTGCATATGCTGAAGTAGCTATAAAAATGGGAGTACCCGGCAATAGAATCATCAAGGAGCCAAACGCCCGCAACCTTGGCGATAACGTTCAATTTTCGATGCAGATACTTGAACAGTTGGGCATAAAAACCAGGAAAGTCATTCTGGTTCACACGCCAATTGCCACCCTGCGCACTTACGCAACGTTTTTGCAGCAATGCCCGACAAGCTCTACCCGATATTTTTGTGCATCATGAAAGAATTGGCTTCGCCAAATACGCGAGCCGGCCCGGCATGGAAGATACCGTTGAGCGGATGCTAGGGTATTTTGAGCGCATGCATTCACATGTTGAGCGCGGTTTTCAAAAAGCAATCGACATCCCCGATATAGTGCAGCTCGCTTACGACATCCTCATGAGTCGCGGCTATCAAATTCGTGGGCTACACGCCTAAAAACCTGTCGCTGAGATTGTTGCCGAAGAGAGACACGCTTTGGCAACAATCTCGTGAACCACTGCCGCCTCACTTGCGCACTGCTAATCATAAGCGTTTTGTTGTATAAGCGACATTTTGACGTAAGAGCAACTTTATGCTAAGCTTGTTACTAACTAATGAGGAGGTGAGATGCGAGCTGTACGTAATGTACTGAATTATCTGCGCCACATCACAAGCAGTAAGGTGCTTGTTGTGGGTGTTTTTGTTGCTGCAATGGCTGTTTCTGGCGGCGTAGCATTAAGTCAGCAGGGCTTGTCGGCCGAAGCGGCAGGCTGTAAAACGAACGATATCATTCTCTGTGGTGTAGCGAACGCCCAAGATGCAGTGAATAAGATCAACCAAAATGCCAAGGGCGATTTAGATAAAATCTACTCAGCTTACCTCCCCGGGTTTAGCTCAGCCGATCTCGCCCAGGCAGTCGAGGGTGTATCGCACAAAAACGGCACTATTACCGTTAACGGCAAGGTGGTCGCCACCGGCGCGCGCAGCATTGGCCGCAACCCGCAGCCAAGCTCAACCGCCATTAACCTTGGCGGCGGTACTTACCACGAAAGCCCCAACCAAACTGTTTTTGTTAGCGATAACCTGCCAACTTTGGTGGTGATGAAGGGTGATGTCTTTCAATATGCAGTCATAAAAGGCTGCGGTAATCCTGAAAAAGGCACGCCAACCGCCAAGCCAGCAACAGGCAAATGTGACTCATTAACTCCTAAAAAGATCAGCCGCAACGAATTCCAATTTGATGCCAAAGCCAGCACCACTGGTAACGGCAAAATTGTTAAATATAGCTTTACCACCGACGATGGCCAAACAAAAGAGGTGCCAACCACCGCTGGTAACGCCAGTGCAAACTTTAGCTTTGCCAAAGAGGGCAAGCATGTTGTAAAAGTGGGTGTTGTTGTTGAAATAGATGGCCAGCTTAAAACAGTTACCGATGCAGCTTGCCAAACCGAGGTAGAGGTTGAGGCGGCACCGGTGTTCGAATGCGTGAGCCTGGCAGCCACGATCATTACCCCAGGTCAGCGCAATTACCGCTTTACCCTCACTTATCGTGCCGAAGGCGGTGCCACACTTGAAAACGTTGACTTTGACTTTGGTGATGGCCAAAGCGCCAAAGATGTCAAACCATCAAACCCCACCACTCTGACGACCGATCACGAATATAGCAAAAAGGGCGACTACACCGCCATTGCAACCCTTCACTTCAAAGCTGCTGGCCAATTGCAAGATAAAAAATGCCAGGTGCCCCTGAATGTGCCCGAAAAGCCATGTGAAGAAAACCCCAACACCGCCGAGTGTAACCCTTGCCCAACTAACCCGAGCTTGCCAAAAGACAGCCCAGCTTGTGGTCAGGCACCACCCAACTTGCCTGCCACCGGCCCTGCCGAATTTATTGGCGGCACGCTGGGGGCAACCGGCCTTGCTGGCGCAGGCTACTACTTTCGCAACAGCCGCCGCAAGCTGATTGACACTATCTTACGGCGCAAATAGTTCCACTAAAACTACCTAGCCTCCGCTCATAAAGTGGGGGTTAGGTAATTTTCTGAAACGAAAAACCGCCCGAGACCCGCAAGTCTCGGGCGGTGTTCTTGCTAGCTGGCAGCGCGCAGGTGATCTCTTATGGCTCTGCGCTGACTTTTTCCGCGCTTATCAGCTTCTTCCATGAGTACCTCTGCGCCCTGCACAAAAAGCGCGGCAGCGATCTTGGGCTTAGCGCCAAAGCCCCGCCCCTGCTGCAGTGCACTGCGCTCACTGTCATCAGATGAAAAGGGCACTTCGAAGGGGGGATCCTGAAACGCCATGACCCGACAAATACCAGCGAGCACTTTCATCGTTGTGAAGCTGCCAGTGTACAGCCGCGGCGCAAGTTTGTAGCTGCTCTCGCTCACAAAGGTGAGCGTGCCCGCCGCAATGCGCTGCTCGAGCTCGGAGCCCTCAGCACTGTCAGCGAGGCGATAGCCTCCATTCTCGCGCAGCGCATCGAAAGCATCTGGGGTAAGCCAGGCAATTACGCCATTCTTCCCTGCGGTCTTGTACATTATGGGTTTTTTCATGCCACTTCCTAAAGCAATAGGGGGAACGGGATACCTGACGCTTTAAACAGCTGAGTCGCCAGGGGCAGAATGAACATAAAGCTCACCCCACCGCCGGCGACTCTTGCAAGAACAGCCTCATTACCATACAACATTGCCCTGTATGTTTGCAAGATAGCAAAACGCTATTGACAAAATAAGATGTTAGTGGTATTATTCATATATCATCGTTTTGCGGCACGTAACAGAGGTGGAGACTCGGTAACGGGCATCATGCAGCGGCAAATGAGCACCTGAAGATTATTTTGTGACGCCTTATGTAAGCTATTACATAAGGTTTTCGCAGCTTCTTCAATAGCTCTTATGCTTATCTGTAGCCTCGGTTACAGCAAACGAGTTTGAGGTACGTTAACAGATCAAATCATGCAAGTTCATATACTGTGCACGTTCAGTGCAACAGTGCGTCTTTCTATGCGAGCATCGCCGCAACCCTAGCTCGCAGACGCACTGTTGCACTGAGATTGAGCGTTTTTGCTCTCTTAGTCGCACAGTGTTAATACGAAATTTTGTCTTTTTTTCAGAGAAGCAGCGAATGTGCCGGCTTACGCCCTAGGCCTGCGCATTCGTTGCTCCTCGAGCGGGGAGCAAACCGCCGACAGCGGTAGGTATAACAATCGGCCCTGTCTACGGGCCCCGAGTAAGGAGAAAGACATGGACGTCACTGGCATTCTCAAGTCGCTGATCGCCACCGCAGTCGCGGGCGCAGTCTTCGTGTTCGGCGTCTTTCTGGCGTTGAACGTTTCGGAGATGAGCCCATGGTTCTGGGTTGGCGTCGGCTTTCCCTTCGTCGTCTGCTTGGCTCTCCTCATTCCATATGGGATTTGGTTGGGCGCAAGTGACTCCAAGACCACCACCTTTCAGGGAATCATGTGTTTCCTGGGGGTGATCGCCTTGCTGGCAGTGGTCGTCTGGGGTATCCTCGACGACTGGTTGCTGGGCACATGGAACTGGGGCGATATCATCCTCGGCATATTGTCGTTGATCTGTTTCATCGTCAGTGTGGCCGTGGTTCATTCTCGCGTAACGCTCTTCAAGTAGTTCAACCCGAGAAGGAGAAACACCATGAGCCTCAGGCTCAGAGGAGTCCTGATCGGGCTCCTACTACTCGTCATCGGCATCTTCACCTCAGCCTGCGAGCTGGGTGGAGACGAAGTGACCGCACCGGCCGTTCCGGAGATCACCGCGAGCTCTTCACCGAGCTCGCCGGCGAAGCCCCCGGCGGCTAACGGCGTACCTGAAGAGTCAGAGGCCACCATCACGGAGGCCAACGACGAAGAGGCACAGATGCCAGTCGTTGAGGGTGGCCCGCGTGTCGACGTCGACTCGACGCAAGACCCGCAGACGCCCCCAGTTGTTCCCGACGTCGAACTGACGACGATGAGCACCTGGACCAAGCTCCACGGCAAGATGAACGGCGAGCACTGGTACACCGGCGGCATCGACGCCAGAAAGGCCAAAACCGGCTGGAACTGGCAGACTGATGTCACCACGTGGGCCAAGGCTCGCAACCGCGACGGCAAGATCGTCGACGCGCGTGTCATCAAGGTGTTCAACTACACCGCCGAAGAGCTTTCTGACGACGAGGCGAGAGCCACCGTCAAGAAGAAGCTCGGCAACGATCCGGCAGTAGACAACATGTGGGTGGAGCGGCACAACTGCTTCATCAACACCCGCGGGCTCAAGCGCAAGCAGATGACGGATTTCGTCGACTGCAAGCCCAAGCAGATACGCGTGGTCTTGGTACCACTCGTGTTGAATGCCGACGGCACTGTCGCTGGCCCGCAAGCCAACTCAACCAGTTGGATCTTCGTCGACTGCCTGAACCTGGGGCGTCTCTATTTCCAGATGACGCGCCCCGGTCAGCCGAAGGTGTGCCCGCCGGGCTCACCGAACGCTGGCCAGCCGATGACGGGCATCAAGAGCTGCTACCCCCCGGGACAGCAGCCGCCACCGCCGTCGAGCTGCAAGCCGGGCATGTGCCCACCGCCATCCAGCGGAAAGGACACATGGAACGACCCGCAGGTGCTCGGCAGCAACAAGCCAGGGCACAACGGCAGCCACCCGGCGCAGAGTGATCCGATCAGGCCACCCCAGGGTGGTTCGCCACCGGCAGCCTATACGCCGCCGGCGCAACCCGCACCGACGACCGTACCGCGGCCGGCCGACCCACCCCCAGTGGAGCCGTCGGCACCGCCGTCATCGGCCCCGGCACCGCCGGGTGATCCTTGCGCGGACAACCCCGACCTTTGTGAAGGTGATTGACCGCGCTACCAGCGATGGCGCCTCGCACAGCAATGCGTGAGGCGCCATCGCGACCAACAACTTCGTATTAACACACAACCAGAGAGGGGAATTTCCTCGTTGTCAGAGTTTTACTCCGACGAGTCGAGACTCCCCTCTCGACTCAAACCCTTTTTATGAATTTACATGATTTGATCTGCAGACTACCTAACGGGAGGCCCTTTAACAACTTGAGCCAAGTAACCAAAATTCTAAAGAGTATTCATTTTCAATTAAGAAAGTATAAGGAGAAATATGCGAAAGTTTTTAAGCGCCTTACAGCGTAAGCTTCCGAAACGTCTCGTGCCGGTATTCGCCGTTGTTGCTGCTATTGCAGTGCCAGTTGCGATCATGGCATGGGGCCCAAGCCGTGCAACATATACTGTTGCTAACCCGGCAAACAAAGTGGTTTTCAATTCAATTATTGACAACCCGCACATTGGCGACGAACGCAACTTTACGGTTGTACGCGACGCCGCAATCACCACTGATGGTGGTTGGCAAGACAACCAAACCGTCCAACCGGGCAAAGAATATACTGTTCGTATGTATGTTCACAACAACGCACACCAAGACCTTAACCTTAAGGCCCTGAACACCCGCGTGAAGGCCGCAGTGCCAACCAACACCGCAAAAAACATTTCAGTAAGTGGTTTTGTGAGCGCCAGTAACGCCGACCCAACAGAAGTCTGGGACGACATTCACTTCAACAGCGCGCAAGATTTCAACTTGGTCTATGTGCCAGGTTCTGCCGAAATTTACAACAACGCCACTGGCCCAACCGGCAAAAAATTAAGTGACAGCATTGTCACTAGTGCCGGCGCCCCAGTGAGCTACACCGAAGAAGGTGTGATTCCTGGCTGTTTCAAGTATGCAAGTTATGTATACTTCAAGGTTAAGCCACAGTTTGCCTCAACTGCAACTTTTGAAATGAGCAAAACTGTTCGCAAGCTCGGCGATGCCGACAAAACCTGGAAGGAAACTGTTGCAACCCAGCCGGGCGACAAAGTTGAATACCGTGTTAAATACACCAACAAGAGCGGTGCAGTGCAAAACAATGTTGTCGTAAAAGATGTTCTGCCCGCAGGCGTTTCATATGTTAACGGCAGCACAAAGCTTTACACTACGCTGAACCCTAACGGTGTTGCAGTCAGCGACAACGTGACCAAGGGTGGCATTAACATCGGTAGCTACCAGAACGAAAGTACTGCCTATGTTATCTTCACTGCCCAAGTAGCCGGGAACGACCAGCTGCCAACCTGTGGCCCTAACACGCTTAAAAACGTAGCCAAGGTAGAAACCGACCACGGCACCAAAGAAGACGACGCAAACGTAACCGTTCCAAAAGAATGTAAACCACCTGAAGCCAAAGTTGTCTGTAAAGGCCTTGAGGTTAAAACCATCAGCCGAACACAATTTACCTTCAAGGGGAGCAAAGAAGTTACCAACGCTGAGTTCGTAAAATATGTTTACGCTGTTAAGAACAGCAAGGGCGAAACCGTTAAGACCATCGAGTCTACCAACGAAAACGCCGTTGCCTACGAAAACAGCACAGTTGGCAAATACACCGTGCAAGTCTCGGTTGTTGCCAAAGTAAACGGCCAAGAAGTAACCAAGACTGACGACAAATGTAAGGGCGCCTTCGAAGTGGTTGAAAAACCAGTTGAGAGCACCTACAAATGTGACGCTCTAACCTTGGTAAAACTTGAAAACCGCACCGATGCTACATTCAAAGCAAAAGCAATTGCCACCGGTAATGCAAAGGTAAAAGAATACAAGATTGACTTTGGCGATGGCCAAAGCAAGGTATTTGGTGTGGGCGCTGAGACGCAAACACACACCTATGCTCCTGGCAAATACACTGCCAAGCTGTATGTTAGCTTCGAAGTAGATGGTCAACTCGTGCCAAACCAAACCGGTGAGGCATGTCAGGCACAGGTGAACGTTGAGCAGCCTCCGGTTGTTCCACCAACACCTGAAAACCCTGAGACTCCCGAGTTACCAAAAGAACTGCCTGCCACCGGCCCTGAAGCCGTGTTCGCCGGCCTACTTGGCTCAAGTGCTCTAGGTTTTGGTATTAATGCATACGTTCGCAGCCGACGAAACTTGGCTGGGCTTCGTAAGTAACCCAAAATTCGAGCAAAAGGACTGACCGCCCCGCCACAGGTTTTGTGGCAGAAACACCCCGATTTATTCGGGGTGTTTCTTTTCCTTTTAGACAAAAGCCCTTCAGCGATATCGCCAAAGGGCTGTTCCAGCCACCCCCAATCTCAAAGGTTACTAACACGCGTTACACACTCATGCGCGGCTACAGACATCCTGAAAAAATGCGAGCGCCCGATCAATACGGAACGCTTCATGTGTCCAAAGTATTGCCAGGGGCTCCCGGTTTGGCACCGTTACCCCGGAACAGATCGCTACGAGTGGTGACTGGTAGTGTGTAGCCTCACGTATCGCCAGCTCTAGAAGCTGCGACGCAGAATCGGCTATGTCCGGATACGTCCTTACAATCTCTTCCTGCTGTTGCTCAATCCATTCACCCCAGTTGTCATGCGGTTGAAGTTCGCAAATTTTCCTGGCGCTTGTCAATGGGTCTTGCGAAAAAGTTTCTTCCGAAAGATTGTGAAACCGCAACACAGAGATCTCGCCCTGTCGCCAGACACAAGCGAGTTGATTGAAAGTTACGGCATGATCATTATATTCAATGATTGATGCATGGAAATTACTGGGGCCCTGACCCTCGAGCCAACTAAGCGCTCGCGTATGCCATTCGCTAACCATCTATCTCCTTACTGATCACGAGGTAGCGGACATATAGTATCATAGTTGAAGCACGCGACAAATATAAAATTGTTTTATACTAACATTAGAGAGGAAGGCACATGGCACATAAACGCAAGAAACGAAGTAAGACCTATGCCGGTAGTGATGCTAAAGTTGAAAAACCAACGGTGCATCGCTATACGGCAGTCGAGCGCAGCAAGCTAGGCCAATGGTGGCATGATCACGGCAAAACCGCCAAGCGTGTCGGCTTTATTGGCGGTGGCGGTATTATTTTTATTTACCTGATTGTTGAAGGGATTCGCCTTTTATTTCGCTAGGCCTCGGCTGAGCTTTGAGCGGCAGCGAGAACCCAAAAGTGCTCCCCTTGCCTTCAACAGAGTGAAAAATAATCGATCCGCCGTGGGCTAAAATAACTTTTTTTATCATAAACAGCCCAATGCCCGTGCCATCGGGCCGCACTTTGCGAGCATTACTGGCGCGAAAGAACTTTTCAAACAAGTCTTTTTGCTCACTAGCCGGCACGCCGATACCGGTGTCTTTGACCTTAAAGGTTATGTGCTGGTCGTCAGAGAGCAGCTCAACTTTAATAACCCCGCTCGGTTTCGAATAAAAGATGGCGTTGTCTATCAGATTCATCACCACTTGGCGAATTTTGTTTTCGTCAAGCCGCGCTTCGGGGAATACCTCGGGTGCTTCATAGTGCAACCGAAGCTGCCGGCTTTCGGCGGTGGCAGTAAGGTGGCCAAGCTCTTCACCAATTAGATGCGCTAGGTTTACCTTGCTATATTCAAGCACGAACTTGCCGGTTTTCAGGCGCGAAACGTTCAAAAAATCGGCAATTAAATATACCATACGCTGGGCACCGCTGTAAGCTTCTTCAAGTAGCTTCTTTTGCCCAGGCTGCAAATCGCCAGCATCGCCTTCGAGCACCATACTTAAATAACCCTTCACACTCGTCAGCGGCGTGCGCAACTGATGCGACGCCATTGAAATAAATTCGTCTTTGGCTTCATCAAGCTGTTTTAGCTTGGCGTTTGAGCGGCGGAGCTTCGCCGTGGCTTCGTCAACTCTATGTTGCAGTGTTTTATTAAAAGCATGAATTTCTTCAAAACGAAGGGCATTTTGAATGGCAATTAACAGTGCTTTAGAAAGTGTCTCGAGCAACTGAACATCTTGCTTATTATAGGGGTTACCGCTCTTTTTTTGCCCAAGCACCAAATAGCCCAAGCCTTTTTGATTCACACTCGGAGAAGGTGCTATTTTTACAAACACTGCAATCTCTTGCGTGGTCAAAAGCCGCTTCAAATCTTTTTGCCCAAGAGCAAGGTGTTCGGTTACCACCGCATTACTCGGGAGTTGAGAGGTAAGTTGTGCTAGCTGCTTCATACTTTCTTGGTCAATAGCTTGATGGGTGGTACCTATTATTAACCGATCTCTAAATTCGGTCTCAGTAATGCTAAAGATACAATATTCAGCTTTTACATTTTTGCTTATAAGCTGCGCTGCTTTCGTAAGCAAGGCCGCTAGCTCGATATTAGTTGCTGAGATTTGATTAAGCTGATCGATCAGTGCCTGCGGGTCATAAGCATCACGAAAGAAAAAGCGATTCGTAATCTTATTAAATAGTAGTTTAAGAGGATTGAATGCAACAGCAATAGCTAATGCAAACATGGCATTTATAAATGGCTGAAGGGCCTGCTGGCCCTCAAATGCTGCCACAAGTGCGCCGCTGAGATTAACGGCCGATACGAAAACTAAAGCCAATATACCAATCAAAAACAGATATGTAGTGCTGCGAATAACGGCAGTTCGAATGTCGAAAAGCTGGTAGCGCATAATCGCACGAAAGAAGGCAATTGTCAGCACGAGGCTACCGATGGGCGCAAACTGAGATGGCCAAGCATTAGATACTATGGTAGGCAAGATTAAATTTGTGAGCAGGCTGATCGCCACGAACCCTATAAAGCCAAGGGCAACGATTCTTATTTGGCGTCTATCAGGGGCTTTTGCATCTTGAGCACGCCTCAGCATACGAGCATGACGCAAAATCATTAAGAAGAAGATGGCAAGGTTCGCTAAGAGATAGGCAACAAAGAATAGAAATAGTGTACCATATTCCGGGAAGGGAGATGGGTTTTGCAATTCGTCAAAATTAATATGAACGCCCTTGATGACCGTCTCTGTAAAGAGCGTTAGCAACAACACGAGGCTACCGATACCAAATATTATGAATTTATAAAGCTTGGTATGTTTTATGCTCAGGAGCGTATTGGTAAAACCATGCAGCGCCATCGTAAGCGCAATAGAAATTGCAAACGCAAATCTACTCCACGAAATATCTAGCCCCCACATTGAGCTATTGATAACCCACACCGATAACAGCCACAGCGAATCAATAAAAATAAATGCCAAGAAAAGCTTGTTTGCTAAACTTTGGCCATTGCGAATAACCACAAACCCCATGTAAAAAAGCGCTAGAACCGTTATTAAAGTAGGTAGCGCTAAAATGTATTGCATGTGCTTATTATATACTTTTGTCTTCTTTTCAAGAAAGGCAAATAAAGAATAGGAGCGGTGTATTGTGGTTAAAATACGTTTATTTTTTGCGTAATAAGTACAGGAATATTAAAAGAGTGATGCCCTAACGCCTGAAATCTGATCATATCAGCTTCTAGACCATTCGCTAGGTGTTGCGCCGGCTCTGTCGGGTTTAAGCGAAGTTGCTCTACGAGATTATTAATAACACCGTGTAAAAGTTGGCTGTGGTCTCCTTCTGGAAACTCATGGGTTTGCTCATGACGCTCACAGTAAATACCCTCTTCTTGCGTAACCTCATCAATTTCTGTACCCAACCGAGCACCATAATTGGGTTGAAAACCAAGATTTTGCAGCACCCCCAGCATAGTATCGCGCATACGGCTAATAAGCTCGACTTCTTCAGCGCCACTGTGTTTTCCGGGGCCCGCCTTTGACCAATCAAATTCTGTAAAGATCGCTGTTCCGCCTTGTTTTGTCACCCTTAGCTGCTCAGCTATAACCTCTTTTGGGCGAGCAGACCAGGCAGTAACGGCTCTGCTATACGTTATATCAATGCTACCATCTGGTAGGGGTAGGTCTTCGCTTCGAGCCTTCACTTTAATCTCATGTTCACCGCGAGCTTCTAAGATAGCTGTGTTAGCATCAAGGGCGATATAGGTAGCGCCTGATGGTTCACACAATTCCTTAATGGTCGTGCCCGTTCCAGCACCGATGTCAAGAAGATAGCTTGGAGTATCACGAATTGCCTCAAGAGTAGGCTGAAGATCTTTGCAAGCAGTAATAGTGAGCAGCTCATCCATAGTTTTCAACCGTTCCGCCTCAAAACCACCCCAAACATCTCTTTCTTGATGAGCCCTTAGATAGGGGTTAATGTGATTCATTGCTTAACTCCTTTAGTCGGCTGGCTACTTCTGTGCCAAAATGCCGTTCCCAGTTAAAATCAAATTGCTTAATAATGTTAAGTAAAACAAATGTGCGGCGTTGAGCCGTTCGTTGATCACTCTTCGCAGTAGCTTCATATATATCTTCGAGCAAAGCAGCCGGCAATTTAGTGGGTTCAACTAAAACAGGGTGGAGCGCAAGTGAATCCTCGGCTATTCCATCATTTACTAGTGTTGCCTCGCCCATTGTTTGCACCACCCGGTCACCAAAGTTTTGGTGTAATTGTTTATATAAATGTGGAACAACACCCATAAACCAAACTTCGCCTCTTACAATTGAATCACGCAGTGCTAGGCCGTAGAGGGCAAAGGTAGTGTCGGCATCTTCTTCACTGTAAAGCGCCGCAATTTCAACTGCTTCGTGCTCTAACGCCAGGTTGTCTAACTGCAGCTTGGCTTCGGGCGCAAATGTTTGAGCCCTCGAGAATCGTCTGTATGACGGCAAAGCCGAGGCGCCACTTGCATCAATGCTATGAACTTTGCGCAGTGAGGCAATAGGCCTTACACTGTCATAAGGTTCTGTAAGAACAACAAACTCCACTTTATTACCATTGCTACGAACAGGATCATTAACACTTTTAGTTTTCCAAATTCCCTTGGCAAAGTAACGCTCTGTACGCCCTTGAACAACTTGCCCTGTTAATGATTGGTAGCGTGGATCACCATCAAAATAGGTAGTATACATTAGTTGTTTGCCTTTGAGTGTCTGCGCCGCCTCGGTAGAGGCCTGCCAATCTGCCATGCTCCATAATCCGGCTCTGCCCATTTCTTGTCTGCCCCGGTGTGAAATAGGGCGGTAACTTTTTTTAAAACGCTCCCAGCGTACCCCAAAGGGTTGCGATTCTATTGTCATGACTATCTTTTATTGTAATGCCTACAACCTAATTATAATAATATAGATTGCTATTAGGCAACATTGCGTACCAGGATAAGGTTGTGGCCACCTTGATTGCCCGAATAGCCATTCCTGATAGAAGCAATTAATTCGGCTAGTTGGAGCTAACTATTATTTTCTAAATCTCTTGTTGTGAAACTATCATCGAGTTTCGTTTTAGCCATAAACATATAATAATAAAGGTTGTTCATCGGACACCAACAGAGGAAGGCGATGAATCAAGAAGCTAAGGATCGGTTGGACTTTACCTCCAAGCTAATCAACACGGGAATGTGGCCCGAAGCACTTCAACAGGCGCGTGTGGATTCGCTGAATCCTGAACTTGCGCAGTATGCGCGAACATGGTTTCAGCTTGCCCTCATCGAAGGGCTTCATGGATCTGCAACGAAGCGCGCGGATGCGCGGATGCAAGCCACAAGGTGCGCTGACTACAACCCAGTGCTCGAGGGCGACCTGGATCGGGACGATGCAATCGTCTTTCTCAAAGCCGACCTTCTGGACGATGCTCGCGCAAGCGTAGAGAGCGCAAAGGTTCTCCACAAGCACGACCTGAACCGAATCACTTGTCTGAAGATGGTGACGGGTCGCATCCAGCTTCGTGCCGACGACTACGACGCTGCTTATGAAACGTTGCAGGAGGCAGCCAAGACATGGAAAGAGATGGGCTCAGCCGCAAATCAGCAGTGGCATATCAACCTACAGCTCCACCTGTTGATGGCAGCGGTCATGAGCGGCCACAGGTTGCAAGCCTGGCTGCTTCTGCCGCGGCTACTCCGGTCTAATCGCAATCGTCGCCGATGGGTTGCTGCTCTCATTTGCTTGGGCGGCAAGCGGGCATGCAGCTTCGTCCTTCGTCACTACTGAGTCCGATGAACCTGTGTGTTGGCATGATTGAATGCTGACACACAGGTTTCACCACATGGCTGCTATAAGCATAGCTATGAAGTCATGGAAGCGCATTGAACCTACTCTGCTACTATGGGTAACATGATACAAGATGAATCTAAGAGTAAAACTAAAACCAAGATGATCCTGTTGTCGATAATAAGCTGCAGAAATCATCAAGCTCTTGGTGAACACGCCACCCATTAGTAACGAAGAAATCAAGAAACAGAGCAAGAAGCGCCAAAAATAGGCGCTTCATTTATGAGCTAGAAATTGTGGGTCTGTAAAGTATATACTACGTTATAACGAATTATCCATTGTATTATAGTAATTTTTAAATATTTGCTTTTGTTGGTATCGTCATACTCTGTTAGCCAGTTTTCAGATTCAGATTATATTGCAATATTACTTACCGCTCACTAGAATATAGCTAATGATTACCAAGAAAATTGCCATTATCGAAGACGACCAAGTTATTGCTGAAATGTATCGCATGAAGTTTGAGGTAGAAAACTTCGAGGTTGAAGTTGCCGCCAATGGCAGGCTCGGTGTTGAACTGGTTGAAAGCATGCAGCCCGATATGATCTTGCTTGATATTCAAATGCCTGAAATGAACGGCGAAGAGGCGCTGCGCAAAATTCGCGGGCATGAGTGGGGCAAGCATATTCCGGTAATGGTGCTGACTAACTTAGGCGAAGAAGAAGCGCCAAAAGGGCTCAAGCAGCTCGATGTTATCAGCTACATCGTCAAGGCCGACTTAACGCCGAGCCAAGTGGTAAAGCGGGTGAAAGAATTTTTACTACCTGAAACAACTGCTCAGGCCGCTTGATCGGCACCGGCCACTTGGCGAGCTGCCCGAATAACATTATCGAACAAGGCGCACACCGTGAGCGGGCCAACACCGCCTTTTTCAGGGGTTATTGTTAGATCTTGACGTTCGCGCACATCGGGGGCAAGATCGCCCACTAACTTGCCGGCTTCAGAGGCAACCCCGGCGTCTATCACCACGGCGTTTGGTTTTATCATGGCGCTGGCGAGCACCCCGGCCGAGCCTGTGCCGGTAACAATTACATCGGCGGCTTTAACTTGTTTTAAAAACTCGGCTTCAGAGGTTGTGGCATCGAGCACAATCGGCTCTAGCCCCGACTTTCGCCACAGTGCCTCCAACGGTGCGCCAACGAGCCTACCCTTCCCGATAATAACTATGTTTTTTGCTCGTAAGTCAATGTTATAGGCGGCCAGCAGCCAATTAATTGACATGGCCGTGGCTGGCTCGAATTGCGAAGCCTCGCCCAGAGCATCGACATCTTTTTCGGGCGCAACGGCGTTCACAAGCGCATCGGTTTTATTCGGGTCACTAAGTGGCAGCTGAATAATAATGCCATGCACTGTCTTATCATTATTCAACCGCTTCAGAATTTCTGGAGCCTCAGCCTGGCCAACCAAATGATATTCAAGCTCTATTAAAATATCCTCAGCATAGCGTTTTTTCAACGCCACATAGCTGTTAATTATGGGGTCGTCTTTTGTTTGAATAATCGCCAGCTTCGGCACCACATGCCACGCCTGCCTAAGTGCGCGCACCTGCCGTGCCTGCCGCTCTTTAATATAGCCCGCTAATTCCCGGCCGTTTAGTAGTTTCATATGGCTATTGTAACAGAGGTGGAGTGAACTACAAACATCCCTTGAGCGCATATTGGTAGCCCGAGGGGCCACAGCCACCTCGTTGCAACGCTGCAAAAGCTGAAGCTGGGCGCAGCCGACCAGCGCCGGCTCGCAGCAATGACCGACGACGAGCAAGCCGATCGTGGACGCGCTCGAAACCGGCAGGCCCTTCCGTGTGGTCGAGCTAGACCGCGGTGATGCAAGGCCAACCGAAGGCCAGGCTGGCACCGCCCTCAAGAAGTGCACCATCACGATCACGTTCGAGTTCTAGCCGCTCTTAGCAGCCGGCCCCTCAGCATGGGGCCGGCTGTGTTTAAAACTTGCTCAAACTAGTTAGTATTGAAGATCGCTTTTCGCTATGAAATGCCGTATACTGACGCCATGAAAAAGCTTAAGCGTCGTACGAAGTGGATTATAGCTAGTGTGGTGATAGTTTTAGTTATGGCAGTTTTATATTTATTAGCGTTATTTACGCCAAATTCCATTTACCGTAAGGCCGCTCTTTACCCGCTGTGGTTTATCGAGTGTGGTAAGCAGCCAGTTTTAGCATCGTATTTTGGAGAGACGCCAACATACTACTTACCTGAAGACGGAGGCTATGGACCAAATATCTTTACTGATAGATATTTCTGCTCCGAAACAGAGGCCCGTGCGGCTGGGTTTGAGCGAACAATCCATCATAAATAATATATAAAGTTTTCACCTGCAAGATTAAAAACCTATGAACTTTTGCAAGATTGATTCGCACTTGCAAAAATTTATGCGTATACTGGGCAGCAACGTAAACGGAAATTCTGTATGAAGCGAATAATGCTGAGCTTGTGTTTTGTTTTGTCGTTTAGTTTTTTAACCATTAATAGTGCCCGGGCAGAAGAGGCAAGCATAACCTCCAACATACCAGATGGCGCTTTAGTGGTGTTGAGCGAGGTCTACCCGAATGGCAAGAACCTTAACGCAAACAACCTTTCAGATGAATCAGGCAGCGAGTTTATTGAAATTTACAACCGAAGCGCACAAACAGTTACGCTGGGCGATTATGAGCTGAGCCGTTCGGGCTCAACGAGCGTTTTTCAACTAACAGGCAGTTTGGCGGCAGGGGCATATTTGGCAATTTACCCTTCGTTTACTATCGTGAACAGTGGTGGCACCGTTTCGCTCACCCATAAACCGAGCGGGCTGATAACCAGCGCTACTTACACGGCAGCAGCCGGTGCTAGCGAAGATTTTTCATTTCATCTCATAGATATACCCACCGGCACCTGGGCCAAACTGAGCCCAACACCACACCAGGCACCGCCAAGTGCCCCCGAAGAACCAGAGGAAGAAGAGCCAGAGCAGCCCGCAGCTTGCTCAATTACCGGCGTGCACCTTTCAGAAATTGGCGCCAACCCCAGCGGGAGCGACACCTTGGGCGGTGAATTTATTGAATTTTACAACAGCAACGAAACATCGGTTTCGCTTGAGGGTTGCACGCTAATTAGCGACAAAATGAGCAACTTTAGTTTCACAGCGAGTGATGTTATTCCAGCCAAAACCCATCGCGCTTTTAGCCTGGCCGACAAATTATTAAATAGCGGCGGCACCGTCACCTTTCAAACCGCCACGCAAGAAGAAGCTGTGCAATATAACGCCCTGGGCGACGATGAAGCCTGGGCACTTATTGCCAACAGCTGGCAGTTAACAACCCTTGCCACACCAAACGCCAGCAATCAAGCCTCGCCAGGTAAAGGCGCCAGCACGGGTGATGTCGAGGTAGAAGAAGAACCAGCGCCCTGCCCCACTGGCAAATATCGTAACCCCGAAACCGGCCGCTGCAAAAATATTGAAGCCAGCGTTGCCACCGCTACAGTTTGCGGCCCCGGCAAAGAACGTAACGCCGAGACAAATCGGTGCCGAAACATAGCCACCGCCAGCGCCACCATAACACCGTGCGATCCCGGCCAAGAAAGAAACCCTGCAACCAACCGCTGCCGTAAAATTGCCACCGCAAGCACGAGCAACCCGGCACCTTGCAAAGAAGGCTACGAGCGAAACCCTGAAACAAATCGCTGCCGAAGGCTAGTAAGCACACCGGCCAACACCGCACAAATTGACGACGCTAAAAAACAAAACCCCACCCACGACCTTTTCGTGCTGGGCGCCGCCGGAGCAGCCATTGGCGGGTTTTTGCTGTATGAATATAGGGGCTCGGTTGCTGCTCAATTTAGAAAATTGCGGTTTTCTAAGAAATAAATATGGGCCCCGTACAATGGTTCGCTAGCCAAAGAATCGACTTAGAGCTATATGCAATCTTGCTAGCTACGCTTCACACGAGACACAGTAAGAAGGTACTCTTGATCATCGGTTTGGCTGGAATGTAAGAGGTAAAAATCATTTTTCTGAAACTGGCTCATTATGCCTATAGGAGTGTTCTGTATCCCGCGCCACAACAGGATAGCATCCCCCTTATTTAGGGATACTGTTCTCTTTCCGCCATTATGAGTAAACCTGATTGCTATTGCAACTTTTAGACGTACACGAATAAAACGTTGTCCAATAGTCGAATCGTATCCCATTTCAATACTATAGAATGAGTCATCGATATTGAGTAAATCAAATATGAGCCGGTGATTTGGAGATAGTGTTGAATTTCCTGGTTTAAAGTTAAAATCAAAATACTTGCGACTTGCTTCTGTGTCAAGCTTCGTAGCATGAATTAATATATCGTGGATACCCATACTATCGTGTATCATCTTAAGTCCGCTATCCGGGTAGCGCATGTTTGAAAGCGTGCCCCCAAACAATAAGACAAGGTTAACGGTATTACTGATCTCATTTTTCATGTAATCACTTATTAGTAATGATGAGAAGCGATCATAATTAACATCATATTGGTAGCCTTCAAATGGCACTTTACCTTTAAACCAATCTTTAATGTTTCGCTCTGCAATCTTAAGCATTGATGGACTAATATCAAGTGCAATATAACGTCTCAATTTTTTTCGCTTTAACATATGAGCAATGAAATCTTTTACAGGGTAAGCATTGCCAGCACCTACGTCAACCACATTCACCTGTGAGTAATCATCGATTAGACTGTCAATGTAGTTCTGATTTATTGCTAAGAGTTTTATCGTACTTGTTAAAATATTGGGGGTATTTTCAGAAGCTAAGCGCTCAATATACCACTCCCAATTTTTAGCACCTCCATCAAAATAGTTATATTGGCGAGGAATTTCGTGATGAATCTCAAGGTTAGTTATAATGTCATACACTTGTTCGTCACTAAATAGTTGGTAAAATTCAGGATTCGGAATGACAACTTTAGAAGCCTTTGTGTTTCTGTATTTCCGACGTTCCTCAACGAGTTGAGCAAGTGCAGCAAGATTTCTCGAAGTATTTGCAATATACGTCTTGCTTCCTTCGGGGTGTAAATCTAAGTTTAATTTGCCCGATTTAGCAGCATCGATCCAATTATGTACAGTTCGCAGCGAAACATTGTATTGCCTGGCAAGCTCGGAATGTTTGAAGTAAAGCATAGTATAGAAGTCTAGTGCATTGTAGGTTGCACATTTGTTATGTTAACATTAAGCAGAGTAAGCGCTTGCTCACTTTATAAACTACCAGGTACAAATCATATCATTTTTACCGTCTTTGTTCAAGGCAATATCGTAAGAATATACACATATTAGGTGTTTAAAACTTGAATAAATAGCACTATACGAGGAGAAGTAGGGGTATGTCTTTTGAGAAAGCAAGCGTTAACATGCAGTCAATCAACACGAAAGAACGAGCAGATGTTTCACACAGCTCCAAGAAACATTCTATAAATTTTGCCGGTAAGCCGATTACAGAAATAGAGATAGCTCCGCACGACACTATCACCACCTCTATCGGTACATTTAAAGAAAACAATCAGCCAAAAGGCTTCTTGGTTGAATATAATATAGCGAGCAAAGATTCATATCTTATTCAGACCGCAATAACCACCAACAAGCTTGTGAATGGTGTGCAATATTTACTAGAAGCTACCAACAACACCAACCGGGCAATTTGTGTGGAGGTGAAGGTGCTATAAGCGTTCGGCAATCAATACTTTAACTAGATAGTACCTCATCAGTTTAAAGTTTAAGCAAACACAATCATGCACGCATTACATCAAGAACAATTCAACCAACTTATTGCCAAAGTGCGGCTTAAGCCTCGGCTAAGGCGTGAGCTTCGTTTTATTAATAGCACTTCGCGCATGAGTGCTGAAGATTGGCGCGAGGCAGAGCTGCTATGCATAAGTGATCGCACGGGCAAGAAAGGTGTGCTGCTTTTAGCGCCAGACGATGACCTATATGTTATTCCGTATGAATTATTAAAAGGCATCGCCAACCGGCAAACTGGCCGCGCCCAGCCGATTATTTGTGACTTTTGTCGAACCTGGCAAAGTGGGAGCGGCGCTGGCAACATTAGCTTTCAAAAAGATGCACGATCACTCAATAGTGTTGGTTTTTTATGTTGTAGTGATTTAGCGTGCAGCCAACATGTTCGCAGCAAAACGAGTGCTTCGCGTGCCTCAAGAGCACAACTACGTGAAGACATAACAAATGAACAACGCATCGAGCGCTTAAAAAGCCGTTTGCGACAGGTTATTACTGACTTACACCTAGAACCGATTCGCATTGATTGAAAGATTACAATTTATTTAATATTCTAACAATTTTGCGATAAGCTTAAGGCATGACACAAAGACAACGTTTAGCACTATGGGCAATTATTATCGGTAGTGGCGTTGTATTTCTTGACGGTTCAGTGGTAAATTTGGCGTTGCCAAAAATGGCTGCCGAGCTGGGCTCGAGCTTTTCGGGCTTACAATGGATTATGGATGGCTACCTGCTGTCGCTTTCGGCTCTGATTTTGCTGGGTGGCTCGCTGGGTGACATTTTTGGCCGCAAACGTATGTATGTTATTGGTGTTATTGGGTTTGCCCTAAGCTCACTACTGTGTGGGGTGGCCCAAAACCTTGAGCTACTTATTTTTAGCCGCATTCTGCAAGGTGTGTTTGGCGCCCTAATGATACCTGAAGCCCTGGCAATTATTAACGCCACGCTTAATTCTAAAGACCGTGCTAAAGCAATTGGCCTCTGGACAGCCGCTACCTCGGCAATTGTAGCAATTGGCCCGCTGCTTGGCGGCTACCTGATAGACATTGGCTCGTGGCGGTGGATATTCTTTATTAACCTGCCACTGCTCGCTGTGTGCCTCTGGATGGGTCTGCAGAATATTAAAGAGAGTAAAGACGCCGAAGTTCGGCGGGTTGATTATGTTGGCGCACTGCTGGCCATGCTGGCGCTCGGTGGCCTTACCTACGGGCTAATCGAGGGGCCGGTGCAACAGTGGAGCTGGCCAATTATTCTCATATTAGCCGCCAGCGTTATCACCGGCGCGCTCTTTATTTGGTATGAAAAACACAAAAATGACCCTATGCTAAATTTACATTTATTTCGTTCGGCCAATTTCACCGGCGCCAATATTACTACGTTAGCGATGTATGGCGGTTTGGGCGGCTTCTTTTTTATATTGTTAATTCACCTGCAAACGGCTGTGGGGCTTTCTAGCCTCGAGGCGGGCCTGAGCACTTTGCCGGTTTCAGCGCTGCTGCTGTTTTCAAGCCGCGTTGGTGTGCTGGCAGTAAAGCATGGCCCCCGGCTGTTTATGACGGCCGGCCCGATAATCGGCGGCCTGGGGCTACTGCTGCTCTTGCCGCTTGGGCCAGGCGCACATTATTTCTGGCATATTTTGCCAGGCATAACGATTTTTGGCGCTGGCTTGACGCTCACGGTGGCACCGCTTACCATGACGGTACTGGCGGCCGTGCGCAAGCATGATTCTGGCATTGCTTCGGCGGTGAATAACGCGGTTTCGCGCGTGGCCGGGCTGCTGGTGATTGCCATTTTAGGTGTATTTGCAAGCAATAATCTGTATGTTTCGGCCACTATTTTGTGCGCCAGCTTAGCAATTGGCGCCGGTGTGCTTTCGTGGTTTTTAATAAAAAATCCACAGAAACAAAAGCTGAACGAGCTTAATAATTAGCCTTCGCCCGGCAATTGCTGGCTAATTTTGTTTGAAATTGGCGTTGCACGCTGCCACAACAGTTCAAAAAATTGGCGTTGGGTGTCTGCTATTTCTTGGTTGTAAATTTCAATGCCAAAGTCTAGGCCGTCGTGCCAGTTATAATAGGCGACGACATTGTCGTATACCACTGTTGAGTGGGCAATCTTAAAGATATCTGCCGAAACATAGCGTGATTCAAACTTAGCGACACGCTCGTTGTCTTTATGTTTATACCACTGCTTTTGTGATTCTAAAAAATGATCGCCAACAATACTGCGGCTGGCAATGCCCCGGCGGTTAAATTCACGCACCCAGCGTTCAAAAAAGGTGCGTTTTATTTTATGCTGAATGTTCTCATAAAATATGGCGACGTTGCTATTTGTTGAACGAGTTTCGTTCCAAAACATCTGTTTGAGACCCTCAATGCCTTTATAAAACTGCACCTGCGTGGCGTGTTTTGACTGCTCGTGCTGGGTAATGGCCCGCTGCACTTGCTCGAAGCCTGCTTGTAATTTGTAGAGTTCTTCTTCTTTCTTGCTGAGCAAAATTTGCATATTGCTAAGGGGTGCGGCTTTTAAAATACTCCGCTTATAATGCGTTTCTATTTCTATAAGGTTATTTTCGGTTAGAACATCGATGAGCCGATAGATCCTCGTGCGCTCCACACCCGAGTGGCGTGCTAAATCTGAAATATTCTGCGGGCCGTTATCGTTCAGGGCCACATAGATATCAGCCACTTCGGGCTCAAACCCAAGCTGCAAAAAGTAATCTCGAATCACAGTGATATCTTGTAGCATTATCTTTATTTGTACCATCTGTGCAGCTTTTGCACAACAGTTATTCAAAAGTTTCTTTGCTTTATATGCTACGGGCACGAATAAACGAAAGGAAATATATGTCAGAATTACAATTAAGACCAGCGCAGCTAGAAGAAATAACAGCCGTAACCACTATGGGAATCGGCCGGGTTGATCAAAAGTATGGCGTAAACCACATGCAGCACGAAGGCAGCGAAACGCCACTTGAATACCATAACGGCCGCCACACCCGAAATGTCATTAAAAATACGGGTATTCTAGCAGTGGCGCTTGAGATGCCAAAAGAAGAGCAGAAGATTGCCGAAGCTGCCGCCGGCTGGCATGATGTTGAGCAGCTCGAGGGCAGTGGCATTAACGAAGCCGAAAGTATTACACAGTTTGAGGCTGCCATGCGCAAGCATACAACCGCCCCTGAAGAGCTTATCTGCATGGGGAGCATGGCCATTGAAGGGACTCTGCCAATCTTTAAAAATGGCATTATAGTCCACCAAAAAGCTATTGAGCTCGACTTTCCAACGAAATCGGCCGAACGTATTGCAAAATCGGTGAGCAGCGGCGATTTAGGCGAGCTGTATCGACCAAACGGGCCGCTCGACGGGCACTTGCTTTATCAGGAAATTACAAGAGAAACAGAGCCTTCGCTTGAGGGGTTACTCGAGTTTCAACGTAAGAATCTTGCCCTGCTAGATGGCACCTACCGATACCCGCTAAAAGAAGCCTACGATGTCTTAGCAACACACCGCCGCGAAGTTATTCGCTACAGCGAGCACGTTTTAAAGCAGCTAGAAGCCGGCCAGATCGATTCTTTGCAGCAGCTGCTAGCCAATGACGAGCAATTTATGAAAGACCCGTCGCCCTTTGCCACTCGAACTTTGTAGGCAAGGCCGTGACATCCCTAGTGATTTAGCTGGATGATGGGTGATTCGTTATTTAACTAATCTAGGTGAGTAATTGCCTCGAGCCAAGAGAAAGTGGCTGAAATGCATTGAAAAAGGTTATACTTGAGACAAAAGGGTAAACAAATGTGGCACATAAAGTAGCTTCAGAGCAAATCGATGATTTTCTTCGTCTTTTCGGCAATAACACCGCTGCAGCTATTGAAGCTATCGAGCACCATAAGCAAGCCGTAGGCACTCCTAAAAGCAAAGGCGCTACTACTACCTCTTTAGGCAAGATGATGATTTCTATAGAATCACTCACCAAAACCTATAGACTCAACAGGCAGCGTGTCGATGTACTAAAAGATATCTCACTCAATGTGCAAGAAGGTGAATTTATTGCCATCACAGGGGCGAGCGGGAGCGGTAAGAGCACCCTGCTCCAACTTATGGGCGGGCTTGACACCCCAAGCTCTGGGCGAATACTAATAAATGGGGTAGATATTAACCACCTTAGTGATGCTAAACGCTCGGTATTTCGCAACCAAACAATCGGGTTTGTTTTTCAGTTCTTCTACCTGCAACCCTTTCTTCAATTAGCTGATAACGTTGCGGTGCCGGGCATGTTTGCACATTCTCCTCGCCAGCCTAGACAAAGGCGTGTGAGTGAACTCTTGCAAAAGGTTGGGCTTGGCTCACAAGAAAAGTATCTTCCTGGGCAACTTTCGGGCGGTCAAATACAGCGTGCGGCAATTGCGCGAGCACTGCTTAATTCACCAAAGGTACTCCTTGCCGATGAGCCTACAGGAAACCTTGACAGCACCAACAGCAAAGCCATTATCGACCTCTTTAAACGCATACGGGACGAGTTTAGCACGACCGTTGTCGTTGTCACTCACAATCCAGGGATAGCAGCCCAAGCTGACCGAGAAATTCGCCTACACGACGGGGTAATAGCATGATCGGATTTATCGATACGCTAATATTAGTCCACGCCAAGCTTCACGCAAAACGCGTTCTGCTCTTTACTGCCATTGCCATTTCAGGGCTTTTGTTTGCTGTAATATATGGCTCGATTATCGTTTTTGATGGAGCAACGAAAAGCGCAAACGAATATACAAAAACAGCACTCGATGGGAAATATCTCGTGAAGTCGACGCCGACATTACCACAAGGTATCTTCGGGCCTAACAGAATTGATGTACCCGACTCTGTTGTCAACGAGCTAAACGCCCTACAGGCCGATTATACCGCTAAGCAGAAGCAGCTTGCAACCGAGCTTAAACTACCGTTCGACGAGAAGGCTATTGAGCCCATCCTGGTGCCCAATCCTTATATCACGAATGATTCTGGCAAGAAACGACTCATGATCAATGCCGAGTCTCCAGTATTTCAGATCTATCTTCAGAATCTTCAACAAAGTTATGTTGAGGTAGCAAAAAATAAACTCGCTGACCTAAAAGATGTTGCCAAGCCTTATAACGCAACCGCATTTCATCAAAATGCTCAAGCAGTAACTTCTTTCCAAACTATGCGCTATCTCGAGGATGGAAAAGAAAATATCGCTTCCCTTAGAGAGCCGAACCCCAGTAACAGCGACTTCTCTACTTATGGATACCTGACTTCAAGTGTAAGAAATTCTACCTACTCATTCGTTGACGATTCGCTCATAAGGCGATTTATCTTGCCTAAAAACGAACAGAGAAATGAAAATAAAACAGCAGTTCCAGTGGTAATCACTGCCAAAGAGGCTGTTGACCTATTTGGTAAACAACTTGGAATTAGTGAAAAGCCGGAACGAGCTGAAGATCAAATCAAATGGATGAAGAAGCTTCAAGAGAAAGTAAATGGGCATACCTACGCCACTTGCTACAGAAACCAAGCCGATATTGCCCGTGTGACGCAAGCTGCCCAAACTCTCACAGAAATCGAACAACACAAGAACGATAAGACCTATGTAAAGCCAACTCTTGTTTACAACCTGCCGACAGAAGTGTGTGGTGACATTAGTGTTAAACAAGATTCACGTTCTATTGTTGAGAAAAATGCAACGGCAAAACAAGAAGAGATTAGTAAAAAACTCGGCACATTCGAAGAGCCGTTGCGTCAACTCTTTCATTTTCAAATTGTTGGAATTATGCCAACGACACCTCAGCAGACTTCCATCACCAACCTACCCTCGTTCTTGTCAGATCTGCTTGGAGCGCATTACGGTGCTGGGGCAATTGTTCCAAGACAGTTATACGATAGCCTCCCCCAAGCTTCACAGTATTCCAAGATTCTCCTCGATAGCACAAACGGCACTTATGATCTAAAAAGCTTCCGAGATGCTGGTATCGGTGAGGTAATCATCACATTCAATTCCCTAGATGAGGCTCGTGCTTTTATAAAAGACCAAGGCTGCCCTACGCAAGATAACTGTGATAAACCTTTCACGCTCGAATCATACGGGTCGAATTATTTGCTTATAGATGATTTTCAAGCCCTGCTGACAAAACTTCTTAGCTATGCGCTCTTTACGGGTATGGGAGTTGCTGCGATTATTGTTTGGTTTATGATGACACGCATCATAATTGATAGTCGTCGTGAAACTGCTGTATTTCGGGCTATTGGCGCAAAACGACGAGACATTGTAAGCATCTACACGCTCTATAGCATAGTCGTTGCATTAAGGATCATCGTGTTCGCGTTTATAGTGGGAATAGGGGGCGCCCTTATAGTGCAATTATTATTTGGCGCAGAAGCTACTAACTATGCTCGAGCATCGTACGGACTCTTTGCTAATGTAAATGACTTTAAGCTTATAAGCTTTACCTCTCCGCTGTTCCTATGGGTCACCTTGAGTATTATCGCGATTAGTCTTATTGCGGTAACGCCACCATTAATTCGAAATGTTCGTCGCAATCCAATAAAAGACATGCGAGACGAATAATCCCTTAAGGTGAGAAACCCGTGTCGCGTTGCCACGGCACGGGAAATTCAGCTTCTCTGCTCAGCTCAGGCACAGCCGAGTTAAGCACAATACCATGAGTACGGGTTGTACCAGTTGCCGTAGTAGGCGTTCAGGCCATACACGTTCGTGCAGTACTTCTGTACGTTCACGCTGTAGCCCGACTGGTACGGGTAGGCGCGGTTTGCGCACTTCCACCCGCCGGCATTGTTAGGGTTAGCCAGATAGCCCCTCCAGGATGTTGAGTTGTACTCAGCGGCCTGTGCCGGAATGGCAACAACCAATGACGTCCCGGCCAGTGCAATGCCCAGGGCACCGGCACTGATCAGCTTTCTCGCTCGGTTCATCTAGTGCTCCAGCGAACAGATAGACTCACGCCAAAAGAATGGCGCTCGACTATCGTAGCACGACTGCTTGCATGATCAAAGGAGTGTTATGTGAAAATACATACCTCTACTGTACTTATGTGATTCAATGTGTTTAATAAATTCTCATTAACTTGTAAAGTATGAGTTAGCACCGTTCTTTACCATTGTTCACAAAAAGTAGCACCTGAGTAAGTCGCTTGCTTATTTGGGTGTTCTCTTTGTGAACCACTTGCATGCTTCGGCCCGAATTTTTACAAATGGAGGTTTTAAGTGAACAGCCCTGCACTCGTGCTCGACCCCACGACACTGGCGATTGTATTATCGGCACTCGATCGAGATATTTTTCCGAACGACCCGTGGGTCTTTGCCGCCAACCAAAGAGGGCTACTTCAGCAGCGCTTTCTTCGCTACTGCGGCGGCCTAGAGTGGTGGCAGCTATATGACCTACCCGAAAGCCTGAAGGCCAAGGCCTCGTTTAGCAGCATGGAACTCACCGGCTTTGCCGACAGCTGCCACTACCAGCACCGCTTTCAGCTCATGGAGGCGGGTGGTATTGGCATCATGACAGTGCTTGAGCTAGCGCTTCACGGAGCGGCTAGCGATGCCAGGCAAACCAAGATACATCGCTGGAATGGCTGCCAGTTCGATAGCTACAAGGGGTTTGAGGTGCCGTTTACCGCAGCCCAGATTATGAACATAATGGGCTATCGGTATCCCCTTGTGAAAGTTCCTGTTGAAGATAACTTTTGGGCATGGTTTGTCATGGCGCCAAAGCCCGCCGACGAGCTGGCGCTGATTGAAAAGGCACACAACATTATGGCGCTCAGCCAAGAAGTTGCCGTGGAGTGCATTTACGACAGTGTGCGGATTCCCGTGATTAGGTTTGAACATTTGAGCAACCTTGCATGGCTTACTGGGCTACATAAGGGGGAGCATCATATCGGCCAGGCCTTACAATTGTCAAGAGTGCACCTAGAGGCGGTAGGCCAACAGGAGTCACCGCCCGCCCCCGGCGCACTCAGCTTTAACCAGCCGTTCATTGCGTTCTTCAGCAGGGCTGATCTGCCGAGGCCGATCTGCGCGTTCTATGCCGAACGGAACTGTTGGACCGCCGCCGAGAGCGGTCTTGGCCAGGCTCAAGTGTAGCAAGTTTACAAAGAGAAAGCCGAGCGTTAGACCATGGCGCTCGGCTTTTCTTAATGATTGACGCGTTCATATATTTTGACTTTTTACCAAGATTATTCTAAAGTACACACTGTTACTCGCATTAGTTCGCAGTGAGTCATGCCTAAGTATATACTGCTTAGGCTCTCTCCCTGTGAGCAACCGGAGGCAAAGTGAACAATTCGACGCTTGCGCTTGACACAGCCACTCTGTGTGCGGCGCTGGCCACACTCAGCTTTGAGAGTGAACGATCTTTCACCTGGCAGCCAAAGAATGATGAGCAGCAGCGATTGCTCAACCTGCTCGATGACAAGTGGGCGCCTTACCACTTCTTCAAAGGCCCACAGCCTCAAGTAGCGCAGAGCCACGAAGAGCTCAACGCCTTTCAGCAAGAACATGGCCTCATGCCATCTTTTAAAGAGCTTGGCCCTAAGGGTATCGGCATTGCCACGGTGCTTCGCCTAACACCACCGTGGTGGGCGGGGGCAATCAGGAGTCGGCTGAGCAATGAAGGTACGACCTATCGGTCTTTCGATGTGCCAGCCAATGGTGTTCGAGTTGTCACCCGCAAGGGATACGACAACCCAGTTATACACATTCCAGCCACGGATGGTACCACACTATGGCTGAATGTCATGCAGCGACCCAGCGATGAACTGGCACTGTCTGAAGCCGCAGCGAAACTCATCGAAGCCGATGAAATCAGCCAGCCCCGTCATGCCGCAGTTCGGCTGCCCACTCTCAAGATTGATGTACCGGTTGACCTCAGCTGGATGCACAGGCTAAGCCTGAACGACCGCTCTATCAACCAGGCAAGCCAACACCTGACGATACAACTCAATGAAGAGGCCGCGTACGGTGCGGGCATCAGGAATATAGCAACGCTCAGTGAGCTAAAACCACAGATAGAGCTTAACCAGCCATTCCTTGGATTCTTCACCGGCTCTACCAAGATTCCTTTCGGAACGTTCTATGCCGACAGGGATAGCTGGCAAACATCGCTCGAGGCCCTATAGCAGTTCACGGGAGAGACGCCGGCACGCTATATTCAATAGCGGCCGGCATCTTTCTAGCATTTTGCATGTTCGAGTATCGTAAAAAGTTACTCTAATCGTTTCAAAACGGCCTTAAGGTCAATGCCTTTGCCTATCACCGGCTTCCATAAATCACCGACTCGTTTTAAGCGAGCCGCTGCGTTCTTAATGGTGAAATCGGTTGGCTCTAAGCCTGGCCTCACCTCGTCCCAATGCAGCGGCATTGAAACGGTCGCATCTGGCGTTGGCCTAAGCGAATATGGTGCTGCCAGTGTTTGACCTTGGCGGTTCTGCAAGAAATCGATGTAAATTTTATTTTTACGCTTGTCGGGCATGCGTTCAACACTGGTGAGTTTCGGTTGGCGGTTATTGACCTCAATGGCAATCAGGTGCGCCAGATTTTTAGCTTGTTCGTAGCTATATTTTGCCTTCAACGGGATGTAGATATGAATACCGGTTTTGCCTGAGGTTTTCGGATAATTTGGAATGCCCCATTCTTCACACACTTCATGCACTGTTTTGGCAACTGCAATCACGCCTTTAAAACTAACGCCTTCGGGGTCGAGATCAATAACGATCCAATCGGGATTATTAAGGTGCCCAACCCGCGAGTTCCAGGGGTTAATTTCAATACAGCCAAGCTGCACCATATAAAGCAGGGTGTGCAGTTCGCCGCCCATCATCCAGTGCAAGTTTTTGTTGTTTGATTCCGAGAAAATGTCGACAAACGGCACCCATTCGGGCAGGTGCTCATTATTTTTTTGGTAAAACGATTCACCCTTAATGCCATTTGGCATACGGTTCAATGAATGTGGGCGATCTTTTAAGTAAGGCAACATATATTCAGCCACCGATTCATAATAAGCGACCATGTCGCCTTTCGTGTATTTGGGTTTCGGAAAGAACACTTTATCAAGATGCGTCAGCTCAAACGGCAACTCGCCCTTTTTTAATTTTGGTTTGGCAGCTGGCTTCAGGCGTTGTGGTTTTTCTCGGTGCACATTTTTAGGGTCTTTATCTTCTCGCATGCCTTCAAACCCAGGGTGCCGCATGTATCCCTCCTTTGTCCATTCGCTAAAACTCATTTCACACACAAACTTCGGCTCCACCCAGTGCACGGGTGCGTTTGGCTTGGGCTCAGTTTTAAAGGGCGACGATGCGCGCTCTATTTTCGAAAGTTGGGCTTGCAATTGTTCACGCAGTTTATCGGGGATGCCACCGCCCGAGTGGCCAGTGTAGACGAGCTCGCCGTTTTCATACACCCCAACCACCAAGGCGCCCAAGAATTTGCGGCCGCCGCGCGGTTCGGTATAGCCGCCAATCACTACCTCTTGCCGTTGTTCGGTTTTAATTTTGAGCCAATCGCCGCCGCGATTACCTTCATGATAGTTGCTATCGGCGCGTTTTGCGACCATGCCTTCAAGCCCGCGTTTTTGCATTTGTTTGAAGAGCTGTTCGCCTTTTTCTGGCACAGCATCACTAAAGCGTAGCGTCGCATTGTTTGGCAAAAGTGTTTTGAGAAGTTGGCGGCGTTCAACTAAGGGCATGGTGCGCAGATCTCGGCCATCACACCACAGAATGTCGAAGATATAATAATGAAGTTCGCCGTGCTGGGCATGGTGCCAGTCTTGCAACCATTCAAAGTGGGCGTGGCCGTCTTTATCTACCACCACAATCTCACCATCAACAATCACATCGTGACGAAAACTGCGCATAGCTTCGGCCACTGGCGGGTATTTTTCAATAAAATTAATGCCGTTTCGCGAATAGAGCTCAATATCGTCTTGGTACTTGCTACCAATTGCCCGGTAGCCATCCCATTTAATCTCGAATAGCCAGCCTTCTTTACTAAACGGGCTTTCAACTAAAGTGCAGAGCATTGGCTTGACCGCCCAAGGCTTGACGATTTCTGGGTAGCTTAAGAGGTCGGGCAGCTTGTTTTTTGCCCCCAGTTCATCGACAGTTTTATGGCTAACAACCGATTCGTCTTCAAGGGTCACATCACGTTCTGAAGCATATTCGTCGCCTTTTTTAATGAGCAACCAAGCGTCATCGTCTTTAGCGTTTGGCATTTTAATAAGCGCAAACTCACCTTTTAACTTTTTGCCATGCATCACGAAAGTGAGGTGGCCTTTGTTATATTCTTGCCGCAGCGTTTTCTCGTCGTCGGCGCTAGTATCTTCTATATTGGCACGAGATTCATACCAGCCTTCATCCCAAATAATGACGTTGCCGGCGCCGTAATTACCCTCTGGGATCACCCCCTCAAACGTACGATATTCATAGGGGTGATCTTCAACATGCACCGCTAAATGATGCTCGTGCGGGTTTAGGCTCGGACCTTTTGGCACCGCCCAGCTTTTTAACACACCATCAAGCTCGAGCCGAAAATCGTAGTGCAGGCGCGAGGCGTGATGTTCTTGCACTACAAACGCCAGCTGCTTGCCTTTCTTGGCTTTTAGTTTGCCCTTTGGCTCGGGTGTTTCGTTAAACTGGCGTTTTTTGAAGTATTTGCCGAGGCCCATACTATATTCAGTCTTTTAAGCTGGCTTTTAGGGCACTCATGAGATCTTTTGAGCTAGTTTTTTCAGGTGCCTTTGTTTTGCTGGTAATTTTCTTGCCTTTAGTCTTACCTTTGATCATTTCTTCGAGTTCTTCGGTGTAGGTATCACGCAAATCCTCAGCTATGAACGGCTTCGTTTCTTGCTTCACGAGTTTTATTGCCATTTCGGCCTCTTTTTGTGTGACGGCTTTATCAGTTGGAAAATGCAGTTCGCCAGGCTCGCGCAGATCACTTGGAAAACGCATCTGTTCTAACACCAAAGCTCGGCCGAGAGGCTTTATAACCGCCACATGCTCACGCTGGTGCATCACAAACTTGGCCAGTGCTAACTTGCCGGTTTTTTGTAGCGCTGTACGAAGTAGGGCGTAGGCTTTATCGCCACCCTTCACTACTTCGAGGTAGTAGGGCTTTTCAAAATAGCGAATATCAATGTCTTGTTCATCGACAAATTGCAGAATATCGATAGTTTGAGTTTTTTCGGCATCGATGCTCTCTAACTCTTTTTTCGTCAGCACTACATAATCACCTTCGCGATATTCGTAGCCTTTGACGATGTCATTCCATGGAATTTCTTCACCGTCTTTACGGCAAATACGTGCATAGCGAATTGGTGAATGATCGTCTTTATGCAGCATATCAAGGTCAATGCCTTCATGCGGGTTCGTGCCGCTAAAAATACGCACCGGAATATTGATTAGGCCGAAACTGATTGAACCGTTCCAAATTGGACGCATAGTGGTTCCCCTATTTATACTCTTAATGGTACTACGAACCTCTAGCGTGGGCTAGGGCCGAAGCGCTTCAGGGCTCGTTGGTGGGCTTTGGCAGCTTCTTCTTCACGGTTGTGTGGTTCGGCGTGGGTGACAAGTGATTGTAATAGTTTTTTGGCAACCACCGCCGTTTCTTCAATAGCACGGTTAAATGCTTCTTCGTTGGCTTTTGAGGGCTCGTGAAAACCCGAGAGCTTGCGCACAAACTGTAGGGCCGCTGCGTGAATTTCTTCATCAGTTGCTGGCGGATCAAAGTTGAATAATGTTTTAATATTGCGGCACATGGTTCCTCCTGCTTCTATGATATCAAGTATTCAACTATCGAAATGTCTCTTATTGAATGCGTGCGTCCATCCCCTTAAAATTGTAAAGCGCCCCTGCTGCAAAAGCGTTCAGCAGGGGCGACATTCGCAGACGTCCTTTCATGTGTATACAAAGGCTGTGGCGAGCCCCCGAAGGCGCGTGAAGCAATGCTCCGCCGCACCTCTTTGTATTTCCTCATGTTCCGTATGCATTGCTTTGGTTTTTCCTGGGCCCACAATGCAAACCGGTAGCCCCTGGCTGATGAAGGCGTTCATGTCAGTGGCGGCAGGAAAGGCACTCCTTTGAAGCTCAGGCCAAGAGGTAGCAAAGGCGTGGTCGAGTGGCTCAACCGACGGAGACTGCACCACACCGGCGTCTCTCATATTGTCAATCCGAAAATCCGTACCAAACTTTTTGTTCAGTTTGGCAAACAGCGTGTCGAGCCGGCTTCCTGTCAGCGTTGTATTGGTGCGGATATCTACCCACACCTTCACTGCGCCAGTCACGACATTGTCGGCACTATAGCCAGCCAGCCCGGTGAGGTTAACGGTAGCGACACCGAAACTATCACTCTTTTTCAACCAATTAGTTTGCACACGCTCGAGGGCTACCCCCAGGCGACAAGCTAGCTTTGGTGCGGTGAAGTGGCCAGAGAGGTTGGTCGCACCGTGATGCTGCGCACCCCTAATGGTTGCCCTAAACACACCGCCGCCCTTATGACCGAAGGCAACATATTCGTTACCCGTTGGTTCAAGAATGAGCACTGCCTTGAACGTATAGTAGCCGCCAAAGTTCTGCACCCACCAGGCCGCTAGGTCGATCGACCCTTGGGCTGTTGTTTCCTCTTCTTTTGAAAAGAACAGCCAGATGTCACAGGGCGGCGGCGTAAAACGATAGGCCTGGGCCTTCATTAGCATCACCGCCAGGCCACCCTTCATGTCGGTGACACCGAGCCCCTCGAGCCGATCCCCTCGGGCTGTCAGCTCTAAGGCACCCGGCCAGTCACCTGGCACGGTATCAAGGTGGCCATTGTAGATAAGTGTTCGCTGCGACACTTCACCCTTAATACGCACAGCAATGCTGCCGTTAATAGCAAAAACTTCGTGACCCATTGCCTGACAAAGACGTGCAACATATATTGCCAACTTCTCTTCATGGCCACTTATTGAGGGAATTGCCACTATGTGCCTCATGAGTGTCTCTATGCTCAGCACCTTGCTACTCCTCATACAGTAGGGACGATCTTGCGATGTAGCCATAATATACACGGATGTTTCAACTTTAGCAATCATAAGTGTTAATAAGAGGCGGGCATGAGTATGTTAAGATCTTAAGGCTGGTCAAGCTAGCACAGCTCAACAGACAAGCCAGCAGTTCAAGCTACCTGGAGGAAGTTGTGGTTTTCGGCATGGAGCCATCTGGCCTGTGGATTCCTCATGAAGTATCGCCGCACCAAATAGATCAATTTAGCAAGAACACGCAGCGCCTCCAAAGCTGTTTCACACTTTGGACGAACGACCAATCAGTCGTGGCACTTTGCCCTGGCTGGGACGATTTTCTCATTTGGTTCGACCTTCAAAACCAGCCGGCGCGCACCGTGCCAGTCATCACAATATGACAATCCGCAAGCAGCCACACATTGTTTCAACGATTGATATTACGAATGAAAAAGGCGAGACGCTGCTCTTCAGGCACACTTTTCAACCCTACCTTCACCTTGTTGGTCTTCCGCAGGGGCGCTTACACTTTGAAGAGCGTGTTGCCCAAGCCGCCGAACGCGAGCTTTTTGAAAAGACAGGCCTAAAAGACATACCCCTTACGCACCGTGGCATTGTTTATATTTATGCCACCAAACAAGGTGAAGACATTAGCAGAATTGTCGCTAATGTCTTCACTGGCACTGTTAAAGATAGGCCCGAAGTAAACAGCGACGAGCGAAAAGGCAACGCCTATTGGGGCAAGCATAGTGAGCTTACCCCGCAAGAATGCATGCCAGGCTTTTTAGAAGTTAAGGCGCTGTTAGAGGGCAAACCATTCTTTTTTGCTGAAATCGATTGCGAAATGGCCACTAACTAACTTCATAAAGAGATTCACCGTATCACAACATCTGACGCCCGCACAAAGCCAACGCGCCCACCAAATTCAACTTGGTAATAAACGCTTTTACCCTTGAAGAGTGTGTGGTCATACGGATACGAAGCATCAATTGCCCAGGCATAGAAATGATCATTTACCACTTGCTTGCTGATAAGCCGATATTTTTGCCCCGGCTGCATACGGTATGGCAGCGGATCAGCTGGTGCCAGGGTAGGAATCCAAAAAGATGACGGTGGTATGGCAAGCAGCTCGAGCGGATATGTCGCGAGCTCTGGGCTTGGCCGCCCATACACCGGCGCGCTCAAGCTAGCTTTAGGGGTAACATACTCTGTAGGCTCAGGTTGAGCTGCAGTTGGAGCATGCCACGGGCTATGAAACCAGCCAGTTGAGCCATTCACCCAAATTTTATACCAAACACCACCGTCACTGATGCGACGATCAGCCACCATAAACTTTTGCCCCCAAAACACACGGGCAGCGTTGTTTTTAATATCGGTCGTGCCTTGGCCGAGCACTGGGTCGGTAAAGAGCGGTGCATTCAAGTGCGGCTCGGTGCGCAGGTAAACAAAGCTGGCAGGCTGAGGCTGCGTTGGCGCGCAGCCGTTCTCGCCGGCTGAACAACCCGTTACTGGTGGTTTGTGTAACGACCACAGCGGGGCAATCATTACCTGTTTGCCGGTGACATTCCAGCTCGGCATAGTCGGTTTGCTTGTAATAAAATTCATGTATAAGCCCCAGTTCCAATAGGGCCCTGGGTCGGTGTGCATACTAGGTAATAGGCTGGCACGCGGGCCGGGCACGTTGTCGTGCCCAATAATATGATCGCGATCGCGCGGAATACTAAAGCGTTCAGTTAAATATTTCACTAGCTGCGCACTTGCTAGATACATTGCCGGCGTGTATTCGGTGGTTCCAAGTGCAGCATGGCCCTCGTGCTCAATACCAATGCTGTGCATGTTGTACCACCAGTTGCCGGCGTGCCATGGCAAGTCTTGGTTGCGCACCATCTGGTAAACAGTACCGTCTTTACAAACAACATATTGCGATGAAGCATAATGTGTGGGGTTACGAAAAGCATCAATAATATCCTCGCACGTTCCTTCGCCATCGTGAATAATGATCGAATCAATATTCATGTCGTGCGGCCGGTTAGCGACATCGTAGTTTCCGTAATCAACCGGGTTGCCGCCATTCGCCTGGTAGGCAGCCGGCGCTATGACGCAGCGAATAGTGGCTGGACATTCTGGCGCAATAGTGGGGGGCTGCACCGCAGCTGTAGCCCTCTGAAGGCTGGGCGGTGCTTGCCCTGCTCTTTCAGATTGTGTAGCCCCTCTGGCAGAAGTAACATTCGACTCGCTCACGGCACCGGCGGGTAACCCCGCTGGCATTAGCGCCAATAGCGCCGCGATCACCCCGAGCACACCTCGCCGCCAGGGCGGCGACAGAGCCAGGCGCTTCTTAACTTTTAATGGTTGAAAGCTTAAGGTAATTAATGATTTCTTAAAGACTCTGCTACTCTTTCTGTGAGTGTTATTTAATTTCATAAGGTCATTATAACGGTCATGGTAATTTGAGCAAAACGTCGTGAAGCCGCATACTCTTCAAGTTGCAAAGAGTAGAAGCAACGCTATCATAAAAACAAAGAGTTGACTCGAAGCAGCTTGGTGCGCTATGGTAATGCACGTTCACAGATGAACAATATCTTCGCTCAAAAGAAGGAGATTACATTGAACCTCGCCAGTCGGGGTATCGAGATGGGCGAGCTGTCTCTTTGGCGTCGTATATTTGCCTTTCCGGCAGCCACCTGCTGTGCCGAAAAACACCGCGGCCGACTCGATTTGCGCACACCCGTGCACATCACCAAGGCTGACACTCGAAGCGGCTTGGTTGATCTGCGCTCATTGCTGCTCAGCTGTTCTGATGCACTCAAGGGTAGCGAGCACGCCGAAGAACAAGCGCATGGCGTTTTCAAGATACTCGAAGTGTTGCCATTGCCCGCCGACAAGTTGCACGCAGCAACCGCTGCCCAGCTGCTGCTTGAAACTGAAAAATACATCCGGCCACTCTGTTTCGGGTTTGGCGAGCCGCGCTTGCCGCTCGACGATAACGAGATCGAGCTCGATCCCAGCTGCAAACCAACCGTGCAGATCGATTTTGAATCACTAATGGTGTTCGACATCACAGCAAAAGTGCCCGATGAATGCGTCATTGATCTCAGCATCAGCTACCCCGACTACCCCCATAGTGACAGGCGGCCGATTGACGAGATCGATACTTTTTTGACAGCACTCTACGCCCAATATCGCGGTGCCCGCGCTGCCGATCGAAACTTCATAGATTCAGGCGAAATGAGGCACTGGGTAAGAGACCCTCAGCGGGTAATGCCAGAGCATTGGGGTTCAGCCGTTTTCGAAGGCTGGAAATATGTGCGCATTGGCGGCGGCTACAACTTCGAGAAGTCGTGGCTCCAGTTGGCTCAAGGCATAGGGAGCAATGACATCGACCGTTGCCTGCATCCTGTGCTGGAAGAATTCCGAAGGCAGCTCGTTAAACGAGTTCCCAGCCTGTGTAGCTGATGGCCCATGTTTCATCTGTGAATCGGCCCTTCAAGCAGAAGGGCCGATTTGCTTTTCGCGCTACCCTACAAAGTCAATTAAACTCAATTTGTTCAAGCCGAGGGACGAAATTGAGGCCCTTCACAAACCGATACGAATTAAGCTGCGATTGCGGGTCATCTGGGAAGAGGTCTTTCATTGTGTTATAAAAAACAATCCGGGCCACGTTTGCATACGACACGCATAATATATTCTTTGTCGGGCATATATAAAACTATAGCAAAACACAATCTATATGAGTCTCAAGTTACACCTTACCCGTCACCTCTTTCAGCACAGCCGCCAAAATATCTCGGCGCACAGCAAGGCGGGCATCTAACCCGCCGCCGTAATTGACGTCGTGCACCGTTTTTTGCTTCACAAGGTTATCACCAATTACCAAAACCGCCGCCGAACGCCGCTCAAAATGGTTTGAGACTGCGAATATTGTCGATGCCTCCATTTCAACACCATAATAGCCTTCAGCCGACCACTGCTGGATATCTTCCCAGGTTTCTGCCATCATAGCTTGGCATGTCATTGTGGGGCCGTGCCATACCTTATGGGTTTGACTCAGCGATTTTATCAGCTTCTGGTTAAGCTGTTCGTTCGAATTATGACGATGATTCTGGTTAGGTTCATACATTCGGGTAATGCTCTCGTTGGCATAGGCATAGGTTGGCACTATAATATCAGGGGTATCCGCCTCGGCAAATAAACCCCCGCATTGACCGATAACAACATTGGTCTGGCTTCCGAACAAACAGGCCAGATGCACCCATTCGCTTAATATCGTGCCGCCATAGGCAATGGTAAACCAATAGATTTTACCTTCAATCGTTAGTTCTATAATCGGAGCAAAATATGGGCTATCGTTCACTTTACCGTAGCTGATATGCTTTACACCAAATTCTGCAAGCACTTCTTTTAGCTGCGCGTAAGGCCCGGGGTGGAATGTGCCCACAATAATAAACCCGTGCACCGTATAATCGTGCGGCAAATTATGGTGTTTTTTATAGTCGACAGCAGAAAAAGTTTTATACATATATCAAGCTAAAAGATATGCCCTTACTTTATCAGGATAATTTGTAAATATGCCATCCACTTCAAGAGCTTGCATGCGATGCACCTCGCGTTTGTCATTAACAGTAAATACAAACACCTTTAGGCCGCGTGCTTTGGCGTCAATAACAAGCTCGGCGGTAATAAATTCAGAACTAAAGTTTGCCGAATAGGCATGTAGTTTGCTGGCGAAAGCCGCGTAATCTATCGGAATACCGACAATAAGTGCGCTAATGCGGATATCTGGCATCACACTGCTAAAGGCCGCCAATTCAACATGGTTAAATGAAGAAACGATAAACTGTTCGTTCGCCCAGCCTTTTTGCTTGTATTGGTCGATAACGTTTGCAACCGGGCGAGCTGTTCCCGTGCCCTTTAGCTCAATATTAACAGGCACTCGCTTATCTACCAGGTTAAGCACCTCTTGTAAAGTGGGGATCATCTGGCCCTTGCCCGCATCGAGCTTTCTCAGCTGCTCAAAACTATAGTCGGTCACGTACCCCTGAGCGTTCGTTGTGCGATCAACCGTATCATCATGAATCACTACAAGTTCCCCCGTTTGTAGAGCATACACATCTAGCTCAATCGCATCAACACCCAGCTCGAGCGCTTTTTTAAACGAGGCGAGCGTGTTTTCTGGCTCATAACCACAGGCACCGCGATGACCAATTATCTGCATGTTATAGCTGTTCCTTCAACATCGTTTCCATGCTTTCAAGAAACCACGCATTATAATTTATAAACTCCCATTTTGCCTATAAGTGGCTGGAGCGCGTTGAGCCCTTTGTTTTTCATAGTTTAATCATAGCAAAAAAGATTTCTGCAATCGAACTGGCCGGGTTTATTCGAAAACTGAAGCTCGGGGTTCATCCGGGCTAAGCTTACGGTTTCTTGGCCACAAATAGTACGAATTGTGGGAAGTTGCTGAACCTTTCATAGTAATACCTATCTACATTCTTGCATTCTTCTATAGCCTTCGTCTCTACAAAGTCTGATACATCAAAACCTGTTTGCCGCAATAGGCCAAAATGCATACTCGGCGGACCAACCCAAAACCGTAAGGTCTCACCGCTTGGAAAAGTCTCATCATATTCCCTGAAGCCAGAGTAGTTGCCATAAAGTCGAGGAGGATCGGCGTTTTCTGTATAGCCCATAAGCTTTGTTTGTTTGCCGTCAACGTCGACTCGCTCAGAGGCCCACCGCACCGGGTGGCCAATTGAAAATTGAAGCGCACCGCCTGGTTTTAAGATCCGAAATACCTCTTTGTATACATCTATCGGATGAGCAGAGTAGTGAATCGTTAGGCTACTGTATACGAAATTGAACGTTTCATCTTCAAAATCAAGCTCATGCATGTCTGCAACACTAAAATTGTGGCCAGGGTATGTCTTATTCGCAAGCCGAACAGATTCTTTTGACAAATCAATGCCTATCATAGATGTTGCACCGAACTCTTCAAGGAGCAGTGATTCTTCGCCCGTGCCGCAGCCTAACATTAGAACTTTCTTGCCCGTAAGATCTGGCAATAATTTTCTCATTGCTGGCTTTTCAACAAAACGGTGCGGCAGTTTTTCGCCTTTTTTCAATTCTTGCTGGCGTTGAGCGGCAAACTTATCATAGTCATTTACCATGAAATAAGAATACCAAACAAAAGTACACGCGAGAACGAAACTATGTAAAACACTCGTGTTTGAACCAAAAACTGAGTAGAAAACACCCGGCTATATTTTTACCGCAAATCACGCAGTCTATCCCCAGCATTAAACCAACAATGTGCAGCGACTATCGCATCGTCACGCGGATCGTGTTTTGTAAAGTTATTGCCCTGGCCCGCAAATGCAATGCGATTAACATCAGGGTCTATGCCTGCATCCAAAAGCCTGGTACCGAGCTCGTGCAAGGGGTACGGGCCGGCATATTCCCTTCTATCCAGATCTAGCGCCTGGGCTGCCGCAAAAAGCGTGCCTTCTACAGGTGCACCAAAATCGGCTACGGCAATAGCACGATTACCGCCATGGTCCATCCAGAAATCCCAGAATGCATTCAACATATCCTCTCGTGATACATATTCTGGTAGATGCACATACGGCACAACCTGCTCCTCAACGAACTTATTTACCTTTAGGGCTGCCGGGTCAACCATTCCGGCAAATTCTTCTACAACAACTCGATCAGGCCGCATTACTACTGCACCCACTGCCCAGTGCCCGAGTAAAGTTGGCTCAACCAGGCGAGTCCGCTCGGCGTCAAACGAAAATATATTAGGGTTAGCTTCAATGCTCATTCTGTAATTCCTTCATTACAAAACAAGCATAGGTGCGCTAATCGCAAAAGTAAGTAAATATGTTTTTACTTACAATTCATCAAGAAGTTCTCGTGCGGGTTAATGAACGGTAGGCGCTCGAATAAGAGCGGTATAAATTCGCTTCGTTTAAAGCTTGGAATATCACGGGTAATGCTGCCGACACTTACCCACTCGGTTGTAAAGAGCGGATGCTCCAGCGGGGTTGTTTTTTCAGAATTGGTTTTTACACAAAAGATATAAGATAGAACATGTGTGACGAACCCGTCACTCGCCGTATGAATTACATCGGCAACTGTGACTGGTTCTGCCTTCAATATATGATCTTCGCTAAATAACTCTGTAAGTATACGTGCTACGTTATCTGCCAAAGGCAAGCCGTGCCGATATATATTACCGGGTAATAAATAATCATTAAGGTGATCTTTTAGACTACCTCTTCGCTTTGCCACAAGGATATTTTGAGTCGCGTCTTCAATAATAAACTGCACGAGCGGGCGGGGCGTAAGTGGCGCAAGATCAAGTGAACTATCGACATAATTTACCCACCTTGCACCTTTAACGGTCAAGCTAAAGCCATCTTCTTGCTTTTGAATAAGACCGCGATTTATGAGTTTATTGGCATGGTACATAAACAAGCTATTTTCAATTCCATCATCTTTGAGGTTGCTAAAGCGGATCGGTTTATCTGATGTCATCAATCTAGTGAGTATTTCGGACTGCAAAAAGTGATCAACTGGCTTATATAAAGAATCTTTTGGCATAAGGCAATAATAAAACAAAAGGCCGGCGGCTTAACACATTCTTCCATTTTTTAAGGGCCACGTCTTCTGAGTCGATATCATTTTGGCAAAGCAAGAGCAAGCCGCTCACCACCAATAAACACCTCCTTAACCGTCTTCGACCCGCCTTTTCCGAGTGTTCTTCCTACTTCCAAAGCCTTGCCTTCAAATGTTATCTCAGTCTTCGCAACCCGCAGAGCCTTTATAACTTCATGCATTGTATTAAGAACTGATATTTTCTTTTCCGGAGCAGAGATTGGATCGGTATCGATACCCATATTCTTAGCATAATAAAAGGACTTCTTCGAAAGAAGTCCTTTTATAGAATAAATTCATGGAGGGCCATCTGGGGCTCGAACCCAGGACACCCTGCTTAAGAGGCAGGTGCTCTAACCAGCTGAGCTAATGGCCCAAATACTGTGTTATGGTACCATATTACCTCTGTTGTTACAAGTAATTCATTCAGCTATGCTCCGCTTCAGAGATTACGTCACACGCCAATCAACCGAAAGTCGATAGGGCTTGCATGCACATATACATCCATAAGCAAAGACTTGCCGTAATATCACCAAAGAAACTTATATTTGCTTAATAGTTAACGGCCACTTAATACTGTGTTGTTAAGGTTACATTGTTGGGTGTCGTGGTTTCTATGAAGCATGTACGCTCAATGCCTTTGGTTTCACGGCGAGAAGGGAAACTCGTGAACAAGGTTACCAACAAGAGACGGATCGGTATCGTCCTTGGGGCAATGCTGGCATCCCTCGTCCTTTTCATCAGTGGTGCTGCTGCCGTGTCATTCGTTTTTGCAGGCACCTCGACCAGCGTGCAGCGTGACATCACCGAAAACGCCCCCACTTTCGTGCCACTGGCAGCAATCTGGCACGACGTGCCTTCAACCGCACTCGGTGGCATTGTGGTTCCGCTTGGCGCCACAAGGGCCGTTGAGTCGACCTTCGGTGCTGAAACACGCTGCGTCAACACCAGCTACTGCTCTGTCAGGGTGGTGGCAGTAACAGCAGGTGGCGGAGTGATCGAGTTCAACCCGCAGCCCGGCACCGACTTCGCCTTCGACTCCCCTGGTGGCAACTGGGAGCAGCACAGTGTTCACCGCGTCACCCGGCTCGGCCCCGGCACTTATGTCATCAAGGTGCAGGCACGACTCGTTGGCCCAGCCGCCGGCGCGTTGTTTAGCCTCGACGATTACACTCACTTCGTGGACGTAATCAACCCCTAATGGCCTGCGGCTAGGGTGCGGTTTCAGAAGCCTGTCTTGGCAGCTTAACCGCCAAGACAGGCCACAACCTTTTTAGGCAATCGTAAGTACTTTAATGAGTATTTAATACTATGTTGTTAAGGTTACGTTGTTGAGTGCTGTGTTATCGGCAGAAAAGGTAATAGACACACTCGACACAAAGACAGTCAGAAGATCGTCATGGAGGATCCGTGAAGATTCGCAAGAGAGCACTCGCGGCCATTGCCGCCGTGTTCACTGTTGCTGGACTGACATTCGCTGGTGTGGCCCAGGCTGCACCTGCCGCGCCGACACCGGCGCCCCCGGGTGCAGCCGCACAAGGCTCGCAGGCCAAGGCACCGCTGGAGCCGGGCAAGCACAGCGCCCAGTCGACGGCCCCCAAGGGCGCCACCAAGCTGCTGTCGACCGATGCGGCCGGCAAGCCGGTGGTGGCGAGCGACCGCTCAGCCCAGGCTGGCAACGTGGCCGGTGTCGACTTCGCGGCACCGTACAACTACTGCTGGAAGCAGTTCGTCTACACGCCGGTCACCAACACGACCGCGACAACGAGGTACCTGCACGTACTCCTCTGGAACCAGGGGATGTACCGCGACTACTACACCAGCGTGGGTGCGTACAGCACCTCGTACCCGGGCTGGTACGGCGTCGAGGGAGCCTACACGGCCTACCTCTACGTCTGGAACGGCTCGTCGTACGTCTACGACGAGTACAAGAGCAGCAACAACACCTGCAGTGTGTCTGTGACGCGCAACTACGACGCATACGGCTGGGTTCGAGTGAGGATCCAGAACACCGGTACGGCGTACGCCACACAGGTCACCAGTGAGCTGGCACCGTACCCAGGGGCCGGCACCTACACCGGCACCAAGTACCACTACCCGGCTGCCGGCGGAGCGGCGATCGAACAGTGGTTCCAGGTGGACTACCTGCCCTACGGTATCACCTCACGTACCAGCGACAGCTGGAACAACCAGGTCAACTTCACCGGCGACCACTGACGCTCTAGAGCCACCTAGTCTGGCCGCAAGGCAAATCTCTAGGCAGCTCGGCAGCCTGTAGTCTCACCAGAGATTGCAGGCTGCCACCCACCCCCTTGACCACAAAGCTGATACTTTTTAAACGTCCTGGGAGTTATTTCGCCCCAACTTGCGCCTTAATAGCACTCCACTGAATTTTATGCCCAAGTTTTGCCTCTTTTGATTTAAGGTAGGTATGAACAGTCGAGTTTGCTTCGTAAGATAATGCAACGTGTTCGATAACCTCATAGCCAGCAGTTTCAAGTGCCCGAGATTTACGAGGGTTATTAGACATCAGCCGAATTGTTTTTGCCACCTTCATATCATTAAGCGCCTTTAGGGCAAGCTCATAGCTTCGAGGGTCAAGCTCAAAACCTAACTTTTCAAAAGCGGCTGCCGTATCGCAGTTGTCTTTACGCATAATTTCAACTGCGCGAATTTTCTTAGCTAAGCCCACACCACGCCCCTCTTGGTAGAGGTATACTAAAATGCCCACGCCTTCCTGGCTAATACGTTCCAGCGCCTGGTTAAGTTGCAGCTTGCAATCGCAATCAATTGCGCACAGCGCCTCGCTAAACAAACATGAAGAATGTATCCGCACAAGTGGTGTACCGGCTGTGACGTCTCCCATCGAAAGGCTGACGCCCTCATACTCTTCATAATTATGGTAGGTGAGGTTGAAATTTCCGTAAGTTGTTTCAAGAATTGTAGAAATAGTATCCATTTTTGAGTCCTTTGCTTTTAGAATAGCAGCTAGTTTATTAGTTGGGCCGATAAAAGCTCCAGCATTCAGGCCTCGGCCATCTGTCGATTAAAAAGAGTTGGCTATGACCTATAAGCGAGTTGTATCCTTGTATTGCATTTTAATTCTTATCATTAATTATACACATTATGAGTGTATATGATGAAATTCAACTTCACACTAAAAACACTAAGAACGACACCGATAACCGTATGAAATTCAAACGCTGCGAAGCAAGTTTCGGCAGCATTGTGCCTCTTCAAACTTTAAAAACTTTATTCGTTCCCGTCGTTTTTGAGCCAAGCTATTGCTTCGCTTTCGTTATCAAACCCTTTGAATTTTGCATCAATATTAAGGTGTAGAATCTCGAGTGTACTGAAGAATAACGAACGTACTCTGCTCCCCTTGAGTACAATCGCGATTTTATCGAACGTCCGTAGCTTCCATAGAATACCCATGGCTTTCGCCTGAATTGGAATGCTCACCGCCGAGGTGTCAACATCTCGAATGTCGTCAAGTAGCTTGTTGATGTTTTTTTCTTTGGCTAACGCCAGGGCGGCATTGGCTGGCGCATCTAAGTTTTTTGCATCTAAGGCACCCCAGGTTCTGAGATGTATATAGCCATCCGTAGCCTTTACTGAGAAATGCTGTTCGTCAACGCTCATATGTTGCTATTTTACCTACATTGTCATAAAAAGCCAAATCGTTTATGACGTTAGCCTGTCTTACCTCTATTAAGAGTAATATAGTAAGAGGGGGCGCAATGGAACACCAAATGAAGCGATTTTTAGCAGAAACATGGGCAAACCCTGTTTTTGACGATACATTCCCTGAAGAAAAAACCATCGAACGATTAACATGGGTGAGGCGCCATCTGGGCACGCTAGCACTACCCGTCGCACTAGAGCTTCGCTCTGTATTATCGGCCAGCACCGAATGGAGTCAAGCTGCTATTGCAAAGGTCGTTGAAGGCGAAGTGCGCGATAAAACCATTGCCTTTAGCGCAGCTTTGAGTGTCGGCGAGATAGAGAACCTACAATCACTCAGGGCACTAAGTGTCGCAGTCGGCCTTATGTATACCGCCGACCAAACCATTGACCGTGGCGACGAACCAATGGTAGATGCGGTTGAGCGGTGGGGCAGCCACACTACATCACACACACCGAATGCCCCCAAAACGCAAGCACGCTCCATCATGCTAAGCCATATACAAAACAAGATTGACATACTAGCCCGGCCCGAAGACGCTCCGTTCGTAAAAGATTGCTTTTTACAACAGGTGTTAGAGAACGAAGCACTCATGTACCGCTGGAGCCGCGAGTATGAATCTAGCAGTATCCCTGACCGCCAAATATTCTTAGCAGAGCATGCCCGAAAGCTAGCCGAAACAACCACTGTTAATGCCGGGTTCCCTAGCATCTCTTCGTCGCTGTATGCCATCTATCGGCAGCATGACACCACTTTGCCGCCACTTTCAGAGATATATACAAGCCAAGCTATAACCAACTTATTGCAAGTTTGCAATGTTACTGCGCGAATCTGGGACGAACTTGGTGACTGGGAGATGGATAGCGGTCGCTACCCCGAAAAGGGTATTTTTGTTATTAACCCTTTCAACCAATACCATCCAGCTACCGTTGACCGCTATTGCGAGCTGGCCTTCATTACTAATGCCAGGCAAGTCAATGCCATACAGCACACTTTTGCGAACTTTCATCACAGCGAAGCAGCCCGACAACAGCATACTTCTCTTATTCTTGAGGTGCTGCGTGATCACATACGTCAATATATGGCTCAGCTTAAAAACAACACGCCAGATGTTTGGAATAAGTTTGAGCATTATATCACCCTATGTAAACGCGTGATGGAAATAAGCTATGTGAACCGAATGGGAGATATAGCTCTGGCACAGACAGATAGCACCAGCCACGATGAGTGAGCCAGAAAACCTATTCCCTCATTAAAGTACCGTGCATCGCCATCAGCTCATCGGGGTGAAAGTTTCTGAAAGGTTCTATTGTTCCTTGCTCAACAGCCTCGGTTGACACATAAAATTCACAGGCGCGATGTCCGAGCCGAAGCTCATTCCACCTTGAGCTGCCGTCTGGATTCAACAAGAATTCGTGGTCACCCCAGGCCATGGCCTTAAGGGTGCAGGCCATATCTCCAAGCAATTTTGCCTCTGTGCGAAACTCTTCGTCTGAATCCGGCGCTACGCCTTCCATGGTGAAATCGCACTGGCCGTAGCCAACTTTTTGGCCCAAAAACGCAGCACGCTCAATACGAGGTGCTGCGATGGGCATATAAATCTGTCTCCAGCCCCACCTCATAGCAATGGCTTTTAGATTAACGAAGTTTTCAGGTGTGTTAGTTGATTTGTCCTCAACATGGATAGCACTAGCTGGAACATTCAGTTCAGCAATTAAATACCGTTCCATTTCTTCCGCTTCGGTCGTGGGGGCACGTTGGCCTCGCTCTAAGGCCTTCATTTCGGCTGCACCGCAGACGGCAATGCCGCCCATAGCTCGGCCCGATTCATACTTTTGGGCAGCAACTCGTAAAGACTCGTACATGTGCTGAGGGTAACGCTGTCTTTCAAAATCGTAGGCTTTTCCTAAAACGGCGGCGGCATCATATTTGCGCATACAAATTCTCCCTAAATGTATCCTTGATAGTATGTCTGAATTATTATAACAGTGGCCCATGTTGCGCCCGGCACAGCATTTCTTGCAAGCTAACCGTGTTTATGACGAAAAGTGACGAACTACAGTTAGAAAATCCTGAATTGCTAGGTAGTTTTTAGAGCCATCAGGGAGCTGCACGCCTGTTTCAACATCAATGCCGAATGGTTTTACAGATCGGATTGCATTCTCGACATTATGGAGCCGTATGCCGCCTGCCAGCCACACGGGTTTTAAGCATTGCTCGACAATGTGCCGACTAATATCCCAATCGTGTGTTTTACCGGTACCGCCTCGTGCAACGGTGCCTGCACTCGAATCAAGCAGCATTGTAACAGAAGATAAGCTTGATTGTGCACCCGCCAATCGCAAGCTCGTATCGAACCCAAGCCAATAAAAACAGACTGACTCGCGCTAGTCTGTTTTTATTGGTACGCCCGGCAAGATATCGCTAACGCTCCTTCGCTCACTACGAAAAGAAAATATCCTTCGGATGCTTTCTTTTCTGGTGTTCGCTGCACCGATGTGACTACCGTATTTTTCTTTGAAAATCCCTGTCGCAAGTTCGCACCAAACAAAATACCATAGAAAAAAGACTAACTTTCGCTAGTCTTTTTTCTATGGTACGCCCGGCAAGATTCGAACTTGCGACACCTGGTTCCGAAGACCAGTGCTCTAATCCGCTGAGCTACGGGCGCATAAACTATCTTAGTAGATAGACTTTGCTATTTTAACAGATAAAGGTGCGGTGTCAAAGTGCCGGGACTCTTCTAAACGAGAGTACCTCACTGTGTCTCACTATAATTAAGTATTTACTTAATTATACGATTCCTATATTATACTTTCACAGGAGGAATTATACATGTCAAAGCTTAACATCGCCGTAATTACCGGCAGCCTACAAAAAAATGCATACAGCAAAAAGCTCTATGCCGCACTACAAGAACGTGCACCTGAAGCTGCTCTATTAACACTGCTAGACTTTAGCAAGCTCCCGCTTTTTAATGAAGAGCTCGAGGCCAACTTTCCCAAAGAGGCAACCAACTTTAAAAAAGCCATTGAGGCAGCTGACGCCATTTTATTCATTACCCCCGAATACAACCGCTCTATTCCTGGTGTTTTGAAAAATGCCATCGACTGGGGGTCGCGCCCGTATGCTGAGAATAGCTGGGCCCAGAAGCCAGCGGGCATTATTGGTTCGGCCGCCTCGCCTTCGGGTGCATTTGGTGCTATACACCACCTCCGGCATGTGTTGGCTTACCTCGATATGCATACTATGGCGCAACCCGAATTTTATATTCCAGCTATTCACGAAAAGTTTGATGAAAACGGCGCCCTCATCGACAAAGCGGTTGAGGCACATATTAGTACTTTCTGGCAAGCTTTCGTGCCATATATTCAACGCTTTCAAAGTTAACTAACCGGAACCACCCATGGCTTTTAATGTAGTTTTAATATTCTGTTACAATAAAACTATAGCGAGTAATAGGAGGGGCCATGCCAGAACAATTCTCGCACAGTAGCAGTTTTGAGAAACATGAAGGTTTTCAAAATCGCTCTTCAGATAGCGAAAACGAGATGCCAGAAACTGAAGAAGACCCGCCTGAAGTACAGCACGAGGCCGCACATCACAATGTCGCCGAGCGACGCGCCGTTATGACTGATATCATTAAAATATACAACGACCATCCAGAAGTCATTAAAAAAGTTAACGAAGCCAGAAAAAACCCACGACCACTCAATTTAATTGATACTAGCAGAGCTTACGACCAACTTATAAAGCAATTTCCGTTCACAAAAGACAAAGAGGCTACCAATAACCGGTTTCAAAAAATTGAAGCCGGTTTTTTAGCCTGGCAATCTTCAGAAAATAGCCAGCAGCAAGAAGCAGCCCTGGTTGAGATGGTAGCAGCCCAGCGTATTCTGTTGTTCTCAAACTTGGCACTGGTGAGTACGCTTGCCGCCCGCAATATAGCCGGCAGCATGACCTGGGAAGACCTCATGCATGAGGGAATCGAAGGCCTTAACAAGACCATTGCCGGTTTTGATCATTCTAAAGGCCACGAATTCTCAACCTATGCCGTTCCTATTATTAGCGGCGCCATCAAACGAGCGGTGGCTAATTATTCACGTATGATACGGCTACCGGCAAATGCTCATGATAGCTGGAGAAGCCTGGTTAATTCAAACCTCATCACCAAACTTGGCCACGACCCAACCGATAAAGAGCTTGAACAAGAATTGGCGAGTACCATGGGAAGGGGAGTGGGGGTCATTCGTGCCTACCTTCAGGCAAGTGATTACCACTTAGCCTCGCTTGACGCCCCCCTCGATAGCGAAGGCAACACCGAAACTGTCGGCAATATGGTGCAAAACGAAATTATTGAAGGTGATAGAGTCTCTGATCAGGCGATCGCTCTGGCATCTATCGAAAGAGTGCTCCGAAGTAATAACCTTAAAGCTGAGGAGAAATTGGTGCTGGCTTTGATTTTTGGTGTTTATCATGTACCCGAACTTAGCGTCGAGAAAGCCGGTGAGCCAATCGATACGAAGCATCTCGTTGAGCAGGCAACGCTAAGGGGCGGCTTACCCCCGAAAGAGGTAGCAAAGATTATCGGCAAATCACCACAAGGTTTTCGCAATATTCGCGACCGGGCGTTAGAAAAGGCACGGGCTATTCTTGAAGAAGACCCTGAGGCTAGCTCAGCCAATAGCGCCGACATTCCTTACTATAAACGCCGCCGCCCATCTTCGTGAGATTTCAGTCAGAGATATCAGCACCAGAAAAAGTCAGCACTGCTATAATAAAGCAAGTATGAAAACCCTTGCACACGCCAGCCTCGCCCCCTACACCTCTTTCGAATGTGGCGGGCCCACCGATAAACTGATTATTTGCGAAACTTATCAAGATGTAAAAGAAGCAGCCGCCACAGCCAGTGCAGCAGTGTGGCTGCTCGGCTTTGGCTGCAATGTGCTTATTTCAGACGAAGGCCTGCCCGGCACCACAATTGTCTGCCGCGGCGGCGCAATCACACAAGAGGGCAACACCCTCATTGCTGACGCTGGTATCTGGTGGGATGATCTGGTGCTAAAAGCAATTGAGAGTGGGTTGTGGGGGCTAGAGCTAATGAGCGGCATTCCCGGCGGCGTGGCTGCTGCCGTGGTTGGCAATATTGCCGCTTACGGGCAAGCCGTTTCTGATACCCTCGCCTGGGTTGAGCTGTATGACCCCAAAACAAGCGAAATTCGGCAAGTGAAGCCCGCCGAGCTTGAGTTCACCTATCGCTTTTCAGCCTTGCAGCATGAAGAGCGGCGGCATTTGGTTATTTTAAGAGCAGCTTTTATACTTTCACACCAGCCAACCACAGAAGTGACTTACCAATCAGCACTTGATGTTGCCGCTAAAAAAGGCCTTGATATTACAACACTAACGGGCCGGCGCCAAGCCATTTTAGGCGCTCGTGAACTTGCGGGGTCACTCTGGGATTACCGCCAAGGCGAGCACCATAACAAAACAGCCGGCTCTTTCTTTCGCAACCCGCTTGTTACGCCCGAACAAGCTGAACGCATTATCACCTATGATGAAACCGGCAAATCTGCCGAACTTATTAAAAAAATGAATCAAGTACACGGCGGCGACAGCCTGCGCGTGTCGGCCGCTCATGTGCTGCTAGCTGCCGGTTTTAAACGCGGTCAACGCTGGGGTGATGTGCGGCTGCACCCCCAGCATGTGTTAAAAATTGAAAATGTCGGCAACGCCTCAGCCCAAGACATTTATAACGCTTCTGTAGAGATTATTACAATAGTTAGGCAAAGACTTGGCATTACACTTACCCCTGAAGTTCGCTTTTTAGGCGTATTTAATTAGCGAAACCTATTGACTTTGCGTTTACATTATTTTAGATTGTACCTGCTCTGTAGGGAGCGATGTTGGTTATACATCGCACGAAGAGAGAGGCGAAAATCGTGCTAGGAAGACGACCGAGAAGCACGGCGCCATCACCAAGCAGCCTCCCCCACGGGGGGTTTTTGAATGGGCCGGAGTCGGATTTGATCCCCGAGCAAGCGTGGCCCACCGAGGTCGAACAAACCCGTTCGACACTTTTGGCCGTAGTCGAGGCGATCGACGAGGGTGACCAGCTTGACCCGCGGGTTCACAGCGCAACCGAAGTGCTCGCCCAACACAGGGCAAGCCTACTCGGAGACGACCCGCTCCTACGGTTCGAGCTCGACTCAGAGCTCGCCGCACAGTCAGGGAGGCTTGGTCGGCCACCGGAGTCGGTTTTGGCATCGTGGAGCTACTGCAAACTCTTCGATGCTATCACCGATATCCGGCAGCTGCTTCTCAATAGCCTTCCGGTTGCACCGGCTGCGGCTCCTGCACTCGCCAACGCGATCGAATCGCTGATGGATCTCAGTGGCCTTCGCCACCTGCCACGACAGCGACAGGCTGTGGCTATCGAGATGCCCACCAACAAGGGCGACGCAGACAGCGAGACGATCGACGAACCAGTCGACGACGAGCCCATCAAGGAGGCAGCCACCGGCTAGCTCACACCACCTCTCCACCAACAGAGCAAAGCCCGCACCTTCGACACAGCGTCGAGGCGGGCTTTTCTCTTAGTAAACTCCTAGCTGTCACTCGGCAGTGGAAATTGCAGAGCAAAGGTGCGCACTGCTTCATGCAGTGCCTTTAGCTCACTAATATTTTCACGGGCTGCAATAGCCTGCTTCATCCACTCGGCAATTTGTTGCATGTGCGCTTCTTTTAGGCCGCGCGTAGTTATAGCCGGTGTGCCCAGGCGAATACCACTTGGCTTAAACGGTGGCAATGTGTCGTTCGCAATAGCGTTTTTATTAAGGGTTAAACCGATGGTATCGAGTGCCTCTTCGGCAACTTTGCCATCAATGCCGAAGCTTTTGTAGATATCAGCTAGAATTAAATGATTACTGGTGCCGCCGGTAATCAGCTGAAAGCCACGATGTTTCAGCTCATCTGCCAGCACGCTGGCATTGGCCACAATCTGTCTGGCATATTCTTGAAAAGCCGGTTGCAAGGCTTCGCCAAAAGCCACCGCTTTGGCAGCAATAACATGCATATGCGGGCCGCCTTGCACACCCGGAAAGACGGTTCTATCGATTAAAGTCGGAATGTTTTCGATAGTTTTTTCAACCTTTTTTAACGGGTTTGAAACCGTACCTTTTGAAAGAATCAAGCCACCGCGCGGCCCCCGCAATGTTTTATGGGTGGTGGTGGCAATAACGTGAAAACCATAGTCAAATGGGTTTTTTGCCACACCGCCAACAATCAGCCCGGCAATATGCGCCATGTCGGCCACCAACAAAGCACCGACTTCATTGCCAATCTCGGCAAATTTGGCATAATCAAGCTCACGGGGGTAGGCGCTAAAGCCAGCCAAGATGATTTTTGGCTTATATTCAAGCGCTAATCGGCGCAGCTCGTCATAATCTATCTCGCCAGTTGCAATATTTTTCATGCCATAGCGAATAAACCTATACTGCCTGGCCAGCACCGTTACCGGGTGGCCGTGCGTAAGGTGCCCGCCATGGCTTAAATCCATTGCCAGCACCGTATCACCGGGCTCCAGCCAGGCGTGATACACCGCTTCATTCGCCTGCGCACCCGAGTGCGGCTGCACATTGGCATGATCGGCGCCAAAAAGCTGCTTGGCACGCTCAACTGCCAAAAGTTCTATTTGGTCAGTAAATTCCTGGCCGCCATAATAGCGTTTGCCGGGGTAGCCTTCAGAATATTTGTTTGTAAATATGCTCCCCAATGCCTCAAGCACATCGCCCGATACATAATTTTCAGACGGAATTAGCTCTAAACCCTCGCGCTGGCGTTTGGTTTCTTTGGCGATTAAATCAGCAACTGTTTGGTCTTTCATATCTCCCTCTCGCCCCCAGTCGGGCCCTTGCAGCAACGCATTATTTTTTGTGGCAAACGCGCTCACAGCTGCATCTCTATATAACATATAATGTCATTCAATTATCATTAGTTTCAGTTATTATATAGAAAACGCAGTTAGATCATACCTTTATTGTAATTGAAATAACTTATTTACAAAATTATAGCTTATTTGATATACTCTAATCTATGATTGATTCTGACTATAAGCAAAAAATCGGCACCCTTATCAGCAGCGCCCGAAGAGAAAGAGGCCTAACACAAATCGAACTAGCCCGCGAACTTGGCACCAGCCAAAGTGCCGTGAATCGTATTGAAAAAGGCGGCCAAAATATCAGCCTTGAGATGATAGCTCGCATAAGCGAGGTACTTTCAAGCAACCTCATTAGCTTGAACCAAACTGGCAAGATGAATTTTCGTATTCATGGCGGCAAACAACTTGCAGGAAGTATTGAGGTAAAAACCAGTAAAAATGCCGCTGTTGGCCTGCTCTGCGCGTCTCTATTGAACAAAGGCAAAACCACCTTTCGGCGTGTTGCCCGCATTGAAGAAGTAAACCGCATTATCGAGGTGCTGCAAAGCATCGGCGTTAAAGTTCGTTGGCTCGACGGCACGAGCGATCTTGAAATTTCTCCGCCAAAACGCCTCGAGCTTGAAAAAATGGATATCAAAGCCGCCAAACGCACCCGCTCTGTCATTATGTTCTTAGGCCCACTACTGCACCAATATGACGATTTTAAACTGCCCTTTGCCGGTGGTTGCAACCTCGGTACCCGCACTGTCGAGCCGCATCTTGTCGGCCTGACTCCATTCGGCATGGAGGTCGTCGCCAAGCCCAACACCGATTACTATCATGCCACCGTTAAAAAGAAGAGTGTTGAGAGAGCCATTCTGCTCACCGAGCGTGGCGACACTGTCACCGAAAACGTCATTATGGCCGCCGCTCTCTATGACGGCACCACCGTTATTCGTAACGCCAGCCCGAATTACATGGTGCAAGACGTCTGTTTTTTCTTGCAAAAACTCGGCGTGAAAATTGACGGCATCGGTACAACGACTCTAAAAGTCACGGGCCTGAAGCGCATCAATAAAGATGTTGAATATTACCCCAGTGAAGACCCTATCGAAGCCATGAGCCTGATTGCCGCCGGCATCGTCACCGAATCAGCCATTACTATCAAGCGTGTGCCAATTGAATTTACTGAGATTGAGCTGGCCGTGCTCGAGGGCATGGGCTTACAATATGACCGAACTGAAGAATACAAAGCCCGCAATGGCCACACGCGGCTAGTCGACATTGCCCTTCAACCCTCAGAACTGCACGCACCAAAAGACAAGCTCCACAGCATGCCCTTCCCCGGGGTTAACATGGACAACCTGCCCTTCTTGGGCCTCATTGCCACCAAAGCCTACGGCCGCACCTTGCTTCATGATTGGTCTTATGAAAACCGCGCCATTTATTTTACCGAGCTTTCAAAGTTAAACGCTCACATTGAGCTGGTTGACCCGCACCGCGTTTATATTACCGGCCCAACAAAATGGAAGCCGGCCGATGTCATTGCCCCACCGGCACTGCGCCCCTCGGTGGTGATATTGCTTGCCATGCTAGCCGCACCAGGCACCTCAACGCTCCGCGACGTCTATTCAATCAACCGAGGCTACGAAGATTTCGCCAATCGGCTCAATGCCATTGGCGCCAACATTGAAGTACTGCATGATATATAGCAAGCTACCATGAGCTCTACTTTGTTCTATCGCAACCTAGCGTAGAGAACCCTGCAAAACCTAACTCTGTGATACTTGCAACTTCTCAACTTTGCCCAGCGGCTTCGCCTCGAGCACGTCGCGGCCGTCGGCTGAACCCTCGAGCGTGCATGAATAAAGCGTCATTTTCGGCTCGTCAGAGGGCGCCTCAATTTCAACCTGATTCGGCTTTACTGCATACTTTTTATTCACTTCGTAACCATAGCGCTCACCTTTATAGTCAACGAATAGCTGGTCACCAACTTCTAATTTAGAGATATTATAAAAAGGTGATTTAGCGCGAGTTTGCTGCGGCGTTAGCCCCATTTCAAAACGATGAGCGCTTAACACAAAGTTACCACCGGTTATCGGGTCGCCGTTTTCAGGCTGGCGATGCCACGCCCCCTTTTCAAGCACCGACTGATCCCCAATTAACACCGCAACGTCAACACCAATTTGCGGAATAAATAACCGATCTCCATATGACCCCGGCTTTGCTTTTAACCGCTCTTCAGTCGCCTCAGTGTTACCGCTTTCTAACAGCGGTACGTTAATGAGTGAAGGGCTCAGTGCCGTCAACAAAATATATCCGCCGCCCATCAGCAACAGTGCCGGCACCAGCCACACAAGCGGCTTCCACCCCTGCCGCTTCTTTTCTACCCCATCAATAAAATGATATTTCATTCGATCTCATTATAACAAGTTACGCCAGCACAAAAAGCGCTTTTCTAATCTGTTACCATGTGGTATAGTTGCACTCGTTAGCCTCTTCGGCTAACGACAAAGTGCAAGCTTTGACAACATGGCGGATGTAGCTCAGTAGGTTAGAGCGCTGGATTGTGGCTCCGGAGGCCGTGGGTTCGAGACCCATCATTCGCCCCATAGACAAAACGCAACCCTTGTGGTTGTGTGTTTTTTATGGTTGAGTTGTCTCGAACCCGAAAGGACATGACTGTCCGCCGGCAGTAATGTTTACTTAATATTCATTCCTAAATAAACCAAACAGGGTTAATTTACTTAGGAATGAAGGGGTCCGGCTGCAAAAAAAGCAACCGAACCCCGACACGCCTTACTCTCGTTCAACTGCGCAGTGCCAGCCGAAGCGCACCCTTGACACCCATGTTCTGGTCGAGGACCAGATAGATCGGGATCTGCGACAGCAACTCGTTATGCTTGTTGCCGCCCAAGAAGGCAGCCATGAGCTGCTGCTGGGCGAAGACGTAGCGCGCCACGTCGGGCTGCATAACGCCTCCGGTCACATAGATGCCGGCGGTGGGCAAGGTGAATAGTGCTGTGTTGCGCATGTACTGCCCGAGCACCGATGCAAACACCCCCATGAACCGCACACAGAACGGCTCACCGGCCAGCGCCAGCTGGGTAATGAACGGGCCGATGCCAGTGCCCGTGCGGCGGCATTGCTCGATGCACTGGCGGTGCAGCTCATTCTTCAGGCTGTAGCCACACTTGTTCAGCGCGTCGTACAACTTGAGGAGGCTCTTTCCGCCGATCAGCTCCTCGACGGAGAAGAGTCGAGAGCCGTGCAGTTCGCGAAGCGCCTGAAGTACGGCGTCTTCCAGCTCACTGATCGGCTGCCACGTCGTGTGGCCGCCTTCCGCGCTGCTGGTGGTTCTGTCGGGGAAGAGCTGAGCGTTGTTCACACCGCTACTGACGGTAATGATCGTCTTGGTGCCCTCGGGGTCTTCAGTGCCGTCTCGCAGCAGATCGATCTCGACATCATCGAGCTCGAGTGCCGCGGCCTTGATGATCATGTCGTTAACAACGACGATCTTACAACCTATCTCCTCCCCGAACTCTTCGGGGTTGAACACCGGCCAAGCCGGGCGGTTGGTCATTTCGATGTTGCCCTGCGCGTCGAGCGCACCGGCACCACCAATATACAGCAACTCGGGAAGCCCGAAGTGCTCGACGACCCAGCGGATCGCCTCTGGCATCGAACCGAAATCCGGGGGCAAGGTAACGATCTCGCCGTCGGCAGACGACAAGACGCTGATCTGCGTTCCTCCTGCATCCATGCCGCACACGATACGAGTAGTGGTGTGCGGGCTCTGGGTGTTGGTCATGTAACCGACCTCTCATTCCGATTTGCACTGGGTGTTGGCTACCACCGCGACACCCCAAAAAATTGAGATGTTGCGGGCCTAACAAGAATGTAAAGGCGTCATAATCGAGCAACGCCCTAATTATGTATAGTACATTACCACTGCATAACGCATTTGTCAATAGCGCCATAACGTCAGCGGGCTACCTCAGCTTTGTTGACACTTAAAATTATTCATTATAATATACTCTCGCTTGCTCGTAACGGGCTACCTGGAAGGAACCATGCGAAACAGTAGGCCTCGTACCCATGTTAACCAAAACCCATGGGTACCCCGCATCTCCGAGATACAGCTCGAAAATATACTGGGAATGGTTGCCGGTAAGCTCACCGACATACAAACGAGTCTCGCCGCACACGGCAAACTAGGGTTCAACGACCCACTCGCCGTTGTTCTCCTCGTTCCATCTAGCTCGGAGCCCTATTTCAGCAATATAGCAAATATTCGCATCGGGAGCTGCTCGAATGAGCGGGTGAGAACAGCTCGTATTAACGCAGAGATACACCATCGCCTTGGTAAACCCCGCTACGAGGCCGCTGTGGCCGAGCTTGCCAGCAAAGAGGCGTCACTCACCTCGGGTGCAAGTGCCAAAATAGCTAATAAAGCAGTGGCAATAATCATAGGCGTCGACTGCCCCGCAAGCGACCAAATTGCTCATGGCATCGCAGCACTAGCGGCACGAAGCTGCTTTGTGGCAATCACTGCTGCACTGCGCAAGTAATACCAAGCCTTCCAGCCGTTACCCCAACAGCAAGCGCCCCCACCGGTTAAACCGCTGGGGGCTTTTGCTTTGACATAAACTCATAAAATGATACTCTTATTATGTTTTGTCCATCCTCAGTTTGAGGGGGACCATGAACAACAACGATCCGAACTGCGATTTCGGCAACCCAATGTACGACCCGGCGTTTTGCCAACCGTTCGCGCCCATACCAGTCGAACAGGTGGCCACCACGGCGTGGTGGGTGTATCTTCTTTACGGGCTACTGGGTTGCATCGGTATAGCAGTGGTAGTACTGCTAATACGTTCAATACACATCGTGAAGCAGTGGGAGCGTGGTGTGGTTTACCGGCTAGGCCGAGTAAGCCGGAGAGAGCGTATGCCTGGCCTCCGTTTTACCATTCCGCTCATCGAGTGGATAGTGAAAGTACCAGTCGCAACAGAAGCGCTGGAACTCAAGCCACAAGAGGTCATCACCGCAGATGACGTCTCGCTGGGCATCCAGGCGGTGATCTACTTCCGCGTCACAGACCCTGTCGGGGCTGAAGTGCAGGTAGATGACTACGAAGCAGCCATCAAAGAGCTCGGGCAATCCGCGTTGCGTGAAGTCATTGGCAGCTCCCCGCTCAAGAGCGTTCTGGCTCAAAGCGCGGAGGTTGCCAGCAGTATCCAACAACGGCTTGCAGGGCTCGCCCAAAACTGGGGCCTCGTGGTAGAGAGCATCGGGCTCAAAAACGTACAGCTCCCAAAGCGCATGCAACGGGCTATGGCAGCCGAAGCCGAGGCCAAACAAGAAGCGACAGCCAAGGTTGTCGCCGCCGAAGGTGAAAAAGAGAGTGCAACGCTTCTCAGGGAAGCGGCAGATGCACTCTCTCCGGAGGCGCTCGAGCTTCGCCGCCTGCAGGTAATCGGTGACATCGGCTCTACCAGTGGTGCTGTTGTCGTCATAGATTCCTCACGAGGAACGGTAGCCGGCCAGGCCGCTGCCGGGCAAATCGCTGGCCAGCAGGCCAGCGCCTAACCCCGTTCACCGCGCGTCAGACACCACGTCGACTGCGGTTGGCGGGGTGTTTGATTTCTGTGCTATACAACGGTGCCAAACAAATAGCCAACGCCATAGGTTACCACCGAAGCCAAGATAATAATCAAAAGTTGGCGCAGTGCGCCTTTTGCAACACTGTCGCCGCTTGAGCTCGCCACGTAGCCACCCACAACTAAACCGCCAAGAGCAGTAAAGATAATTGAAAGCGTTATCGCAGGCGTACCACCACCGAAAAACCACGGCGCCAAGGCAACAATTGAACCAGCCGTAAAAAGCAAAAATGACGAAACAGCAGCAACCCACGGCGAGCCAAGCTCGTCTTTGTTAATGCCAATGACATGGCTGACAAAATTATCATAAAGATGTGCCTTATTCTGGGCAATTTCTTTTGTTGCCTTCATGGCTGTAGTCTTACTCATTCCATCGGCCTCGAGATCTTTTTCGAGCTCATCTAAAATTAATTGTTCGTCAGTTTTAACCAGCCGCTTAACGTCTTTTAGCACGCCCTTAAACAGATCGACTTGCGACTGCACCGATATCCACTCACCTGCCGCCATCGAAATAGCCCCGGCAATTAAACCGGCAAAGCCAGCCAGCAGTACGGCCTCTTTCGAGCCGCTGGCCGCCGCCACGCCCAGGGTGATACAAAGTGTGCTCACCAGCCCATCATTCACCCCAAGCACCGCCGCACGAGCGCCACCGCGCTGTACTTGGGCAGCCCTGAGCGCTAATACTGCGCTGTCTTTTTTTCTATCAGTAGCATTCATGCTTACATTATAACAAAACATTCCAGCCCAAAGGGCAGCACTACAAGAAATAGGTTGATTACTAAACGAAAACCTTATTGCTCGAAATTTGCTTCAAGCAGTAAGGTTCCGTACCGAGGCGCTCTCTTGTGAAGAGCGCCTCGGTGGACTGGAGCAGAGGGGGTTGCCCTACTTCCAGTCGGAATCTTTCACCCCAAGGAAGTTGAGGGCAGTGACGAACTCATTATCGAACACCTTGATGCTTGTTGCCGTCTCCAGGCCACTGAAGCCGCTTATCTCGTAGCCAGTGCTCGGGTCAAGCTCCACCGCGTCATCCGGGATACCGACTCTGTCAGCGTAGCTGATGAACAGGCATTCACCGTCCCGACGCCACTCGTAGCTGCTGGGAGTGTTAGCGACCAGCTCGCCTGCACGGTTCATCGAGTAAGCACCGTTGAGAGTGTAAATGACGTCGTCCTTGACGATAAAGAGACTCAGCACACCGCTTCTCAGGTCGATCTTGCCGTTGACAAACTCGACCAACACCTCGACATACGGCTTGCCGCCGCTGTCAGGGGTGTTCGGTAGAGAATGAAGCATGCCGTAGCCGTTGACCGGCGCGGGCGTCTTCTTGTTCAAACCATAGGTCGCCGAAGGTATACGCCCAGCCAGCATGCCTTGTGCCAGCTGCATACCAAGGGTATCGAGCACCTCCTGCAACTGGTGGCGCCGCTCGGGCGACACATAATAGTTGAAGGCGGCATCGAGATCCTCTTGTGACATTTGCAAGACATTGGGGTCGGTGGTGGTAGTGGTGGGTGCCGCCGATATGGTCGGGGCCGGTCTTTCTGGCTGGCCGGTGCAAGCACCGACAAACAGCAAAAAAATAACCATTACCAAGGCCAACAAGCACTTGTAACGCATCTCTTTACCTCTAAACTGTGGGGGAACGGTTCCAGGGCCAATGTTTTGGCCCATCTTTATTATTATAACACTCTTATTACTTTTTTGCAAGTATATGTGTCTCTTATTTGCCTTGATTAGAATATTATGATATTGTAATATTTGTAGAAAGAGACTCCTCCTATCAGGGAGAAACTATGCAACTTATCGGCCTCACCCCCTCGCGGCTTCCTGTCGGAGAATCGAATTTCTGGGCGAAGGTCGTTGTGGTGAGCTCGCTGACCACTGCCGACATCGCGTTGGTGGTCAACGACGAACTCGGGCCCGACACCGTCAAGATCTGGTACGAACCCCTCCCCTGGCGGATGAGATCCGGCAGGGTTCGCCACCCGCAGGTTGGCTACGACCTCGGTAAAGGAAAGGGCGTACTACAGATCTTCCCCGCCGCTGTAGGCATGTGGCAAGGCGACATCGCGCCCTTCGCGTTCCCGGCAGGGCGTATCCGTCCGATCTTCAAGCCACCGCTGGACAGAAAGATGTGCCTGACTGTCTCTGTCGCCCCGGGTGTCGGTTTCGCATATGAAGCGTGAGCCCCTACAACCCGCCCCGAAGAGACGAGAGCTACATTCTGTAGTTTCTCAACCTCTTCGGGGCCTCTTCGTGTCTAAAAAACATCTACCCTCAACTGCTATACTAAAAGAACATGAAAGAACGAATATCCTGCTTCGATATCGACGGCACGCTCTCTAAGAGAACGCTCTTTTTGCCACTAGTAAAAAGTGAGTATGAGAGTGGGCTGCTCGCTGAAGCTTCGTTCGCTAAGATACATGAGCTACTGGCAGACTATACTGCCGGCAAGCTTGCATACGAGAATACAGTCGAAACATTATTACAAACTCATGCCGAAGGCCTCCGAGGCCAGAACCACCAACAGCTTAAGGCGCACGCAGAGCATTTTTTAACTACTCATGAAAGCGGCCTGTTTCACAGCTTTGGCAGAAAAGTTATTCAGCTACTAAAAGCCGAACACCGTGTGCTTGCCGTTACCGCTGAGCCACAGCATATTGCCGAATCGGTCACAGAGCTGTATAGCCTGCATGGGCACCTTTCTAGCACCTATCGTGAGCACCAAGGCGCATATACAGGTGAAGTTGAAAGCTCGCTTGCTCATCGCAGTGCAAAACTAGCCGCACTGCAACATTATGAAATTGAGCATGCTTTTGGCGATTCTGAGGGTGATATTGATATACTTGCCAACGCCAAGCACCAGTATTGCATTAACCCTAGCGAAGCCTTAGCGACAATTGCACAAAAGCGAGGCTGGCAGATCTTCGACGGCAATGATACAGTAGCTATCATACAAGCCGTTAAAGAGGCGTTAAAGCATTAGTTCTTTTCTATAAAGTATTAATGCCACTATTTAACAACGCGATAATTACTGGCGTTATTATATGGCCCTAGCGGGTTTGTGGCGCAATCGCCGTTAAGGGTATTTGTTTGGCTCGTGCCTTCAAATCGGTATACCAAAATATACATTTGATTTTGAGCGGCCCCGCAATAATTACCCGTTGTATTTGAAAAGTAAGCATAGTTAAAGCCCGTGCCGCCCAGCACCGAAACACTTGGCGTACTAGTGGGATCTGGCGGCGCATTGCTCATATACGGCTTTAGGGCCGTTATTAAGTTCTGCCAGCTGGCGTCAGCCGTTGTGCTCCACGAAGCATTAATGGTTGTCGAGCCACTGCCGCCAGGGTATCTGCTGTTATCTGAATAGTATAGCTCAAGCGCCCGGGCAATGGTTTTTATATCATTTTGGCGCAGTGAATCGCGAGCCCGCTGCTGCATACCGCCATAGGCAACCATAACAAGCGCCGCCAAAATGCCAATGATAACAATAACAATCAGCAATTCGACAAGCGTAAAGCCTCGCGCCCTATTCCCTGAAAGGCCATTCATATTCATATAGTATCATTATTGCCGATAAAACGTTTATGCTTTTAGCCAATAATGCGAGGCTATTGCGGGTAATTATGGAAATGTATGAAAATGTGAAGTGTTTTCATTACCAGTTCCGATATATGAGTCGCCTACTGATACAATAAGAACATGGGCACAATCAAAACCTTGGTAAACGATGCCAGTGTAGAAGATTTTATTAACTCTGTTGAAGGTGCTGTGAAAAAAGCTGACGCTTTTAAAATATTAGAGATATATAAAGCAGCCACTCATGAAAAACCGAAAATGTGGGGCACAAGCATGATCGGCTTCGGGCAATATCACTACAAATCAGACAAGAGCCGGCAAGAGGGTGATTGGCCTCTGGCCGCCTTCTCGCCAAGAAAGCAAAGCTTAACATTGTATATTATGCCGGGCGTTAATGATTATAGCGACCTACTCAGCAAACTAGGCAAACACAAAACCAGCAAAGCGTGTTTGTATATCAATAAACTCGGCGATGTCGATGCAAACATCTTGAAGAAACTTATAAAACGTTCGTATGACGATGCTGTAAGATTATTCGCTGCAGAATAAACTATAGCTGATTTGGCAATTCGTAGACCTACCTAGTAGTGTTGAGCACTAGCTGCGCGAACAGGCTATAGTGGCTCGGGCCAGTTGCCTCTGTCGCTTCCCGAGCCCTCATACCCCTTGGTGGCGTAGCGCAAAAGCGGCGGAGCCATCAGAGAGGTGACGATAGCCACAAGCACGATTATCGTGTAAGCTTCAACTGTTAAAATGCCAAGCCGCATACCGACAGCAGCGATGATAACCTCAATAACGCCACGGGCATTCAGGCTGGCGCCGAGTATCACTGCATCACGTCGACTCAAGTGACTAAGCCGTGCACCGAAATAAGCGCCTGCGAACTTGCCAATAATGGCCGCTGCCACCACGATCAGGGCCGAGACAAGCACAACCGGCTTTGCCAAAAGCGTTAGATCCATACGCAGTGCCGCCGTCACAAAAAATACCGGCACCAGTACCGACAGTACGGTTGGCAAACGAATATTCCTGGATTTCTTATGAGTGCCGAGGATGATACCGCTGATGAATGCGCCAAAAATAGCCTCTAGTCCCAGCGCGTGGGTCAAGAGAGCGCTCGCCAGGATTATGGCAGCCAAAGCAGTCACAAGATTCCCGTCACCGTTGCCGAACCTTGCCACAGCATCGATAATCCAATGTATTATTTTTCGTCCGATGGTTAGCATGACAACCATCACCAAGATCAGCTTGAGTATAGACCAGGCAATGAAGCCGAGCTGTGCGCCGGCTATGGCCATCGCAGATACAATTGACAGCATCGTCCAGCCGAAAGCATCGTCTATGACGGCGGCCACAAGTGCCAGCTGGCAGGTTTTGTGATTCATCAGGCCCATGTCCAGAAATGTTTTGGCAATAACCGGCAGAGCGCTCACACATAGGGCTACGCCCATAAAGAGCGCGAATGTTAACCTATCGCTTTGGCCCATCAAAGCTTCCGGTAGCAGCCAACCAACAATTATGCCAAGGGCCAAAGGAACGAACAAACCGGCCATGCTCACCTTGATAGCTGCCCGGCGCTGCTTGCGGATCAGCCATGTGTTCATCTGCATGCCGCTTAAGCCCACTAGCAACAGTACGCCCAGTTGACCGAGACCGTTCAGAAGGTGGGCCTGCCCGATATCTCCTGGAAAAAGCTGTGCATAGAGGCCCGGTGCTATCCAGCCCAAGAGAGAGGGGCCTAACAATACTCCGGCCAGGAGTTCGCCTACTATCATGGGCAGGCCAAAACGTCGAGCAAGCAGCCCCAGCAACAGGGCACTAGACAATACGACTGTCAACTGCACCAGAAATAGCAGCATGGCATCGTGGGAAACCGATGGAAATACAGTGCCAAAATACATAGTCAGATACATTCTAACTTAATTCGCGGCGATTCAGCAGTATTACGCATTAAAACGTGACAATTAGGCCACTTTGCGTCACAAGATAAGAGCATTAATGATGGAGCATTATCGACCATTATCAATCCACTTGGTTTTGAACCAAGAGTTTGAAGGTTTGAACCCTTCTCTCCGAGCCAAGAAACAATTTCTATGCACCACAGCGTGTTGTGCGATATGAGAACTGAATTACTAGTTTATTTGGAGCTTAGCGGCGCGCAAGAATGCTAGTTCGCGTGCTTGAATAAATTTTCTTGAATATCCGATTGGTTGATCTTTTTGAACTAAGTTGATTGCTGAATCTATATCATTGAGCCATATTTCGCTGTAGTCGTTCGCCAGTTCAGTGTTTGCCGGGTTGGTTAGCGTAACTTCACCGATTTGCTCACCAAGGTAGCAATATGAGGTTTACTTTCTCTTTTGTTGATTTTTATATTCAACAACGATGCCAATCTCGGCTATAACCCTTGCCCTGCACCCCATCTCTTCGAGTAACTCGCGCCCTAAGGCTTGCCGGGGACTTTCACCCGCTTCTATACCCCCGCCGGGTAGTTTGTGATAGTTATACCTTTCGACATTCAACAACGCAACCTGGCCAAAATTGTTAAGAAGTACAACACGTGAGGTCTCCTTTTTAGCAAAGTTTGAGGGATCGTGATTTTGAGTGCCTGTAAATATAGTAGAGTCGCGAATCTCACACAAAAGGTTCATATGGCCCATTGTAACAAAAAACAATTTCAATATTTGGCACAGTGTATGAGATTAGAATCTCTTAAATTGAGTAAAACCTTCAGAGCTTGGCCGATATCGTGCTCAAAATTGTCATCGTGAATTTCTATATAGCGCAAGCCGTGCTCGCCTGCTTCATTTTGTATGTATTTACTGAAGGCTTTATTGAAAGTAGCGAATGCTTCAATTGTTTGATCATCTAAATTGTGCATCCAATCGGTGTCATTTTTCCGCGCAGTATGTAGGATGGTTTTGAGGTGTTGGTCGGACTGATTACCCAGGAAAACAGCCATGTAATCACATGTGAGTTGCTTGACGAACTCGGGAAGAACGGCTATACCCTCAATGAGAACATCAAATCCATCTGCAAGGTTACTCTCGATCAGATCTTTAACGGAGTGCCATACGATAGCTGACTCGCGGTTTTGAATTGAAATAACTTCAGAAGGATGATTGCGGAGATATACTTGCCGCGCGGGATCGTTAGACGTATATTTACCTAGATGGAATAGATCAGGCTTGTCGCTTTCTTTAATGATCTGCCTTATCATATAGCGCACAGCGTCGGTAGAGGTTGCTAAGATTGGCTTTTCTTTAAGAAACCTAAGCGTCAGGGAAGTTTTTCCGACACGAGGAGTGCCGCCAATTAAGAAAGCTTTTGCCATAATTTGGATTATACCAAACGAAAACTTCGCGGAGTCTTAAGCATAGTTATCATGGTACAGCGTATTGGATGAAATTAGAACTCAAATCCAGTTATCAAGCACTAGTCTTCTATAATCAGGTTCGATCTCAATCTTTTCAAAATCTTCTCGCGTTAGCCATTTGGGGATACCTTCTAAATTGTCTTGTTTTGAGATAATGCCGTCGCTTTTGAGTGTGCCAGCGTAAGCCAGAACAATCTTGCCGTTTGAATGGTAAAAGAAGTCAACTTTTTTCAAAGATTCCGGTTCGACGCCACATTCTTCGAATAACTCCCGTCGCATAGCATCGTTCATTTCTTCTTTTTCTTCAATATGACCACCGGGTAGACCCCATCCATTTATTCGATCCATATGAATAACGAGCACTTTTGATTTGTCGTGACTGTAAATGGCTGCTTTGGTGACAACTTTGAATAAATGATGCATATAATAATTGTTCCATACAAGCAAACATTCAACAACTATAAAAAACTTCCGAGGAAGTCTCTCATGATGCTTACGCTTGGTACCCCGGGTAGGAATCGAACCTACGGCCAAAAGCTTAGAAGTCTCTTGCTCTATCCACTGAGCTACCGGGGCGCGTCCGCGTATCTATTATACCGAAAGATAAGGGGTTATTCCACCCGAATGAAACTATGTCAAGATTCCCAATGAGGCTCTGAGCACTATGCCACCGGACATTACGGTTTCTGCTTAAGATTTACTACATTAACTTCGTACAACGCTCACAAATCTCTATCTGCTATACGCCGAGGCGAAACCAGGGTACCCTCCCTCGTTACTCTAGCCATTTCTCTTTTAAATCGGTGAGAGTATTGTTTGCCTTAAGTGTCGATAGTGCTTTGTTAATTTTTTGTCGGTTTGTATCACCTTTTCGAAAGACAACGCCGTAATATTCATCGGTAATTGGCTCGGATGCAATTTTTAATGTAGGGTTGTCGGTAATGATCTTTTTTGCACCTGAAAGCTCAGATAAAATTGCGTCAGCTTTACCGTCAACTAATGCTTTCACTGCCTGAATAAAATCTGGGTAACGAATAACCAGCTCTGACGAGGTATATTTTAGTGCCTCTGTTTCGTTGGTTGTTTGCTCTTGTACAGCGATTCGCTTACCCTTGAGCGACTCTGCCGATGTAATAGTGGTGTTGTCTTTTTGTGTCATAATTATTTGCCCGGCGTTTAGGTAGCTTTCAGAAAAATCATACAGCTTTTTTCGCTCGTCGGTGATCGTGACAGATGAGATTATCATGTCTACTTCTTTATCTTCAAGCGCCTTGAAAATATCGTCCCAGGGGATATTTTTAAATGTTACTTTTGCACCTAGCTCTTCGCCTAGTTTATTGGCTAGATCAATATCATACCCGGCGAGCTTGTTATTTTCATCAACGTATTCTAGCGGCTCAAACGTTGCATCTGTGCCGATAACAAGTGTGCTGGTTGGCGCTTGGGTTTGAACCTCAGGTGATGGTTGTGGCCGCATCAAGAAGTACCAAAGCGCAAAAATCAGCGCCAACGCCAAAAGAACAACAGCACCGATAATCAGCCCGCCCTTACGCCGGGTAGGGCCCGATGAACCGGGAGCTGGTGTTGCACTAGGCGCTGAAGGCGCCGGTTGAGTTGGTGACGTCGATGGTGTTGGTGATTGGTTTTGATTGTTTTCCATAAGTAAGCCCTTATATGTGATCTATTTCTATCCTCCCAAATACGTCTAACGATGTCAAAAGATGAAAAGAAAAGTTCATTTTAATTACATAATTGGCTTAAACACCCAGGGTCACTTCGCCTTCTTTGGCTTTCATTCCAGAGAGCGGAATGCTAAACCAAAAAGTTGTGCCTTTGCCCTCTTCACTCTCGAACCATATTTTACCGCCAGACGATTCAACAACTGACTTAATCAGATACAGGCCCAGCCCCGTGCCGTCTGTTTCTACCTTGACGGCATTGCTGGCACGAAAGAACTTCTGAAAAAGACGCGGCTGTTGATCTTTGGGAATACCATAGCCGTTGTCGGTCACCTGGGATACTACCTGATCGTCTTTCTTCGAAATAAATACTGAAATTTCACCGCCCTTCGGCGTGTACTTAATGGCATTGGTGAGCAAATTAAGATACACTTGGCCGATAAGCCGTGGGTCGAGGTTAATTTTGGGTAGATCTTGATGCACGCTCACTACCAGGCTCTGCTGCTTTTCGGCAGTTTTACCCTTCAGGTCATTGATGATGCCCGAAACTAACTCCCTAAGGTCGGTGGGCTTGGGGTCGATCATAATCCGACCCGATTCAATGCGCGAAATGTTTAAGAGGGCATTCACCAAGGCAACCATGCGCTCGGCAGAATCGGCGATGTTCTTGGCAAACTCAAGCTGCGCTTCTTCGAGCTTACCGGCGTCACCCGAGACCAGCATTTCGCTAAACCATTTAATAGCACTGAGTGGCGTGCGCAGCTGATGCGAGGCGAGCGAAATAAATTCTGTTTTCATACGGTCGACCTCTTTTTCGTGGGTGATATCTCGAATAAGCTGAATAACGCCTGTAATTTTGCCCGCCCGAAAGATAGGCATGGCATTGATATTCAAAGAGTTGCTATGGCCGTCTTTTTTGGCAATTTTCACCTCTTTGACGATCTTTTGGCCTGTTTGCATAACAATTTGCGAGGGCATGTCTTTAAAGGCTAGCTGAGCACCCGATTCATCTTGAAGTTGGCACTTAGCGATCGGTTGGCCAATCAGCTGCCTCGTATCGGAGCCAAGCTCAAGAATGTTGGCGGCAATCGTATTTACCAGCAGAATTGTGCCCTTGCTATCTGTTACGATCATACCGTCACCAACGCTATCGAGAATAGCGTCATCTTTGGCTTTTGCCTCTGCAAGTTCTTGAACCTTATTATTTAACGCTTGGCTACGGTCTTTCACCTTCTGCTCGAGATCTGTATATAGCTCTTGCAGCTTTGACGCCATAGTATTAAATGAGGTAGCGAGCTGACCTAGCTCGTCCTTAGAGCTGACGGCAACGCGATTATCGAGCCTCCCCTCTGAGAATTCAATAGCAACTTTGTTCAGCTTCTTAAGCGGCTTTACTAAAATGCGCTGTGAAAAAACTACACTTAATATAATTGCAAAGCCAACAGCCAACAGAGACGAAAGAGTGTTAACAAATTGCGTCGAGGCAATCAGCTGCTGTTGTGCCACAACCTGTTTGTTTGCCTCGTTGCCCGATGCCTCAACCAGTTTGACCATAAGTAGAACGATCTGTTGCTTCTGAGCTTCTACTCTTCTCACCAACACCTGAAGCTGCTCTTGAGCAGCCGCCAGCTCTGTAGGGGGCAGCGTTTTACCTGTGAGCAAAAGCTTCTCTTTTAAGGCAAACGTTTGCAGGCTGTATTGCTGATATTTATCCCAAAAATAGCCCTTTGCATCCTTCACTATCGTTGCTTGGTCGGCCGGGAGAGCTAAAATAACCGATGCTTTATCGAGCCCCTGCTTTTTCCATTCTGCATAAATCGCGCCTTCACTCGCCTTTTTAAACGCCTCAGAATCGCTGCCCAAGATGAGGGCCGTGGTGTACATTTCATATTCTCGCGAGGCTTTATTAAACTCCGCCTTAGTATCCCGTACTTCTTGAAGTTCAGCCGTATATTCTGCCGCCAAGGCAAGGTGCAGTGACGAACTGGCTGCTTCAAGCGCAACATGCACTTGCTCAATACTATGCGTGGCCGGAATCTGACGCTGAAAAAGGTTATTAATAGACGCTGAAAGCTTGTTGCTGTTGTAGTACGAATAAAGGTTGGCCGCAAAAACAACCGCAAAAATGAGTAAAAAAGTAAGAATCAGCTTGTTCTGAATTGAGTTTCGCCACCCCATATAAAATGGGTGTTTTTGATGAGATGGGTTTGGCGGGGTAGCCCTCATGCTTTTAATCATACCTTACGTAACCGTGTCTTTGGCAAATCGATTTTTTTCAACTGTATGCTTCACCCGACATGTAACACTCCAACTCCAGTAACTAAACAATTTAAAAGACACTGAGCCAAAATTATCTTATGACAATATATTTCTTTGTTTTAGTCGATAATCATGGTATAATACTGTTATTCGCCTATTACTGGAGGAAGTTGTGGGAACGAACGTGGATGAATTGAGTAGCGCTCAGATTGCCAAATTGCAGTACAGAATCGCAAGGCTCACAGAGGAGCGTGACAAAGAGACTGCACGTGCCGACAAGGCCGAAACCGATCTTGTGACGGCCGAAGCGTTGCTCGACGAAGCGGGCGATAACGGTACCAAACAGCTCAGCGCCGAAACGGCTGCGCTTGAGAGACAGCTTCAAGAACTTCGAGAAGCGGTCGCCGATGAGGCAGACTGTCTGGCGAGAGCTAAACAGATCACTGAAGGGATTCAGACAGCAACCAACGAGGCTCGCACAGCCCTACAAGCAGTGCTCGACGCCACAAAAGAGGCGGAACGCCAACTGCGCGCCGCCACAGGGAGCGAGCTGCAAAAGGCCAATGGCGAGCTCGCCGCGGTTCAAGAAAGGCTACGCAAGCTTCAGGCTGAAGCCGACGCGTGCGAAAAAGACCTGGCGTCTTATGGCCCGATTAAGACCGTATCATGCGGCTGCCAGTTTCTACTGAAAAAAGGGCCGGACTGCAAGCCTGGTGCGATGCTCACCATCGTCGCTTCCTGCAGAGGCGGCTTGTCCGACGAAGATTTCACTAGCCACGTCGTGGAGCTCACGTAAGAAAGCGAGCAGGCCGTGTCGCCCATTACCGACACGGCCTTTTAGTTACCCTAACTCTTCTGTATTTTAGTGATCGAACAAATGGCTGTTAACACTTTACTATGGTGCGGGCGGCGAGAATCGAACTCACATCACTTGCTTGGAAGGCAGGTATATTAGCCATTATACGACGCCCGCAGGGCCGGAAATTACTATACCACATTAGATGGGATCTTTACAGCCCCAATCCTAGAAGCGCGCGAGGCTTTAACAGTGGTCAAACTACTAATCAAGCACGGCGGCAATTTCTTCTTTAGTAAGTGCAATGGTTGTGCCAGGCGTTACTTGGCCACCAAGCATCTTTTTGGCAATGAGATTTTCAACACTGCGCTGCACCACGCGGCGCATCGGGCGGGCACCAAGGCGTGGGTCATAGCCTTTTTCAACCAGCAGCTGTTTGGCATCGTCGGGCACTTCGACCTTCACCTTTTGCAGTGCCAAGTTTTTGTTAATGCCATTTAAGATCAAATCAATCACCTGCAAAAGCTCAGTTTGATTCAGTGGCCGAAAAACCACAATTTCATCAAAACGGTTCAAGAATTCTGGACGGAACTGCTGTGTGTCGATGAGCTCGTTCACAAATTGCTGCTCAAACTGTTCAAGCTGGTAGCCTTGATCGATATATTGGCGAATTCGGTCGGCACCAGCGTTACTGGTGGCAATAATAATCGAGTCACGAAAACTGACTTCGCGGTTATTAATATCGCGCAGCTTGCCTTCATCAAGCACCTGCAACAGGGCATTGAGCACATTTGGGTGCGCCTTTTCAATTTCGTCAAGCAAGACAACGCTAAACGGTTGCTTTGAAACCTGAGCCGTTAAGCTGTTGCTGTCGGTGGCGGCATCGGCAATCAGGCGCGAGACATCTTGCGGCTGCACATATTCGTTCAAGTCAAGCCGCACCATGCGCGCCTCACCGCCAAAATAAACTGCCGCCAAGGCTTTTGAAAGCTCAGTCTTGCCAACACCGGTCGGCCCTAAAAACAAGAAGGTGCCGATTGGCCGATCTTGGTTTCGCACGCCAGCCCGGGCCCGGCGCAGTGCATCGCTGACCACCTTCACGGCCCGCGTTTGGTTGATCATTCGCTCATGAATTAGCTGCTCCATGTTGAGCAAACGGTCGCGTTCTTCGCCGGTGTTGGCGGTTGAAACTTTCACACCAACGGTTTGCTCAATGGCCTGTTGCACCGAACGGGCAGTCACAAAATGACCCTCTGGATAATTCGCGGCACTGGTTAATAGTTTGAGTGCCTTGCCCGGCATGGCTTGCTCTTGGATATAACGCTCACTTAGGCGATAAGCCTCAGTGAGCGCTTGGTACATAAAGGTAACGTGGGTGCGGTATTCAACCGTAATTAGCTGATCTTCAAGCACGCGCAGCGTTTCAAAGCGGCTCGGTGGCGTCACCACTATTCGGTTCAGGGTAGTAGCTAACGCCGGGTAGCGTTGGCTAATTTGCAGCCAACGTTGATCATCCATGGTGAGAATAATACGCAGCGCGCCGCCCTCAAGAATCGGCAGCAAAACGTTGCCAAGATCAACTGAACCAACGCCTTCTTCAAAAAATAACTGGGCGTTATCTAAACAAAGAATAATATTTTTAGCCTGATAAGCCTCAACTAGTAATTGATTGACCAGCTGCTCAAGTTCGCCACGGCCACCGGCCTGCGAAATCAGCGCGCTGGCATCAAGGCTGATCACTTGGCGAAAGCGCAGACTAGCGGGTACTGCTTTATTTGCCTCAAGTAAATATTCGGCAAAAGCTTCAACGATAGTGGTTTTGCCCACGCCGAGCGGGCCTACTAAGGCAACGTTTTGGCGGCTACTCTGCGTAAAAAGACGCACCATTTGGTCGCGAACTTCAAGGTGACTTTCGAGGTCAACGTTCAAAAGGTTGCCCCCAGCAATTTGCTGGCTGAGGTTAACGCCAAACCGGCTCAAGAGTGGAATGTAGCCGAATGACCAATCGCGGGCAATGCCACCCGTTCGCTTGGGCTGTGCATGAAACTCTATGAGCTCTTGAATGTGATGAAACCAATCATCACCGGTGCGGATATCATCCATGTCGAGCTGTAGCTTCGCCAAAAAATGCGGCGCATCAACAATTGACTCTATTAGCGCAACAACCAGTTCAGCACCCGACACCGCACCGTGGCGGCTACCGTGTTCTTGCACGGCGCGCTGCCATATCGCTGCCGTGTCGGCCGGCTGCTTACTAGTGAGCTGGGTTAAAAATGCCGGGCCAATTGCAAACCGGGCAGCAAAAAATTGCCCGCCGGGTGTTTGCATAACAGCATTCGCGAGGTCAACTGGTGCAGGCTGTAGCGGCAGCTTGCCAAGCACGCGGCTTTCAAGCCGATCAGCCAAGTTTTCGCCACGTTCGGGCAATATGTTTCTCAGCCCATAGACTAACCATAGTAACAGCATAAACGGCCCTGACGATAACGAGGCAATTAACCAGCCAAACGACACGCTTTCATACACCAAAAAAATGCCGAGCCCAATCAGTAACAAACACGCCAACAGTAGCAAGATGTGCACTATTGGTTTGTCGAACCGTTCGGCAAAGCGGGCAGTGGCGGCACGTGAACTGCGGCTCAAATCAATTATTTGCTCCATGGTAACCATCCTGAAAGGGTCAGTAAAAGACCCGCCACGGGCAAGAGTGGCAAGAGCGCCCAGCCGAGCAACAAAACCAGGCCTATTAATAGTTGCAGGCAAAGTGTTGCCAACCCGGCAATAATGGTGACAATACGAAAAGCCGCCCCAACAAACCGCGAAATAAGCTTGTCGAGCCACGCCCGCCACTTCACCGCCAGTGGGCCCTGCACTTGGCCGGCCGAGATCTGCCTAAAAGGGCTAAATAGCGTTTTTAACAGCAATCCTACCGAAAAATAATCGGCAGTGCCACTTATTCGCCGCTCTACAGCTTTGAGTTGCCCGAGCAAACCTTCGCTATACCACCAGCGAAAAAGGCTAAAAACTATCATAAGCATATTGTAGACTAAACCAAAGCTCTCTAAAAGGTAAAAATGCTTTATAGTAGAAATACGCCGCTCAAGCGAGTATACTAGCTGTAACATGCCGAAAAAAGCTACGATTTTCGTCGGCAAGATGCTGCGACGTGCTGCCCGTATCCGCGGCGGCGGTTCAGCCTTGCCCGGTTTGTGGGTTGAAAAACTCGAACCGACCTTCTTAAGTGAAACACTTGGGCGGTTTGAGCATGGCGTTATCTTGGTGTCTGGCACTAATGGCAAAACCACCACCACTAAAATGCTTGCCGAGCTTTTAACGGCAGCCGGCCTGCAAGTCTTTACTAATAAAACCGGCAGCAATTTTACCCGCGGGGTTGTCTCGGCGCTTATTGAAGCAATGGATCTTGAGGGAAATTTGCCCTATAACACCGCAGTGCTCGAGCTTGATGAAGCCCACGCCGTGCAGTTTGTTAAGCAAGTTCAGCCACGCATAAGTCTCTTTTTAAATGTGCTGCGTGATCAGCTTGACCGTTTTGGCGAACTTGACCAAACCGCTCGTTTGCTTGGCCAAGTTGCCGAGCACACCAGTGAAGCAGTTGTGCTTAATCGCGATGATCCGCTCATTCGTGGCTTAGCAGCCCAAGTGAAAAACGACGTGCGAGTGCATTACTTCGGCGCTCATGAAAATTTAATTCACCTTTTTCCGAGTGATGATAAACTGCGGCAGGCAACGCCTAGTGCGAAAACTATCAAACCCTACACCGGCCAAACCCAGGGCGATGTTGAACTGGCCGCCTTTAAAGACCAAAAAATTGCCTTTCGTATTGGCCAAAAACTTTATAAAACCGAGTTGAAGGTGACGGGTTATTACAACTTTTTAAATGCTGCGGCAGCGCTCGCCACTGTGCGTACCGTGCTTCCAAAGACACCGATTGATGCACTTTTGCGCGCCCTGAGCAAAACAGAGCCAGCTTTTGGCCGAGGCGAACAAGTCACCTTCCACAAGCAGCCGGTTGAATTCGTGCTCGTGAAAAACCCTTCGGGCTTTCGGCTGGCACTGACCTCGGCAGCATCGAGAGCTCCCCAAGAAGCCACGATGATCGCCGTTAACGACAATTTTGCCGATGGCCGCGATATGTCGTGGCTGTGGGATGTCGACTTCGTTAGCCTCGAAAAAGGCGTGCAAATGGTCAGCGGTACGCGCGCCTACGACATGGCACTTCGCCTGCAGTATGACAACGTACCGGTGAGCGTGGTTGAGCAAAGCCTCTCAAAAGCTTTTAAGCAATTTCTTACCAAGAATGCCGGCCAACCAATGCGCATCTATTGCACTTATACCGCCATGTTAAAATTGCGCGCACTGGCTCAAAAAGAACTGAATATGGAGCGAGCATTATGAACTCAAAAGGCACGGTGAAAATTCTCAACCTCTACCCCGAGCAAATGAACATTTATGGCGATTGGGGCAATGTGCTAACGCTTGTGCGACGCTTGCAGTGGCACGGTTATACGCCAAAAATTATTCAATATGGGCCAGGTAAAAAGTTCTCAGCCGATGTTGACATAGTGGTAGGCGGCGGCGGGCAAGATTCTGGCCAGCTGTTGGTTGAAAAAGACTTGCAAACAATTAGCACGCCGCTGCATGATTTAGCCGACAAGAACGTGCCGATGCTCATGGTTTGCGGCCTTTATCAGCTGTTTGGCAAGTTTTTTAAAACGAGTAACGACAAAACTATCAAAGGCATCGGCATTTTTAACATTGAAACCTATGCTGGCAATAAGCGGCTGATTGGCAACGTTATTCTTGAAACGCCCTTCGGTGAAATCATTGGCTACGAAAACCACAGTGGCAAGACCATGCTCGACTCAAACCAAGAAGCCTTCGGAACAGTCAAAAAAGGCAGCGGCAATAACAGCACCGACAAAACCGAAGGCGCGGTGTATAAAAATGTCTATGGCACCTATTTGCACGGCTCTTTGCTGCCCAAAAACCCAATACTCGCCGATGCTTTGCTTGAAAAAGCCATCGTTAATCGATACGGCGAATTCGAACCAAACGTCATCGACGACACCTTCGCCGAAAAAGCCCGCATTGTCGCCAAAAGCCGCCCGCGATAGGTGATCCTATCAGCGTAGAAGCTTCGTATTTTCATAACAAAATATTAAAAGATGATTCTGCTATAATCATTTAATTTAAGGTGTAATTTCGGCCAAAACCTATACACCAATTATTAAATCACTGATAAAAAGGGTTGAACAGATATCCAGGCTGTCGTAGGATAGGCAAAGTTTCGTATATACGTACGGAACAATCAAGAGAAGAGGATCGTGGCTATGACCGTAACCTTCTCCGAGGCTTCACACAGCATCGAGCTGGTCAACAAGAGCCTCGTCAGTGATCAGCTCTGGACTCGTCTCGTCAACCGTATCGTCAAAGACGAGAACGTGGACATGGCGCTCGCTGAGCGCATCATGGATCAGGCCCTCGCCTTCCTGCGACTTTGCTCAGCCGAGCCTGAAGGTTGCTACTCGCCGTCACCGCTCGTGGACATCGGCTGGCACACCTTCATTCTGTACACCCGCGAGTACGCGGCATTCTGTCGAGGACTCGGTAGCCAGTTCATCCACCATGCACCGTCGGATGAGGACGGCGTCGATTACGGCACCGGCAACATCACTCGCACCGTCGCGGCCCTCAAGCAGCACGGCATCGGCGTAGATGAACCACTGTGGGCCAACACTGGCCACAACTGTTCCAACTACTGCTCAGGCGACTCATGCTCTGGCGGTGGTGGCGACGGCGACAGCGGGTGTTCCCACTAACCCATACTGTCGCGGCCCGCTCGGCCCATTCCTTTGGGGTGGTGTCGGGCGGGCATTAGTATTTGTAGGCTATACTGGAATTATGAATCAAGATATAGATAAACACTGGAGTAATTATTACAATCAAGGCAAAGACTTTGGCTCTATAACGTCGCAGGCTCTTACCAAGTTGCTCGACTTTGTCGATCAGAACCTCCCTAGGACATGTCTCGATATTGGTTGCGGCACCGGCCAGCTTACACGTGAATTGCACCATAGGGGCTATGTGTGTGTTGGTATTGATGCCTCCGCCAGCGCTGCCAGGCTTGCTAAGTCACTTACAGTACAAGACGGACTGAATTATATGCTCTTCAACATTGAAGATGAGGCTATAAAAAGCTTGCCCAAGCAACCCTATTCGCTTATTACCTGCAAGCTAGTCTATGCCTTCATAAAAGACAAGCCCAACTTCTTATCTAAGATTACCAACCTTCTTGCCGAACGAGGCACCTTTGTCATTATTACGCCGCTCACCATAGACGTTCCGCCGGAAAAGCGGGACATAGCAGTTGATTTTGATCAAACTATGGTCGAACTAAGGATGGCCTTTAAAACCGTACAGACCTATAAAAAACATGGCATAACATACTTCATCTGCAGCAAGCAATAGAAGACCTCAGCTGAAGCAATATGTCACCTTCTTGGAATATAACAACGCATCCCTAAGGGTTATTTGGACAATAATATTTCAGCGATATTTGACGAACCTCGCGTTCTAATGCTATCGTGCCACTGGTTGGTAAGATCGCGAGAAAGCGACCAAAATGCCAGAAATTGCCGTTACATTTGTTGGCGACACACAATGCAACGAATATCACCGCCCGCTGGTTGAAGCAGGCATCGTGCATGTTGAAGAATTACACCCCAACAGCACATACAAAATGCTTGCCGGTTTCGAGCGCGTGACAAGGACCAGCAAGCTCGGCGGCGTCACCGGCATGGCGAGTCGGATGGTTCGATTCAGAGAGAACTGGAGAGCAGACACCTTTCGTGGCCACGGGGTCGCCCCCTGGAGTGGATCTTCAAACCTCTACGGTCAGCTCGATATCATTATGCTGATTGGCGGCACCCCAAGTTTGCGGCACAATCTGAGCCAATACAAGGGAGCGACGGGCACTATTTTTGAGGTTACCCGACAAGCAGGTGGCATTGTGATCGTTAGCGGCGTCTTACCCGATCACCCCCCGTTGTAAGGAGAAGTGAGTGGGGCCTTCAACGGGGCTCCACTTAACTAACATTTTGTAGCTGTTTTAATGTTTCAACCACCTGCTCGCCGTGGCCAGCCGGCGTCACCCGGCCAAATGTTTTCACAATTTCACCATGAGGGTTAATAATGAATGTTTTTCTTAAAATCCCTTCTTTGCCAAACATTTTTTTACCCCAAGCGTGGTAGGCCTCTATAACCTCTCCGCTGGCATCGGTCAGCAATGTAAAATTAAGCTTATGGTTAGCGATGAACCTCTCGTGCGAGCTTGCACTGTCTTTTGAAATGCCGATAACCTCAGCGCCAAGCGCCGCAATGTCGTCGCGAGCATCACGAAAGCTGCATGCCTCAACCGTGCAGCCGGGCGTGTCGTCTTTTGGATAAAAATAAACAACCAGCCACTTACCTTGGTATTCTTTTAATGTTCGTAATTTGCCGTTTTGATCAGGTAGCGAAAAATTAGAAGCTTTCATACTATCAAGTATACCAGCAGATGAGTTGTCAAGTAAGGTGTTATTCGATATAATACCCCTGCAATGCCGGAACGAAGTTTCCGGCCATACAAATCAAAAAGCAAGCTTTTTGATTTGAGAAGAGGGAATGCGAAAAGCTGGAACTTTCGAATCATTGATTCGGAAGCTAAGGTTGGTAGCAACTTCTGACGACGGGGTGTGGCGCAGTTGGTAGCGCGCGCGGTTTGGGACCGTGAGGTCGAAGGTTCGAGTCCTTTCACCCCGACCATATGAAATTATTACGTTATAGTATGTGTTTGCATACTATTTTTTGGTGAGTATACTCTCTCGCAATTAGGCGGCCAGCTACTCTTGGGGTGTGCTGGTTATCATGATATCGGCTCAATAGACAATTCCTTCAACAACTATAAACTATTGCTATTTATTTAAAATGTGTTATAATTATTAATGTCCTGAAATATTGTTCTCCGACTTTAGTAGTTTAACAACCCATCGAACTCGGGAGCTAACATGCTGCGAGTCATCAACAACATCACCGGTGCCATTTTGGGTGTCGCCCTGCTTTGTGGCTTCATCTGGTTTCGGGTGATGGATTTCGCGCCCACAAGCTGTTCTTCGGGTACATCACCCGGAGCACCGCGACGAACTCACCGAGAGCGAACGACGCGCTGCTGATCTACCCGATCATCGGCATGTTCGTCGGCGTTGCGCTGGTGACCATCATCATTTTCGTGTCCTCTCGGCGCAACAAGCGACACATCGGGACCAGCGCCGACACCACTGATCCGGTCTGGATCATGCTGGCCGTTTTGATTCTCTCGATCGCTGGCGGCGCCATCTACGGGCACCACTTCGGCTGACAACTACTATAAGAAGGAGTCCCCGACCTGTTCCCTGAACGGGTCGGGCAGATTCCCAAGTTTATTCATTGAATAGATTTAGGAATTGGTCAAATTATTAATTACAAGACAACCACGACACAGGTTTTATTTGCTATTTAGCTTCATGATCGGGTGAGTTGGTTTTACTAAATAGTCAAGTTGTGTTATGAATATAAAGCTATAGCAGCGACAACGAGACGAGGCTCTCATGGCCCAATTGCCAGTGATTATAGCCAAAGGCAATGGCATAGAAACACTGAAGGCATACTTTGAAATGCACGGAAGTTCGCTCCCCCACAAGCTTCCACCGCTCACAGACAACTGGGAAGATGAGGCAAGCTACGACGCACCGCATGGGGTGCTCACCGTCTGGAAAGATGGTGATTGGGAGGCGACGTTCAGCCTCAATTCCGTTGCGACAGTCATCAAGGGCATCCCCGGTATTACAGTTGGCATCCCGATCGGCAAGACACCGTTGCGTCCGATATAGTAAGACAACCCCGCTAGCCTCGTGAGCGACACTCCGCACAGAGTGCCTCCGGGTGCTAGGCGGGGTGTTTGCTTTCTTCAATACTTTATTGTTGATTATTTTATTGGTCATTACGATTTACTATCGTTCGCATGCTCAATGAGGGATTATGTCATAATAAAAGCTGGTTCTGTTCTACCAAAAGAAGATGAGGAGAACTGATGTCTCGGTTCCGATTGGCGCTTGCCGGTACGGGTGGCAAATATGGCCACGGCATTCGTGCTCATGTTATTCCCGGGCGTCGGTTTGGGTTTGAGCTTGTGGCAGTTTTCGACCCCAGCGAAGAGAAGCTTGCAGAAGCCCGCGAACTTCTCGGCGATGAAGCCGGCTTCAAAGTATATGACTCATTCAAGGCAATGGTGACCGACCCTTCGATCGACGCGGTTGTCATCACTTCGCCCGACGAAAATCACCCCAAGCAGATGAAAACAGCTCTCGAGGCCGGTGTGCCAACACTTTGTGACAAGCCACTAGCCACTACAAACAAGGGCTTGCGAATTGTCAAGCGCGGGCTAGAGCTGGCGCTACGCCGAAACATCCCGTTTATGAGCTGCCACCCGCGCGAGGGCTCACTGCCTTACCGCTGGGTAGAGACGCATCTCGGCGATATGCAACGGCGCTTCGGTGCATTGCAGCACGTCGAGCTAGATTTCTCCTATCACATACCAGAGGCCGCCTGGAAGCAAGCACGCAGCTTGCTGCTCGATCACTTTTTGCACGAGATCGACTTTGTGCTGCGGCTTTTGGGCAGCCAGCCATTCGAGGCATGGCGGCTAGCAGACGGCTTCGATCGCTACACTGTTGCAGGCAAGCTACAGAAGGGGGTTACTTTTCTCTTCAACGGCTCGCGGCGGCTCGAGAACAGCACCTACCCTGAGACAATTATGCTTCGCTTTAACCGGGGCACTTGTCTTGTCAACACCAAAACCGGTCTCATTATCTATCGAAACCACGAGACCGAAGAGCTGGAATCAGAGCTCGGATCGCCGATTGACTATAGTGTGTCGTTCGACTTGATTATGGCCAACTTCGCAGCCGCTATCAGTCAAGGTGCCAATAGCCAACACATTGGTCATCTGTGGCGAATCAATGAAGCGGCACTTCGGCTGACAACCCGCGGGCACTACAAAAGCCCCGGCATGAGCTAGCCAGCCCCTACCTGCTGTTGACGTAAAGGCAATATAGAGATCCTGCAGTCAGTAGGATCTCTATATTGCGCTAAACCATCACCTGTGCAACTATTAAACATAAGCGTAAACGGGTTTAGTTAATGAATATTCTAAAATTATTCCTTAGACAGTTAGGTGTAGCAACCATGGTATTTTCTTTTCTGATACTGGCAACAGCACCGCCAGTGCAAGCAGCAGTGAGCATCACTGAATATAACATTCCGACTGCCAGCAGCCAGCCACACGGCTTAGTGCTTGGGCCCGATGGCAATATGTGGTTTACCGAATTTACCGGTAATAAGATCAGTGTAATGTCACCAAGTGGTACCGTGCTGAACGAATACACTATTCCGACTGCCAATAGTCAGCCGAACAGCATCACGCTCGGGCCTGATGGTAATTTGTGGTTCACAGAATTCAATGCTAATAAAATTGGGGTCATTACACCTACCGGTACTTTTATTGAGCATACGATAACAGGTGGCAGTAGCCCTCATACCATTATTGCCGGGCCCGATGGCAATATGTGGTTTACTCACATTGGCGGTAATAACATTGGCAGAATCACTACTAGTGGTGCCGTAACCCTCTTTCCAACGCCAACCGCAGGTAGTAACCCATACGGTATAACGCTCGGGCCTGATGGTAATTTGTGGTTCACCGAGCATGTTGCTGGCCAAATTGGCAAAATTACAACCGCAGGCAGTATCACCGAGTATCCTTTGCCTGGCTCACCCACAAGAGCGCCATATGACATCACCGCAGGTGCTGATGGTAATTTGTGGTTCACCGATGAAACTGGGCGCATTGGCAAGATAACCACCAGTGGTAGCATCACCGAATATCTGGTTCCTTCAGGAAGCACCAGCGACCCGCACGGCATTATTGCGGGGCCCGATGGCAACCTTTGGTTTACTGAGCGTAGCGCCTCAGCTAATAAAATTGGCATGATCACAACCGCAGGTGTTTTTAGTGAATACCCTATTCCAACAAGCGGTAGCGTGCCCTTCACGATAGCCAGAGGGCCCAATGATTCTATCTGGTTTAGCGAAAGCGGTGCCAACAAACTTGGCGTGGTGTTGGGGCTTACCCTGCCAACAACATCACAGCCCTCAACCGAACAACTCGCTGACACTGGCATGAATCAGTTGGCAGTGGTCGGCATAGCTACTGCGCTTATGGTAGCCGCCCTTCTCATAGGCATAGCTTATAACCTACGCCACACCGCAAGCCGAATTACCATTATTAAATAATTTTTATCTTTATCTGTTTAACACCTTGCACCGTGGTATAATATAAGTAATTGTTATGAAATATGCATCGGTGTTCGCAACCATTGTCATTATCTGGATAGCAGTAATTATTATTGCTTTCTTTGTGCCCCAGGGCGTTCAGCGCTTGCAACTATTTGCGCTTGTTACTTTCTTTACGCTTATTTTATTCTTAATTGGCTTCCGTAAGCATCGCTGATATGGCCACCCAAAACCAGCTCATTGCTGATCATAAAACGATTCAGCACTTAAAACGCCAGCGCGCCGCCCGGCTTGCACGTATTATTGGCGGTGCCTACTATCGCTGGCGCGGTAAACAAATGGACGACATGTATCGCTTTATTTGTGAAGAATTCATGGCAATGGGCGGTGTGTATGTTAAATTTTTGCAGGGCGTACTGCTTCGAAGCGACATGATGCGCGCCTGGCAAAGCCCTGAGCGCCTGCGCGTGTTTGAAAATCTTGATACCGAGCCAATTGAAGTTACCTCGTTTTTACAAAAAGAACTGCCGAAAGAAAAGTTAGCACACATTACCAATATTAACCCTGAGCCTTTCGCCGCCGGCAGTTTTGGCCAAGTTTATTTTGGCCAGCATATTGGCGGCAAGCCGATTATTATTAAAATTCTACGGCCAATGATTCGTGAGACGCTCAAGTTTGACCTAAAGCTACTCTCAATCTTCATGAGGCGCTTTAGTAAACGGCTCTACCCCAACACCGACATGGATCTACGAAAGCCTATTGAAGATTTTAAAAATGCCACCATGCGTGAAACCGATTACCCCGGCGAGGCGGCGTTTGCGGCTGAGATGCACCGAATTTACAAAGATCATCCGAAGTTCATCATTCCCGAAACCTTTACCGAGCTCTGCACCGAAAATATCATCGTGCAAGAATATATCGATGGCATTTCGGCCGCCCACCTGGTAAAAATTAAAGAACAAGGCTTTGACCCGCATGATTACGTTACGCAATATCTCGGTTCAGATCTCGACGAACAGCTCGAAACCATTGGTTTTGAGTATATCGTTGGCATTTTTGCATTAGAACGCGTGCAAGGCGACCCGCACCCGGGCAACATTCGGCTCATGAAAGACAACAAGGTTGGTTTGATCGATTTTGGCATTTATGCCCGCACGCCGCGCGAAAAACCAGCGCTCTTCGGCCTTTTGAAAGAATATCAACACATGTATCAAGGCAAGCTTGATGTAGCCGACTTGTTCGGCCAGTTCATGCGCTTTTTCAGCCCTGAGCTTTACTTGGCGCTTGATCGCATTAACATGCTGCTGCCGTCTGAGCAGCAAAGCGACAACCTGGCGCGTGATATCGGCACCGTTGCTGCCGAAGGCTTCGACAAAAAAACCAACAACAGCAGCGTACAGCAGATGATTAAAGACGGCAGCATTTTAAAAAGCATCAACCAACTCACCAACAAAGATAACCGTTTTGGCATTATTATGCGTGTTGAATCGGCCGACATGCTGCGGGCCGCACAAACCTATATTACACTGGTTGAATCGCTTGGGTCAGACAAAGTGCTGCCGCACGTGTTCGAAAAGTCACTCAATAAAATTGAAACAGCCTACGGGCACTTTACTCATGATGACGGCAATCCGCTCTCAGTTAACCGCGCCGTTGAGGTCATTGCTGCCTGGCTTGAACGCGTCGCCGAACGTGACCCAGTGCTGTTTAACGTGCTTTCTGCCAAAATGCGTTCTGGCGAAAAAGAGGCCCGAGAGCTGGAAAAAACCATTCAACAAGAGTTAAATAAGAAGTAAGTATGATAAAAGATTTTGTTTTATTCGTTCGCTACCCCTACACCGCCGGCATTATCGCCACCATGTGGCTTGGCACCGCTGCTTTTTGCGCCATTGACCGCAGCCTCGATATCGTATTAATGGTTGGCATCACCATGGTGGCCAGCGCTGTCGTCGCCCTGATTGGCTTTGGCGGCGGCAAAGATATGTAGCTGAACTAGGAATTTTGCATGCCAGAAAAAGTACTTGTTGTCGGTAGAACCGGGCGTGATATGGCGCTCGCTGAAGCCATAGGCAAATCAGATGAGGTGGAGCGATTTTTTGCCTATCTGGTAATGCCGGTACAGAATCACTGCCAAAAGTGACCAACGTTGACATTTGGCACCTTGGCGTCGAAGGCATGGCTCGTTTTGCGCAGGAGCATCGCGACGGGCTCTTGTTGTTATTGGCTCCCAAGGCCCCCAGTAGTGAGGGCTTGGGGATCTGCTTCGTAGCCAAAAGATTCCTGTGCTCGGGGCAACTATGACGGCCGCTCGGTTAGAGGGAAGTAAAGTTTTCGCCGACAACTTTATGAAAAGATATAATATTCCGCACCCCGAATCAGCGATCGCCACCTCACCCCAAATAGAGACTCGCCTTTTCAAGGAGTTTTATATATAGGCGTCATGTTTGCAAAAGAATACGACGACCAGCCCGTCGTAATTGAATATAATGCCCGTTTTGGCGACCCAGAGGCACAAGCAGTGTTACCGCTTATGGCCAATGTTGGCTTCGACATGCACAGAGTCTTCCACGAAGCGGCCGTTGATAAAGTTCCCACCTTACACCTGCCACGGCTCATCGGTGAGACCGCCGTTACCGTCAGCCTCTTATCCCACAGCTACCCTAATAGCCTGATGCTAACGTTTTAGTTCACGGCCTTGGTCAAACTTATACTCATGCCAAAGCTTATCATACTAGTACTACGCGTACTGGTAGTGATGTCTACGTTTCTGGCTCACGAGCGTTGGATGTCACCGGAATCGGCACTGATGTCGATGCCGCCGCCAAAGCAGCCTATGCAGCAATCGGCACCCATGGAATACACTTCAGCGGTATGCGCTATCGTAGTGACATCGGCCGCGAACCTCGTGCTCATAACGAAGCAAATTAGCGAACGGGCCCGCAGGCCCGTTCTGCTCATGGTTCATACGGCTGAGGCACTTTTTCTGGCGGCGATGTACGACGCAGTGCATTGGCACATACATACGCAAAGAACGTCATAAGCAGCCCGTTGCCAATAACCATAGCAATCAAGACCCCGTTGCCAGGCAAGTCCTCTTGCGTATCGGCGGGCACAAACAACGACACCACCAGATGCAACACAAAATCAAGCATAATCGTGGCTACCCCTATATAAGCAGGCGTAACGTAGGGCTGGTCGGTCTTTGCCGGCTTATCGGGAAGCCTCGTAAACCAACAGGTCAAGCCCAACACCACCACCATAACCCCCATGCCCCATAGCGTCGGCGACATATACCACGGGTTTGTACCGAAATACCCACAGCCCGTGCAATCGTCTTTTGAGATGCCAAAAACACCGAGGCCAAAAAAACCGCACGCCATAACCGGCCCGACAGCAACCGTCATAACCTTACACAAGCCCCTGGCGTGGGTCATGTAGATTATATCGCTCGACACAATTGCAACCGCCAGCAGTAGCAAAATGAGCGAAACGGCCATCGCCGGCACATGCACAATAGTGAGCATTGCAGCTTCAGCTGTCATCGTACCAGAAATAATCACAAAGTAAATTGTGTTAAAGAGCATGGTAACAAACGCCGCCAGCAGCGAGCTTGCCACACCAACATGCACAGTGATACGGCCAGACATTCTGCTCTGTACCAAATACAACCCAAGTACAGTAAACGCTATGGTTGCAAGCGTACCGACAAGCTGGGCAATTCCAGCTGCCATCTGAGAGTAATTGAAATCGAGCATTGTGCCCAATCTTGATGTCAAGGCACCAGACCATCTGGAGCATTCTTATTATATTACATTTGGTTACGGCCCGCCCGTTTCGGCTCTAAGCAAGGAGGCTTGCTGCAAGCCACATTCTAGCCGCTGACGTTGCGGTAGCCTTCGTCTTCTTCTTCACGTTCGCGAAGGCGCTGAAAGTACTCACTGAGCTGGTGCGCAAAATTGTCAAAATATTGCACCCGTGTGGTTGTTTCACTCACCTGCCGATAGAGCGCGTCGAAATTTTGCACCATTCGTTGCATTTGTTGCAACAGCTGTAAAAGCTGCTGCATCTGCTGTTGTTGCTGTTGGGCCTGCAATAAAATTGGCTGCCACTGCTGAAATTGTGCCTCAAAGCGTTGTGTCCGCTGGTCGATCGCTTCTAGGCGATGCCGAACCGCCGCAATGTCATCTGTTTCGCGGTTCATCTCGTTCATTTGATTACGAATGCTATTCAACTCGTCGCGCATTGCACGCTGCACATCTTGTAATGAAAAATCTGCCATGTACTTATTGTATCATCTGTTAGAGATATTATTTCCGGCCAACTGCTTCAAAGGTATGATGCAGCGTAAAGCGGGTGCGACGAAAGCTAAGTTCACCATAGTGGCCATTAGCATTAAAATAACTACCGGTAAGCCGGCCGGGGGCAACCTCGAACAGCTTAATAACACCTTTGTGCGCCATTGCATTACCTTCATATGCTGCTTTTGGTTCAGATTCAAACATAATCACCACGGCAACCTGACCGTCAATTGGCCAACACGAAGCAGCAGTGTGCGTGCTTTGCCAGTTATGGTAATAAGTGTGCACTTCAATATGCGAGAATGTTTGTGTCACCTCCATCATAACCCGAGACTTTCGGTTTTTACCGTTTTCGTCACGAAACGACGACACCTGCTCACCCAGCCAGCGGCCCCTTACATCAGGCGTTCCGACAATGCCAAGCCATCGAAAAATTGGCCAATGCCAGACGACTTTATCAAAAAAACCAAAAAGCAGGCCATAAGCCGCCAATGGCGAGATAGTTTCAACCCAAAACGGCGCATGAGGAATTGCCTGGGCGAATAACCAACCAATGCCAAAACTCACCGCTGGCAAAAAAACGACAAAGAAAAGCACATGGCTAGTTTTATGCAGGTCAACACCCATTAAGGTCTACTATACTTAAATGCTTGAAATAGACGAAGCTACGGCGAAGTCTATCGAGCTTACTTTGCGAATTCAATGGCGCGGGTTTCGCGAATGACGTTAACTTTAATGGTGCCGGGGTATTGCATGGTGCTTTCAATTTTATTGGCGATATCGCGGGCGAGTTTAATCGCCGAGAGGTCATCAATATCTTCAGGGCGAACAATAATACGAATTTCGCGGCCGGCGCTAATTGCATAGGCTTTATCAATGCCCTTGAAGCTCGTGGCAACATTTTCAAGATCGCGCATGCGCTCAACAAAGTTTTCAGCACTAATATTGCGGGCACCGGGGCGGGCAGCGCTGAGGGCGTCACACACACGAACAACCAGTGCTTCTGGTGTTGTAGCTTCTACATCATCATGATGTGCTTCTATGGCGTGGCAAATTGGTTCGGGCACACCGTATTTTCGAGCTAGCTCGGCACCAATGTGGTGGTGTTTGCCTTCAATCTTGTGCGTAACCGCTTTGCCGATATCATGCAGAAGGGTTGCGTATTTCACGGTGCGCACATCAGCACCAATTTCTTCAGCAATCAGGCCAGCCATGTGCGCCATTTCAGTGCTGTGTTTGAGCACGTTTTGGCCGTAGCTGGTGCGGAATTTTAGCTCACCAAGTAAACGTAGTAATTCTTTGGGAATTCCAACAACGCCCACTTCACGGGCAGCGTCTTCGCCGGCCCGGTCAATTTCTTTGTCGATTTGCTTGCGAGCCTTTTCAACTACCTCTTCAATACGAGCAGGGTGAATACGGCCATCTTTCATTAATAGCTCGAGAGTAACGCGGGCAACTTGGCGACGAATTGGGTCAAAGCTTGAAAGCACCACCATGCCTGGTGTGTCGTCAACCAGAATGTCAACGCCGGTGGCGCGCTGCAAGGCCTGAATGTTGCGGCCTTCTTTACCGATGATGCGACCCTTCATTTCGTCGTCTTCAAGCTTTAAGGCGGTCACGGTGCGTTCAGCAGTTACCTCGCTGGCCATGCGCTCCATAGCACTCACGAGTATTGTGCCAGCTCGCTCTTCGGCGTCTTCGGCGGCATCACGCTGGAGTTTATTAACCAGGCCGACAAGATCGTTCTTGATGTCGCGCTCGGTCATCTGCATCAGTTTTTCGGCAGCAACCTTTTTAGTAAGCCCAGCGATTTTTTCAAGCTTTTCTTGCTGACGCACGCGAATACCGCGAATCTCAGTCTTTAAGGTTTCAACCTCATCTTCAGAAGAGCGCAGCGCTTCGGCGCGCTTGTCGAGTTCTTCGAGCTTACGATCTAAGCTTGTTTCGCGTTCTTGAACGCGCTTCTCAAGTTTCGTTATTTCTTCACGGCGCGTTTTTTCTTCTTTAGCGGCCGTTTCGGTAATTTTTAACGCCTTGTCTTGAGCGTCAAGCTCAATCTGTTTGGCATTTTTTTCGGCGTCAATTAATAACTTTTCGGCCGCATCGCCAGCATTGGCACGACGCTTTGAGGCAACAACATACATTGTGCCAACGCCGCCACCAATACCAACCAAAGCAGCAATAATGCCGATGATCAGTGTTTCCATAACCATTCCTTTCTATGAAAACCGATACCATCCACGGAACACTAAGACAGTTATTAGAAAAAATCAAAATTTACCCAAGCGGATAGATGGCATCGATGAAGTTAGTGCAACAAATTATGCAAACGCAATAAACACTACGTTTGCATCTTTATTGTACGTCGCTACTGCCAGAAATACAACGTTTATTTACGGGGGCTCGTGATGTTGGCGGGCTTGCCGTAGCGGGGCATGACCATTGTATCGTTTTCGCCACCCTTAAGCCGTGCCACCCCTTGTTCTCGCCAATTATCGCCAGCCATGCCAACAATTGGCAGACTCTCGGCATAGGCAATAGTGTTCGCTGTAGTGGCACCAATTCTAAGGCCTGTAAAGCTACCTGGGCCGCTAAATACAATCAGGCCAGTGAGGTCTGGCCATTTTATGGCCGCCTCGCTCAGCAATGCTTCAATGTGTGAGAGAATGTCGCGCGCCATTGATCGGCCTAGCTCAATGTTTCTTTCGCGCACTTTCGTAGAGTCATGACTGTCGATCAGTGCCAGCTCAAGCAAAGCTGTATCTGTTTTTATGGCTAAAATCATATTACTCTATCGCCTCCATGATATAAGAAAGTTGGTTGGGAACAAAAAGCGTCACCTGCCGCCCGGTTTCGCCAGCATAGTGTAGCTCAATTCGAATGGTTCGCTCAGGTGGCAGCAGATCATGCACGGTATCGTCCCATTCAAGCGCGATAACGCCGTGCGATTCGTCGAGTGACTCACTCAGCTCTTGGCGCATGATCCCTGGCTCGTTAAGGCGATAAAAGTCATAATGAAACAATGTCAAGCCACCAGGCGCCTGATATACCCTGTTGATCGTAAATGTCGGGCTTTGCACCACATCGGTAATATGAAGCCCGCGTGCCAGCCCCTTCACCAGGGTGGTTTTGCCGGTGCCAACATCGCCGACTAGCTCAAAAACTTCTGCGCCTTTCACCGCTTGGCCTAGCTGCTCACCAAATTTCAGCATCTCTTCAAGCGAGGCTATAAAACGCTCTTTTTTCATGAGATAAAGTATACCGCACCCTGCATCTTTGCTGTACTTTTTTTAATAAAACGCTTATGCTAAACATATAATGGTATCTTTTCGTACAACTGGTTTTACTCTAGTTGAGCTTATTATTGCTATTAGCGTACTGGCCATTTTGAGTGTGCTAAGTATTGTTACTTACAACGGCATCATAAACAACAACTACCTTAAGTCGGCAACTGCAGATGTCGAATCTATTGCCAACGCCACAAAATTATATGCCGCGCACTATGATAACTATCCGCCCGATGTCTCTCGGGATATTCCAGCCGAGGTGAAGCAGTTTATGGACTCTCAAGATGACATAGACGACTGGCCAAACGCACCCTGGCCGTCGAGCGTTTTTGATTACGACCACTGGACAATCAACGGTGTTGACACCGTGCAAATTAGTGTTCGTTTCTGCCCAGCAGGCGGCCCGCTTTCTGCCTGCAAGTTCCCCAAAGAATCATGGGCCAGTGGCTTCGGGGTTAACAGCGCTTTTTATTACTGCATAAAAGGCAATTGCCGTTCACACTCAGCAGAAGCCGCCACCTATCCTGGTTATTGCGTGAATTGCCCGAATCATACGGCAGTCGGCACTTAGAGCCAGCCTTATTTTTAACCATAAGCTGGTATACTGAAGTTATTATATTATGAGAATTTCTGACGCGACACTGGTCACCGTTTTAAAAGAGGCAGGCAAACTGTCTGACGAGCAATTGCGCATCTTGCAGCAAGTGCAAGAAAAAACCAACCGCCCGCTGCAAGACATTGTTGTCACTAAGAATATCATTAGCGAAAAAGAGCTTACCGAGCTTTACGGCATTTATATTAACGTACCGTTTGTTGAAATCGACCCAAACCAGGCAACAAAATCAATTTTGAGTGTGATTCCCGAGCGCATTGCCAGACAATATAACGCCATTGTGTTCGACAGCCTGCCCGATGGCACCAAACAGCTAGCCATGGAAGACCCCGATGACGTGCAGGCACTCGATTTTATTCAAAAATATATCGGCCCTAAATTTAAACTTTATATTGCGCTCAAAGAAAACATTTTAAGCGTGCTTGAGAACTATCGCGAAGGTGCCGCCACCGAGATTGAAAGGGTTATAGAGGTGCAGTCGGCCAGCGAGCAACAAAGCCAGCAAAACGAACAGATATCAGAAGAAGACATTGCCGAAGATTCACCGATTGCTCAAACCGTTAACCTGTTGCTTGAATACGCCGTGCGCGCCAATGCCTCAGATATTCACATTGAACCACGCGAAGATTACGTGCAAGTGCGCTATCGCATCGACGGCGTTTTAAAAGAGGCCAACCGTTTGCCTAAAAATGTGTTAAACGCACTTGTTAGCCGTATTAAGATTCTCTCGGCGCTGAAAATTGATGAGCGCCGTGTTCCCCAAGATGGCCGCTTTAAAATTACCGTCGGCGGCAAAACCTATGCGCTGCGCGTCAGCACCTTGCCAATTAGCGATGGTGAAAAAGTGGTGCTGCGTATTCTTGACGAATCAAATAAAGCCCTCACTCTTGAGCAGCTCGGCTACTGGGGGCAAGCACTGCGCAGCGTTAACGACGCTATCGTGCAACCGCATGGCACCACACTCGTCACCGGGCCGACCGGTTCTGGTAAATCAACTAGTTTATTTAGCATTCTCAGTATTTTGAACCGGCCCGAAGTGAATATCTCGACCGTTGAAGACCCGATTGAATATAAGATCTTTGGCGCCAACCAAACCCAAGTGAACCCCAAGGCTGGCATGACCTTCGTGACGGGGCTCAGAGCCCTGCTGCGCCAAGACCCGAACATCATCATGGTTGGTGAGATTCGCGACGGCGAAACCGCCGACCTTGCGATTCAAGCGGCCTTAACCGGGCATTTAGTGTTCTCGACACTGCACACCAACAATGCCGCCACCTGCTTGCCGCGCTTGCTCGACATGGGAATCGAGCCATTCTTAATTGCCAGCACCGTTCGAGCCGTGGTTGGTCAACGCTTGGTGCGTAAGCTTTGCAGCCACTGTAAAGAAACCTACCAGCCAACCGAAGCTGAGCTCAGCGAGTTCGCCCGACTTTTCAGCCTATTAACCCCAGAGAACCTCAAGCGGCTACACGAGCTCGAGACCGAGGCACTCAAAGAGGGTATTGGTAAAGATAACGCCCAGCTTGCTACTAGCGAACAAGGAGTTTCATTGCTATGGCGCGCCCACAGTGGCGGCTGTAAAGAGTGCGGTAATACCGGTTACAAAGGCCGCATGGGTATCTATGAAGTGCTCGCAAACAGTATTGCCATTCAAAACCTCATTGTCGGCAGTGCCACAAGTGACACTATTCAAGCTGAAGCCGTTAAAAATGGTATGATTACCATGCAGAACGACGGGCTCATAAAAGCGCTGCGCGGCGAAACCAGTATAGAAGAAATCTTGCGCGTTACCCGGGAATAACCAAAAAATGGCAAAGTTTTCATATAAAGCAACTGATGCAGCCGGTAAAACATTAACTGGTACTATTGAAGCGGTTGACCGCAATGCGGCGTTGGCTAATCTTCGCAAAGAAAACTTACGGCCCATTACCCTCACCCTATCGGGCGAAAAACACCAAAAAAGCGTTACTATCAATAGCCTGCTCGGCCAATCAAGAGTGAAAATAAACGATTTGGTTGTTTTTACCCGGCAGCTGAGCACAATGGTAAGTGCCGGTGTGCCGATTTTACGCGCCTTAAATACACTACAGGTGCAAGCCGAAAGCTCCGCCTTAAAGAGTGTGCTTGAAACGGTGGTAAAAGATGTCGAATCGGGCTCAGCCCTGGCTGATGCTTTTGCCAAACACCCCTCAGCTTTTAGCGATGTCTACATTAATATGGTGCGCGCCGGTGAAGCCGCTGGTATTTTAGACGAAATTTTAAAACGCATTGCTTCGCAGCAAGAAAAGAACGCCTCAATCCGTAAAAAGGTGAAGGGCGCAATGACCTACCCTATTATTTTGCTAATTATTACTTTTGTTGCCTTTTTTGCCTTAATGCTTTTTGTTATTCCCCAAATTGGCATTATCTTAAAAGACATTGGCGGTGCCGATGCCGAATTGCCTGTCTTAACCCAAGTAATGCTTGGCATTAGCGGCTTCTTGCAGAATCAGTGGTACATCGTTATTGGTGGTATTATTTTAATAGTGGTTGGGGTTCGCCGCTACTTAAGAAGCCCACGCGGTAAGGCTCAGTTTCACGCCGTGGTGCTTAAAATTCCGGGCCTTGGCAGCATTATTCAAAAAGTTGCTGTTGCCCGCTTCTCGCGTACCTTTGCCTCAATGATGGGCGCTGGGGTCAATGTGCTTGAAGCGCTGAGGGTCACCGGCCGCGCCATTGGCAATGTCAGCTATGAAAAAGCGCTCGAGCAAGCCGTAGTTGATGTGCAAAATGGCAAACAGCTCTCGCAGGCTCTCATGGGCAATAAGCTGTTTCCGGCAATTATTCCGCAAATGCTCGCTGTTGGCGAAGAGACCGGCCAAACCGATACAGTGCTCGTAAAAGTAGCCGACTTTTATGAAGAAGAAGTCGACACCGCCATCAGCAGCATTAGCTCAATTATTGAGCCAGTTATGATTGTTTTTATGGGTGGCATGATTGGCCTGATTGCCGCCAGCGTGCTAGGGCCAATTAGCAGTCTAACAACAAGTATTAAATAATTGCTATTCACGGAATGGGTTATCGCGGCTGGGGTCGTAGTTCGGCTTAATGGGCCCGGCATCGGCAGTTTGCAGCCGCAAAATGTGGTCAACTACTTTTTTATCTTTATTTAGCTGTACGTCGCTCGAAAATTCCATTTCTTTTTGTTCGCGATAGGCTTGATCGTCGGTGCTAAAAGCCAGGGCAATGAACAGAATGATCGTTCCAACGCCCAGTAATAAAATAAGTATATATATAAACATAAAATGCCGGCCAATTGGCCTCAGTAATCGGCCGAGGCTGGCGGTGATCTGAGGGAATGAAAGCGAAATATTCTTATTTTTCATACTGTCATTTTCTCACAAATAATTGTATGTCGAGCGTCGCGCTTGAAAGAACGCTGCCGTTAGTGCTTTCGGGCTGCAAGATCATGCCGGTAATCTGAATGTGCTGCAAGTTGTTTTCAAGTTTTTTAGTGAAGGCGATGAAGTTTTCGTATCTTGTGCTACCGCCGAATGTTAAGCCAACTGGAATCGCCTGCCCGGCTGGAACTACTGCTGCAGGCGTGGCAGCACCAGCGGCATCGGTTGCACCCGATGTTGCCGCAGTGTCTTTAAAGTTCACACCAGCCAACGATACACCAGTATCAATTGCATACTTTTGCACGTCGGCTAAGAACTGCCGACGATATTCAGCGCTTGGAATAATAGAATTCGCAAAGTTAAGCAACTCGGCAACATCTGGTTTTTCAAGTTCAGATTTTGCCCTTGCCGCACTCTGGCCGGCATTGGCAGTAATATCGGCGTCAATTTTAGTGTGGTTTGCCTGACGAATTTGCTCACCCACCAACACAACTACAAAATAACTGCCACTACCGCCGCCAACCATTAATAAAATAATGGCGGCAATTAGCACAATCCTCAGCCGAGTTGCCGTGAGTTTCATTGGTTAGCCCCTTCTTCGGCCGTTGATTCCTTCGTCAGCGGGTTAACAATTGAAGGGTCAAGCAGCACCGTTAAGCTCACCGTATACGGATACCTGTTGTCAGACCCACTGCCAGATGTGTTCGTGACGCTCGCCACCGTTACCTGCTTGAAATACGGCGAAGCCTTAAAGTTAGCCTCGAGCACGCCAGCCTTCGAAAAACTATCAACCCGTGCCGTCAGGTTGAGCGGCTTTGAAGTGCTTTGAGCGTCAAGCGTCAAGCCTGTCAGCACCGTTCCGCGCGGCATAGCCTCGGCAAATTTCACCATGGCATCACTTAGACTGATTTGCGCGTTAAACACTTTTCGGGCATCGCTAATATTTTTATTAAAAGTGGCCGTTTTTTCGCGTACTTCACTGAGGTCGGTCAGCTTTTTGTTATTGTCGGCCAGTATTTGTTCATAACTTTGCTTATTTAGCATATTAAGATAGAGTGAGCCACCAAAAATTACAACCACAACAGCAATAGCAACCAACAGCAGGGTGAAATATTGGCGCAAAATGGTATTCATTCGGGCAGCCCGGTATTCTTTTTTTTGCTCGGGTGGCAACAAGTTTATCATTGCCAAACCTCTTTTTGGTTCACCATAGCCAGGCCAATAGCTGTGATAAACCGAGGTTTCAGCTGCCGTGAAAGTGGGGTAAGCTTGCCAAAATCTAAAATTTGCCAGGGGCTGGCGGCGCGCGCCGCGATAATCATATTATCAGTAAAATAATCGCCGATACCGGGCACATTCGAGCCACCGCCAACAATAATGAGCTGCTCGATCTTGGCTTTTTTACCCAGCCGCTCAGTGTAATAGCGCATTACCTTTTTTGTTTCGCTCACGATCTTTTGTAAGGTTGGCTCAAGCGCTTTTTTAATGGCTGCCTGCTTTGGGTTTACCATTAAGCCATTGTGGGTTCGAAGCATGTGGGCTGCATCGTGCGTTAGGTTGAGCTCTTCCATAATCGCTTGGGTCATATTGTGGCCGCCAACACCAACGCCACCGGTGACGCGAATGGTTTTATCAAGAATAGCAATATCGGTTGCAGTGGAGCCAATGTCAAGAATTACCGTGACCAAATCGCCTTCTTCGGCCTCATGAACCAACCGGGCGACGGCATTGATGCTTGGCTCAATCACAATTGGCTCAATACCCGCCGCCTTGCAGGCCTGCATAACAGTATCAACTTGCAGCTTTGGCACTGCCGACATCAACACCTCAAGCGATGCTTTATCGCCCGCAATCACCTGGTAATCAATATAGAGCTGATCCATAGCAATAGGAATGTACTGCTCGGCTTCAAGCTGAATGGCATTCATAAGATCTTTTTCGGCCTCTCTTGGGAGAGTTAGTGAGCGGGTAAATGTACGCGAGGTAGGAACGCTCACCACCGCCTGGTGGCTTGGCAGCTTACCGACAATGTGTTTAGTTAAAAGCTCGTTTAGCTTCACCTCAAGATGGCCCTGTAAATCACCTGCACTGCCGGTTTTTAACGGGTCAAGATCGACAGAGCCATAGCCCGAAACCGCCCATTTCTTAGGGGTTAAGGCCATAATTTTGGCACTGCTCTGGCTAATATCTAGCCCAATAAGTGGTCGTTCTTTAAAAAAAAGCTGACTCATATGCCCCGCTAACGCTCACCCTGATAAGTTCTTATAACCATTAGCATTATTGTATCACTTAAAAGCCACGCTCTGAAACCCAGCTATGAGTGCTTTACTGCTTTAAAAATCAATATTATCGACACTCTCAGCTTACCCTCTCCAGACCACTCTTTTTGTATAAAGCTCCCACGGAGCTTTATACAAGCGTTGGGCTGAAATCGGTTAGTAAAACCGATTTCACACGATCTGGAAAGGGTAAGCTGAGAGTGTCGATATAGCCCCACACCTAAAGCACTTGTGATTCTTCACCATCTGAGCGAAACGCCACAAGCGAGGTTTGTTCTTTATATACCACTGCCGGCAGTTGAATCACCAGCGTGCCGATTCTATTATTTTGAAAATTTGTATACCATAACTTGCCGTCAGGCCCGAAATTAATGCCAAAAATTAACGAACCAGGTTCTGTTGGGGGGAACTCAGTAATAATGCCGCCAGGGGTAATGCGCCCGATTTTATTAGCAGTCACCTCGCCAAACCAAATGTTGCCATCTGGCCCAGGCACAATATAACCCGGGCCAGAGTTTGCCGTTGGAACAGCATATTCAGTAATCACACCACTTTGGGTAATTTTGCCGATTTTGTTACCGGCAAATTCAGTAAACCAAAGATCGCCATTGGCAGCCGTTGTAATAAAGTTTGGCTGAGAACTAGCCGTAGGAATGGTGTATTCGTTAAATACACCGGTTTGGTAGTGAATTCGACCTATTTTATTGGTTAATCGTTCAGTAAACCACAGATAGTTGCCAGCCCGAGCCAGCGAGCGCACCGCAGAACCCGCCGTTGGAATGGTGTATTCCGTCATGGCACCGGCTGTGGTCGATCTTATAATCTTACTATTGTTGTTGTCGCCGAACCATAAGTTGTTGTCGGGCCCGATTGCTAAACCAACTGGGTGAGAAGTGGTAGTGATAGTTGGGTACGACGTCATCACACCCGCTGTCGTAAGCTTAGTAATATAACGGTAAGACTGCGTGAACCATAAGTTGTTGTCGGGCCCAACTATGATTTCTTGCGGATACGAATTGCCTTCGGCAATCATAAATTCACCAGTTAACGCACCGTTTAAATCTGCCCTTCGTATTCTGCCCGAATTGAATTCAGTGAACCACATGTTACCATCTGGCCCACCAACAATATGCTGTGGCTGCCGGCTGGTTGAAACGCCATAGCCGGTGAGCACGCCAGCACTGGTTATTTTGCCGATTCTCCCGCCCGCACCTTGTGTGAACCACATATTATTATCGTTCCCCTTCACAATATAGCGGGGTGCTGAGCCGCCAACCGAAGAAACGTCATATTCAGTCATACTCGTGAGCGTCGAGCTCATATTCATACCCGAAATAACCAGCTTGGTCACCTTATTGCTAGCCGATTGCGTCACCCAAAGCTCATTGCCATTGCCACGCGCAATCTGATAAGGCCCGCTGTTTGCCGTGGGCAGCGTATACTCGGTAAGCACACCAGACGGCAGCGCAAATTTACCAACCTTATTAGTAGCTTCTTGGGTAAACCAAATGTTGTCATCGGGGCCAACCGCAATACCACGCAGCTGCACCGAAGCAGGCAGGCTCAATGGTATAGTCGAGGCCACACCGCTGGTGGTAATTGTGCTCACCTTGCCGGTATTTCGCTCTAAGAACCATATTCGGCCGCCATCTGAAGCCGGGCCGGCAACTAAATCAACCGGAAAGGGGGTTGGACCGTAAGTGCCGCTCGGCAAGGTATATTCAGTGAAGGCACTAGTAGTACGATTAAACTTGCCGATCTTTCCGCTTGCGGCACCACCATACCAAATGTTGTTATCTGGCCCGAGCGCAATACTCAAGGGGTAGGAATTGGCAGTCGGAATAGTGTATTCTGTAATACCACCAGCCGTAGCACTCGTATAAGAAAGCTTGTTTTGGTTATATTGGGTAAACCACACACGGTTGTCGGGCGCCACCGTTAGTTCGGTTGGCCCCGAATTATTTGAAGAAAGCGGAATCGCAAATTCACTGATAGCACCGTCTGTCCCCAGCGTTGCCACCCGGTTACCCCCAAATTCGGCAAACATCATGGTGCCGGTCAAGTTGTTGGTAATGCCATATAAGCCAGGCTCGAAGGTCGACAACTGCGTCTCTGGCGAATAAGCAATCTTGGCAATGTTACCCACATATACCTGCTGTGCCGCCGCAACCGCTGTTGAACCTTGCAGCCGATACACAATACCAGTGCTGCGAACTTGCTTGCTAGCGCCACTGGCTGGTGCTTGTAGAACCTCAATTCTAAAGGTTGCACAAAAAGTGGTAGCCTGCACAGTGTATGGTGCCAACGCAGGGTTAACATTACTACAGTTGGTTGGCGCAGTAGTGCCGGCATAGCTAGCGCCTTCGGTTTCAAGCTTATCGCGGCCATATTCAAAACCTGAAAGCGCGGCATCTCTGGCGATGCGTAAATCAAGACCCCTTATAACCGAGAGTCGCAGGGCGCTCACATAGGTAAGCAGCGCCACACCAATAATTGCCAGCGCCAGCGAAATAAATAAAATTGCTGGCATAATGAATGCCTGTTGACGGTGAGGCGTGGTATGTCGCACGGGATGTCTCATAGATTAATTGGCCCAAAAGTTGTACTTGTTGTAAAGCTAAAGGGTTCAGCTGCCGACGTGCGCGTAATGGTTAGTTCTAAGGTGGCAACCGAGGCCAGCTCGGGCGAACTTACCTCACAAACATGAAGATCCCAGGTGTTTGAACACGAATCAGACGAAGTTTCGGGCCGGCCATAGGTTACATGAAAGTCGCTAACATCGCTGGCAACTAAAATATCCGTGCCATTGCAGGCTGCATTTGACTGCCCCGCGGGGCAAGTCTGCTTTTGCTGAACAGGGGTATCACAGGCCGTTAGCCCCGAACTGTCTGTATTGCTGGCAATGGTGCGTTTATATAAATTGCCGCCACTCACAAAATAAATAATATTATAGTAAAGAATCGGGTTAATGATTTCGTTGTCGATCGTGCAAGGCCGCTGCTGTAAGCGCACTACCTTTTTAGCGGCATTTTTACTTGGCGCTGTGGTGGCGAGCGCTCGAACAACCAGCACTGGCGAGGTCGGGGTGCCGGTGTTGGCGTTCCAGCCGCCACTGGGTGCATACACGTCATTTAAATAGCTACTGGTTCTTGACTGGAACCCCGAAGCTACCATAAGATCGTCGTTCATTCTATTAACGGCCGCGTTAGCATCATCCATCACCGCCAGCTGCGTGGTTTGCTGCAGGCCCTCGAGGTAAGTTGTAATAAGGTACGAAAAAATCACGCCCAGCACCAGCAGCGCCATTGGCACCACAATACCAACTTCAACTAACGTAAAGCCAGCTTGCTTGTGAGGTTTTTTAGGCCAATGGTTAGTTGGTTTCATAGAAAATCCCACCATCATATCGTATGAACGTGCTCGATTTCATAACACGGCTGCCGTTATAAGTAACGCTCACATCTTTACGAACCAGTGTTGGCGTAATAGTTACCGGCAAATCTTGGGCGATAATAATATGCTTGGGCGAGGCCGTGCCGGCCGCACCACGCATGTTGGCTTCATACCTCTCAAGTTCCCTACTTTGCGCCGCCGAATCTGGCCAATAGCGGTTTTCGTCGTTATAGCCCATTAGTATGTTAACACCAGTCGATTCTTCTTTAGTCAGCATGGCAATGTTAGAGGTTGCGCCAAACAGCTGCGCAAACGCCAGCAAAAATGTGCCAGCCACAAGCAATGTCACCAAAATCTCAACAGCGCTAAAACCGTCTTCATGCCGAGCCATATTACCTTTAAGCATAAGAGTTATTGGGGTTGGGGTCAATGATAAATCAAAAACTCCCGTCGGGAGTCTTTGATACTTTATATCTGAATATTAGTTAGAGCTGTCTTTAGATTTCACGCCAACACCTTCTTCATTCCAGTATAGGGTATATTTCAAACAGGTCGAGCCTGTAGTAGTACATGCAGTGGTCTTGGCCACGTCAGTCCAGGCTTTATAGCCGTATTGAACCGTAGTTGGATTCTCCGCGCCCGCTCCAACAATGTAGCTGTTTGTGTTGCTTGCTTGTGGAGCAACTAGCGCGTTCGTGTCGAGGCCAGGCAGTTTTAGTTTGATATTTGCAGCAGTATCTGACATGTCATTTTGGGCCAAGTATTTCGCATTGTCCGCATAGAAAATCTCAAGATATTTTGCCAAGGCGGCAACATCAGTCTGACGCTCCGTATTACGCGCACGCTGCTGCACCCCGCTAAACGTCACAATAACCAAGGCGGCCAAAATGGCAATGATCACAATAACGATCAAAAGCTCAACAAGGGTAAAACCTTCTTGACGTTTCTTTTTTAGTATTTCCAGCATGTAATGCCCCCTATTTAAGTTTTCACCTAGGCCATGTAACCTAGCTTATGCGTCAATCATACTGTGGCAGATTCTACCTGTCAATAAGCTTATGCAAATAGTGTTTTTCACCAGAGTGAGCGCATCAAGCTTTTTCAAGCGACGCGCCCACCTGGCTGCTCTTCAGATCGTTTTCTTACTTACGCAGCAGCCTTAACGGCGGCCGCCAATCCTTTGTGACCTAGTCCGTTGGGATGGAAGCTATTGCTGTTATTCAGAAAGTTAATGCCTATGAGATAAGAAGTGCCCTCCTCACACAAACGATGCCCATCAAACTCGGCTTCGGGATCAACATAGTGAAACTTACTACCGGAGTTTTGCACTGCAAGGAACAGCACATTGTTAAGGCTTTCAACCATCTGCCGCGCCCCGGTCTGATTATCCGGCGGAATAAATCCACCGTTACAAACAGGGTTAAGCACTGAAGAAAAAGGCTTTGGATAGCCGATAACAAAAACATTGGCGTTTGGCGCGCGAAGTGAGATTTGTTCAAACAAATCTTCAAGATCACCCTGAAGACTAGTACTGATGACTTGTTGCGAGTTATTGTAAGCCGTTGATCCTACCGCGCACGATGAAACGGCGCACGCCGTTGCAAACGGCTCAAAAAACGCGTCATTACCTCCGATCGTGATCGTGACAGCTTCCGTACCTTCGGTTAGAACATCAAGCTGGCTTGGCTCGCCGTTCTTGCCGTTAATGACATCTTGTATAGTCGCTCCGGCACAGGCAACAAATGCCGCAAGATTCCACTGCAAGCTCGTATCTTGGTCGAGCAAGACAGGATATGCAGTAGCGCTGCGATTGCAGCCATTCGTATCACTTGGTGAGATATAGGTTCCATTGGCATGTCCAGATGAATACGAATCACCCAACCCAACTTGTTCCAGTTCAGGTTGGGACACTAGCAGCGCCTCTGAACGTGGATAGTCAAAGGTCATGCCAGAAACAGACACCTTCACCAACCAGTTACTGCCGCCCATATCAACGCAAGTGGGGGCCAATGCAGAAACCTCACACAGCGCAATATAGACCGTGTCGGTTGCAAGCGTAAATGTGATTGCTTGAAAGTAATCAGCAGCAGCCGAATTCTCTGCGAAAGCTTCGGTGGAGAAAATCAAGCTCCGATTGCCAGTGGCTGTATAAGAATAAATACCAACGTATCCGTCGTTATCGCCACCAACTTCGATGCCCCTATAGAGGGCAATGACCCTACCGTCAGCTGCAACTTTAAAGCTATTAAGTTTCCAGTTATTAAAACCGGGCTCATAGCCTGTATCTACATCAAACAACTTATCACCAGTAGCGCCAAAACGAAGCAACCGATTGCTGCTCCACTGGCGATAGCCCAGTGCAACAAACCCACCGTCTGGTGTCGCTGTCAGTTGTCCAAGCTCAAGGTTACACTCAGGGCTTCCAACGCTAACGAATGAACCATCTTCTTTGAGAATTCTTGCCCAGCTATACCTGCTACACGACAAGCCTACAGGTACATATGAAGATGAAAAGGTGTAGACTACATCTCCCCCTATATTTCCAGCGGAATTATAGGGATGAACCTCTTCTTGCGGGCTCGCGACAAGAGACTTCCTCCTTGAAGTATCCTCTTCTCCTTCATGGCTGAAGAAGCGATAGTCATTGTGATCGACAACACTCAAGCCTTGCTCGTTCACAAAAACCCTGTGCCACAGGGAGTGGCCTGCATCCAGCTCTTTTTTGAATCGCAAGGAGCCGTCTTGGGCATTAATGCCAATGAGCATAGCTGTGTACCCAGGGCATTGATTAGAGGGGTCGCTATAGAAAATCCCGTATACATTACCGTCTTTCCCTAGCCGCAATGACACATCTTTGCCATCAGTGTACCCACTGGCCCCGTTCTGACAAACGACTGGCTCAAAACTCCAAAGTTGTACGCCGTTTTTGACAGCAACAACCCTTGTTTCGTATCCACCGCTCAGATGCCGTAGAAGAAGCATATATAGTGTACCGTCTCGCCCGGTGGCAGCACTTTCGCAAGTGCTCGGGTTGCCGCCCAAGAACCAGTCAGTACCGCTATGCCTCTTGTACGTAGCAGCAAGATGCAGACTAGAACCATAGGTCTCGCCATACTGATATGTTGAGACCGTTGAGTCACACTGCACGCCAGTTACGCTGCCATTGCCATGCGAGTAAATCGACATCGGCACTGGCTCGCTTAGCACCACGCTTGTAATTTCACCGTCGGCCAGTGCCAAAGGTGAGAAACCTATCATCAAACACGCCATCACCACCGCGCACAGCAGTGATAGCAATCTCTTGCGAGGCATAGCCTCACTTCCTCTCAGTTGTTAACGAGCTTCGTTAAGAACTAACGACCGAAGAGCACTTTCATCATACGGTGAAAAATGCAGGGGTCAATAAGAACCGTATGCTTTTTAATAATTATTTCATAATTAATTGGCACGGCGGCGTAATGCTATACTAAAAGCATATGCTACTCTGGCGTGAAAAAATCCAAAACGTTCCAATTATGAGCCTGCAAACGGGCGGGCAGCTTGGGGCGGCAACCGAGCCAATTATCGACCCGCATATGCTAAAAGTTGTTGCTTTTTACTGCGAGGGCAGGCTCATTGAAGAGCATCCGTCGGTGCTCTATGTTGACGACATTCGCGAATTCGGCCAGCTCGGTTTTATTATTAACGACAGCGACGATATTATGCCGCTGCACGACCTAGTGCGGTTGCAGCAAATTTTAAATTTACACTTTGAGCTACTAGGCAAAAAGGTTATCGACAACACCAAGCACAAACTCGGCAAGGTTAATAATTTTATTATAGATTCTGATTCGTTCAATATTATGAAGCTGAGTGTGCAGCAGCCGATTTTCAAAGCTATTAACAACACCGAGCTCATTATTAGCCGCTCTCAGATTATTGAGATTAACGACGAAGCGATTGTAGTTGAGGCGCCCACAGTGAAAGAAGCCACCGCCAAACAACCGCTGCAAGCCGTGGAGTTTCAGAACCCGTTTCGGAACACACCGCAAACCCCGCAACCCGAACACGCCGACAGGCGATAAAAGGGTAGGGCTTAAATATCTTCGCTCAGCACTTGCTTTATAGCATCAAAACCAAACCCTTGCCGGGCAAGAAACGCCATAAATTTTTGCTCGTCGCTATAGCGGGCGCGTTTTTTAGCAACTAATTGCCTTAAGCCTGCTAATTCGTCAAAGGCTTCGCTCTGTGCCAACACCTCGTTGATAATTTCGTCGGCAACGCCTTTTTGCTTCAGCTCAAGCCGCAGCTTGCGCTCGCTGATTGGCTTGCCGAGTGAACGGTGGCGCACCCAGGCCTCGGCGAATTTTGTATCGTTCAGATAGCCCTTTTCAATCAAGCGGTTAACGACCCGCTCGCTTAGTGGCTCGCCCCACTGTTTGCGCCAGGCGTAATCACGCAGCTCTTTCACACTACGCGGGCGGCGCATAATATATTCAAGCGCCCGAGCATAGGCTTTGCCAAATGTGCTTTCGTCTTTCAGTGCTGTAATTTCGGCTTCGCTCAACTCTTTGCCAACCCGAACACCAGCGTTTACAACTTGCAGTTCATCAAGCGAAAAGGTATAAAGGCCATCGATAAAAATATTATACCGGCCCCGAGTTTTCACAGCAGCTTTAACGGCGGTTATTTTAGGCATGACTACTCATAATGATAGCGGCAGGCGATAATATAATTGGCATCGTCGGCTGCCCGATAGATTAACCGATGTTCGGCATCAATCCGTCGCGACCATAGGCCGGCATAGTTTTCTTTGAGCGGCTCGTATTCTCGTTGTTCGTAGCCATTCACGCCTATGCCTCTTCGGCGGCAACTTTTTCGCGAACGGTTTTTTCAATTTCGGCCATTATCTTCAGGTTCTCGCGCAGGTAGGTTTTTGAGGCTTCGCGGCCTTGGCCGATTTTTGCGTCTTTATAATCGAACCAGGCGCCGGCTTTGCCAACCACGCCGTGCTGCACCGCTAAGTCAAGCACATCGCCGCTCTTTGAAATACCTTCGTTGTACATAATATCGAATTCAGCCACACGAAAGGGCGGGGCAATCTTGTTTTTCACCACCTTCACCTTGGTGCGGTTGCCGATAATATCTTCGCCCACTTTAATTTGGCCAACCCGGCGAATATCAAGGCGAACCGAAGCATAAAACTTCAGCGCGTTACCGCCGGTTGTGGTTTCGGGGTTGCCAAACATCACACCGATCTTCATACGAATTTGGTTAATGAAAATCACGGTAGCTTTTGATTTATTAATAATACCCGTTAGCTTACGCAGCGCCTGGCTCATTAAGCGAGCCTGCAGCCCCATGTGGCTGTCGCCCATTTCGCCTTCAATTTCGGCTTGCGGTACAAGCGCCGCCACTGAGTCAATGACGATTAAATCAACAGCATTTGAACGCACCAGCGTTTCAGCAATTTCGAGCGCTTGTTCGCCGTTGTCGGGCTGCGAAACCAACAAATTGGCGGTATCTACCCCTAATTTTTTAGCGTAACTTGGGTCGAGCGCATGTTCGGCATCAATAAACGCCGCGGTGCCGCCTTGTTTTTGCACTTCGGCAATGGCATGGAGTGTTAATGTGGTTTTACCTGAGCTTTCTGGCCCGTAAATTTCAATCATGCGGCCCTTCGGGTAGCCACCGCCAAGTGCTAAATCGAGGCTCAAGGCGCCCGATGGAATCAGTTCAACATTTGCCCTGTGCCCCTCGCCCAATTTCATGATTGAACCGTCACCAAACTGTTTGGTAATTTGATCAAGCGCTAAGCCAAGTGCCTTGCTTTTGCCGTCGTCGGTTTTTTTAGTATCGTCTTTCGCCACTGGGGCAGCTTTTGATTTATCAGCCATAAAAGAATTCCTCGCTTTCTGTCTCTCTTTATTATCCCTTATATTAGATTGCTACGCAATCATAGGACATTAGAAATAAATATAGCGCAAAATATAGTACAATAACAGCATGCGACAACAACGAGGCTTTACGGTGCCCGAAATTATCATTGCTGTTTTATTGGTGGCTATTTTGGCGCTATTTGCGTTCAGCCAAGAACAAAATGCCCGGGCCGCACAGCGTGACGACGCCCGTAAAACTTCAATTAACGCCATGTATTTTTATCTTGAAGAAGTGTACTTTCCGGCACATCAATCGTATCCCACCGTTTTACTGAGCGAGAATACCAAGGGGATCGACCCCGAGCTACTCAAAGACCCATCGGGATACATAGTTGGCAACAAAGCTTCAAACTTTCGCTACGAGCCAGCCGATTGCAACGCTGGCGCCTGCAAGCGCTACACACTGCGTGCCAACCTTGAAAAAGAGGCTGATTTCATACGTGAGAGTCGGAATAAATAGCCTGATTTTTTACTTATTTTCAGCGCTCCTATAACAGCGAGCTAATCGTTCGCGCTTGGCGGCCGGCCCATCTTAAAGGCTTCAACCGCGTCATTTAATAGCGCAATCTGATGCTTCGGGTTTGAAACATAGCTAAACCGATAGGTGGTTTCTTCACCCTGCGTCGAAAGCCGAATGTTGCCATAATTCAGAATGGTTTGCAAAATGCCATGCTGCCGATAGCTGGCATCTTCAATGTTCGTTAAGCTAATAGTTTGCTCTTTTCGCGAAAACAAACTGGTTTGAATGTGCTGAATGACACTTTCGTTGGTTAAAAAGAACTTATTTTGCAAATACACATAGGTGGCAATAATGCCGCCAAGCAGCACAAGCCCCGAAAACGCCAAAAAAGGAATTGCCACAACCGCCGCCGAAGGCATTGATGCCGCTGAAAAGCCAAACGAACGAGCAATTGCCTCGTTGTTGGCAGCATAAATCGGCAAGCCAATCAGGCACAACACAATATCAGCCCCACTACAAACCAAATCGAAAGCAAGCCAATTGGGTGACGGCGCACAGCGCTAATAATATATTCACCCTCGCTTAAATTGAGAGAGGGGTACATCTGCTGCGAATGCTCGTGCCGGTGCCGTTCTTCAGGTGTCAGCTCGGGTTTTGGCGGTGTAATCGGCCGGGCAGTGTAAACAACCTGCGGCTGCTCGCCCAGCGCAGGTGCTGCCGCGGTTTGCTGGGGCGGCTGAGTAGACGCCTGATTCACTGGCTGCGGCGCCGATACATAAGGTGGTTCGCCCGACACCGTCGAGGGCGATTCATAAACCGGCGGCAGCGGCGGCTGCTCGCTCGAAGCATTGGTGGCCGGTGGCGTGTAGGGCTGCTTTTCCATATTTATTCATATTATAACAGAGGGGCCTGGGCTTCGCCAGCTTCTGTTAGAGGCCGGCCAAGATGCCTGCGTGCCTTTGGCGTTACCTTTCGCCCGCGCGGCGTTCGCTCTAAAAAGCCAATTTGCAACAGATACGGTTCATAAAAATCTTCAATCGTCGCCATTTCGTCGCCAGTCAGAGCCGCCAGCGTGTTCAAGCCCACCGGCCCGCCACCATAATTGTCGATAATAGCCTCAAGCAGCTGCCGATCGGCCGGGTCAAGGCCAAGTTCGTCAACTTCAAGCAGCTCTAGGGCGCTGTGCGTAATTTCGGTATCAATAATACCGTCGCCGTTCACATCGGCATAATCGCGCACTCGTTTTAAAAGACGGTTGGCGATACGTGGTGTCAAGCGAGCGCGGGTAGCGAGTGTTTCAGCCGAGGCCGGCTCAAGCTTCACACCTAAAATGTCGGCAGCACGGGTAATAATCTCGGCAATTTCATCGGGTTTATAAAATTCTAACCGATAAAGATGCCCAAACCGATCACGCAGTGGCGCCGCCAAACTGCCGGTGCGGGTTGTGGCGCCGATTACTGTAAACTTTGGCAGATCGAGCCGCACACTGCGGGCGGCTGGGCCTTTGCCGATCACTATATCGAGCTTAAAATCCTCCATGGCAGCATAGAGTACCTCTTCAATGGTGCGACTCAAGCGGTGAATCTCATCAATGAATAAAATGTCGCCGTCGGCCAAGTTCGTTAAAATACTCGCTAAATCGCCAGCCCGTTCAATTGCCGGCCCGGCCGTGACCCGCAAATTGGCACCCATTTCGTTGGCAATCACGCCAGCCATGGTGGTTTTGCCAAGGCCCGGCGGGCCATATAGCAGCACGTGATCAATTGGTTCATTGCGTTTTTTAGCAGCCGCAATCGCGAGTTGCAAGTTCTTTTTTAAGCGCTCTTGGCCAATATATTCACTGAAGCGCTTTGGCCTTAGCGTTACCTCTAACTCAACCTCAACCGGGTCGTCAGGCGTGGGCGTTGTGTTGACTATTCGTTGGATCGCCATCTATACCCTTCCTCTTAGTGCCAGCCGCACCCGCTCTTCAACCGGCAGTGAGGCTTCAACATTTTGCAGCGCTTGGCTGGCATCGTTCAGGGTAAAGCCTAGCGCCATTAAGGCATCGAGTGCGTCATCTTCAATAACGCTTATGGTTTGCGCAGCAGGCGAGTGGGCATAGCTGCTGCTTGGCAAGCCCACTTTGTCTTTTAGATCAACCACCACTCGCTCGGCGCTGCGCTTGCCCACACCACTCGCTTTTTGAATAAAACCCACATCACCATTCGCGACCGCACTGCGCACCTGTTCGCTTGGTGCCAAGCTTAAAATAGCCAGCGCCGCCTTCGGGCCAATGCCCTGCACACCAATTAACAGCTCAAATAATCGCTTGGCGCTCAAGCTTGTAAAGCCAAATAAACTCTGCTCTTGCTCGCGCACATGGTGGTGAGTGTAAAATTTTACCGGTTCGTTTAAAGTGGCCGCCTCATAATCAAGCGCTGAAACAAACACCTCGTAACCAACGCCGCCAACGTCAACAATTACTGATGAAAGAAATTTTTCTGCCAAAACCCCCGAAACATGCGCAATCATAGTAAGTCAATGATACCATTGAATATGTATGGGCATGCCACAAATTAGCAATTCAGCCAAAAAAACTTCAAAAAGAACTTTTCGCATTAACTTTTACGGCTTTTTGGTTATTGCCGCCATGCTTGTAGTCGGCGTTGTTGCCTTGGCGCTACAGATGCAGAGCGAAGTACAGTCGTATCGCCAGGCAAAGCAAGCCCAGCGGGCAAGTGTTGCCGACATTAAGACAGAATCGAAAAAAATCGATGCTGTTTGGCATACTCTTTCAACAGATATGCTTAGCTATTCTTCAGCCACACGCGAGTGTATAAAAGAGGAAAATGGCACAGAAATCGGCACCTGCTTGCCCGATGCTGTCTATGCCAAACTGCAAGTTGCCTCAAGCGAACCCGCCCTCATCGTCGCCGATAACCTCGTAGCTTACCTCGAAAGCGCCGGATGGAAGCAGCGCAACTATACCATAAAAACCACCAGCGGCGACAACCGCCGCTACGCATTCACTGAGCTGCCGGCCGACTTTCAAAATATACGCTTTTATTATGCCTCGCCTCACACCGGCGACGCACAACGCTGCCTTAGCTTGATTTTTTCTTCAAAAAACGCCCAAACACCCGGCTGGAATGGGTATCTTGGCAAATGCTCATCATAAACAGCAGCTTGACTATGCTGCTATCGGCCGCTCATGAAACCATGCGTCAGCGCTGTCGCCAGGGCATCGGCGCAATCATCGGGCTTTGGAACTTCGGTGAGCCCCAGGGTTATACGCACCATTTCTTGCACCTGCTTTTTATCGGCCTTGCCGTAGCCGGTTAAGGTTTGCTTGATTTGCAGCGGCGTGTATTCAACAATTGTCAGGCCGGCTTGTTTGCCTGAAAGCATTGCCACGCCACGAGCCTGTGCAACGCTCATTGCCGTGGTAACATTACGGGCAAAGAATAGTTTTTCAATGCTCATAATTTGCGGGGCGGTGTCACGAATAATACTCTGCAGGGCATCGTAAATTTCAACTAGCCGTTCGTCTTGCGGCTGGTGCACCAGCGTGCGTATCACGCCAGCATCAATCATTGCCGGCTTATTGCCCCTTATTTCAATGACACCAAAGCCCAAAATACCAGTGCCAGGGTCGATACCAAGAATTCTCATAGGCTATCGCCCGCCAAACCTCTGTGGCTAACCCTCACGAATATCAAAGTTCGCGTGCACATTGGTGACATCTGGCAGATCTTCAAGTGCATCAAAAAGCTTCACAACCTTTTGCGCCGTGTCAGCTGCAGAAATTTCAATTGTATTGTTTGGCACATAGGTTAGCTCTGCCTCAATAACACTAACGCCACGGGCCTGAAGATCGTCACGAACGGCGGCAAGCTCTTTTGGCTCAGTGTAAATTAATAGTTCATCATTGCCAATCACTTCGGCGTCAGCTGCGCCGGCGTCAATTGCCTGTAGCATTGCCTCGTCGGCATCACCTAAAAAATTAGCGCGAATCACACCACGCCGAGCAAACTGAAAGGCCACCGCGCCAGCCTCGGCAATCGTGCCGCCGTTTTTAGCGAACGCGTTACGTACTTCAGGGTAGGTGCGGTTTTTATTATCGGTTGCGCATTCAACCAAAAAGGCGACGCCAGCCGGGCCGTAGCCCTCATACATCACCTCTTCAAGCACGGCCGCATTTTTATCGGCAACACGCTGAATTGCGCGCTCAATGTTGTTCATTGGCATATTGGCAGCCTTGGCTTTTTCAATCACCATAGCAAGCGCCGAGTTCACCGCCGGATCAGTGCCAGCACGAGCCGCCACAGCAATTTGGTTGCCAAGTTTTGTAAAAAGGGCGCCACGCTTTGCGTCGTTCACGCCTTTTTGTCGTTTAATGGTTGCCCATTTTGAATGTCCAGACATCTCTGTTCCTCCATCATATATTGCGGTATCTTTTTTTCATTATACTATTTGTTGGCGCAAAATGGCGCGCCTTCGCTCGCGCGATAATCGCCGCTGCAGCATCATTGTGAGTGCCGCAAAGCCAACATACCACAGCACCAAAGCAGTCGGTGAAATAAAAACCTGCAATGATGTCCAGGGAATACTACTAAGCAGGCGAATGCTCGAAACAATCACCGAAAGTATCACATGTGCCGGCAAGCTCGCCAAGCTTGCGAGCGGTGGTAATAGCATTTCTGTCAAGCCAGCAACTGCCGTCGCTAGCATGGCTAGTGGAATCAGCGGACCCACCAACACATTCGCAATAATACCGAGCAGCGAGAGGTTGCCAAACACTAATAAAATAATCGGCAATGTCATAATCTCGGCTACCATTGTTTCAATTGCAATTTGCGTCAGCAGGGACGGGCGCTTGGTTTTATAAAGCCGTTCAATCAGCAGTGGCGCCACAATCATAATACCCGCAAAGGCCGAAAAGCTCAGCCACCAGCCAAGATCTTGCAAAAACGGGGGGTATGCAAGCGCGGTGATCGCCATAACAAGTAGCAACAGCACATGCGGCCTAAAGTTTCGGCCAACATACCAAGCCAAGAGCACCAACGTGCTAACCAGCCCAGCCCGCACCATACTCGGGCTTGCACCTGTAATAAGCAAAAAGATGCCAATGAGGCTAAAACTTAACAGCATGGTTTGCAATTTTGAATGCCGTTCGCGCAACCGCTTGGCCGCCCGAACTAAAATAGTTAAATTGTAGCCGCTGGCAACCACGACATGCGTTAACGACAGCGCTTTAAGCGATTCGCTCATATCTTCGGTCAGCGAAGATTTCATGCCAATAGCAAAGCCAAGCCCTAAACTGGCGTGCGGCTCCGGCAACACCGAAGCCGTTGCGGCCGCAAATCGCTGACGCAACACATCAACCATATGTTGGTCTTTTGAAACAACTGTTATCTTTGCAAAAAAAATCGATGCCTGATACGGCCCGAACGCACTGCCCAATTTACCCGCCACCTGCACCCGGTTATGACGCTGCGCGTCTGGCGAAGTTGGAGTGCTCACAAAAACTACCCCCGGAAGGGTCGTGCGCTTATTGCCTTCAACCAGCACGGCTTCACTAATAATAAATTGCTTGTTGCGCTTTTTTGAATAGGTGGGGTCTTCACTAATTGACCCCTCAATAAGCACCGGCTTGCCGCGAGCATGGTCATACACTTGCACGCTTTGCATAAACTGCCCGGCTCGCCAATTGCCCAGCAAAAAGGCGGCAATAATCGCTAGCCCCACCGTGACAACCGATCGCTTCCAAACCCCTGCTATGACACAAATAATTAACAGAGGTAGTAGCCATATGATATTTACAATGACATAAAAGTAAGATAGTGCAATTCCAACAAGCACAGCAAGACCCATAGCTGGCCAGAAAAAGGTGCGTCGCACTTCCCTATGTTGCATTTTTTGCAACATAGGGAAGTGCGTAGGGTGGGGGAGTCTCATATAAAGTAGGGTACCTGCGGTTTATTCTCAGTTTTTTTAAAAATAACTTAGGCAGAGTCGAATCAGCCAGGCATATGCATGACAGCTATGACAGAAAAGCCCTACACACCTTTTATCACATAAAAATGAAAAACTTTTTAATGTTATCTTCTTTTTACCCTGCCGACCACCTTTTGCGTGAATTCTTCTCTGCCCAGCCCGAGGGCCTTCTTCAAGATCGAACACAAATAGAACACTACATGAAAGTTAAGGCTTTTAGCTCAGAAGCTTTTGTATTGACAATAACAGAGATAAACTGCTATAGTTTAGCGTAGTTTGGGGCCATAGCTCAGCTGGTTAGAGCACCTGCCTTTTAAGCAGGGTGTCCTGGGTTCAAGCCCCAGTGGCCCCTCCATGAAAAAAGACTTACCTTTTGCGTAAGTCTTTTTTCATGGAGCTGGCTTTACCGGGCTTGAATTTAGGACACACCAAAAGGGTGTCATGGGTGAGAATTGCTAGTAGCAATTCGTAAGGGAACGCTCCGATGCAAGCTATGCTTGCAATCGTGAGCTTCCGGGGTCGCCAGAGGTGACCAAGCCCCAGTGGCAATTTGAAAGTCCGAAGCCCGGTGCGTCTTACGACGCCCGAGCTGAGGTGGGGTCGCGGAATTCTCCTGAAAGGAAAATATCTGTGACCAAGCCCCACGAAATAAAGCAGCGCCATTTTTAAATGTAATAACTAGCCTTTTGCCCATACATCTTGTATAAATGCAAAATATAGCCTATACTATCGCCTCATGAGTGAACAAATACAACCAACATCTCCTCGAGAACATTTAGATGCCGCCGCTACGCGGCTAGCGCTCGCTGATGCTCTTGCCGTCATTCACCCGCCTTCAGCCCGAGAGGTTGTTGACGACGCTGCCGAAGCCCTTCTTCGTTCGGCGGGCTCAATGCTAATTGAGAAATTAAGAAGCTTAGGCCTCACTGATGAAGAGATAGAACAATCAACTATAGAAGACCTTTTGCGTCTCGCCCCAAACGAGATGGCTGAGATTGCAGAAGTCAGAAACCGCGTGCTCGACAGCGCCGTTACTAATATAGGCGCTAGTGCAATTAGCAATCAACTATATCTAACCGACAGGTTGATGGGTCACGCAAAAAACAATTAGCTTATGGCGTCTAAGAGGTTTAATGCTCTTTTTTACTATGCCTTTTTGTTTTTGCAAGAGCCGTATCAGCTATCGCCAGCACAATCAGGAGTGCCAACAGGCTCGTGCCATAGGTGTTAATGGCCGAGATGGCAGATTGCATGTTTGGTTCAATCACAAATATCGATTCAAGTATCGGGAACAGAATTAAAAACGCCATAGCAGCAAATAACAAACTACCCACAAGTTGTTGTGGCTTCTGATGATAACTCGGCCCACTCGAAAAAAGAATCAGCACCGGCAGCAGTGTTAATGCAATTGCTACAACACTTTCAAGCGGAGGTACCGTTAATTCAACTCCCTGTTGCTGCAACAGCGAGCTTGCACCGCCCGTCCAATACTCACTTAAGAGCGCCCCTGCTGTTAAGCCTAGGCCAAGCACGCCAAATCGGCGCTTCGTAGCAAAGGCTAACAAAAATAATAAGGCAAACGCAATTGCTAAAACGCCAACGGTTAACATACGCTTATGTTACCACTTTTTAACAAGCTTCGCTATGCGCCGATTTTATCTTTGCGGTTGCGGCGCTTAGCGTTGAGCTCAATATATTCAATGACTTTAGCAGCAACGTTGCGCTTGGTAATAAGTTCTGGCGTTTTAAAGCTGGCTGAGGAATTCACCTCAAGTACCAGTGGGCCGCGCTCTGAACGCATCATGTCAACACCGCAAATAGGCATGCCCATGGCACGAGCAGCTTTTATGGCAGTTTTTTCTTCTTCAGGCGTGAGCTTCACGGCTAAGCCTACCCCACCTTGGTGGGTATTTGAACGAAAATCGTCGTCAAGACTTTGGCGCTTCACACTGGCAACTACCTTGCCGCCAACCACCAGTGCACGAATATCCATACCGGCTGACTCTTTCACAAATTCTTGCACAAAAAAGTTGACGCCCTCAACATAAAAAGCCTGCATAACAGCTTTGGCTGCCTTGGCGGTTTCAGCTAAAACGACGCCATTTCCATGAGTGCCGCGCGCAACTTTAATAATGAGCGGCATTTCGCCAATAAGTGAAATGACATCTTCAAAGTTGGCGGTTTCTCGAGCTAGCACCGTTTTAGGAATGCCGACACCAGCTTTTGCAAGCAGCTGATAGGTGCGTAGCTTATCGCGCGAACGCACAATAGCAATTGAACTGGCAGTCGTATAAACATTTTGCATCTCAAACTGGCGCACCACCGACGAGCCATAGCCTGTATACCGCTGCGCAATACGGGGGATAATTGCATCATAGCCAGAAAGTGGCTTGCCTTTGTAGTACACAACTGGGTCACTCTTTTCTATCGTCATGTAGCATTTGGTGTAGCTAATAACTTTTACCTCATGGCCACGCTTCAAGGCCTCTTCTTTGAGGCGCTTTGTTGAATAGTTAGCACCACCGTTTGAAAGAATGGCAAGCTTCATTGCTATTCTCTGCCCTCTTCTTCGTCATTTGGAAATTCAATACCATACTTCTGCTTTAGCTCAACACGGTCAAGACTCGTTTGATCAGTGTCGATCAAAAAACGGCGGCTCAATAATGTACGACCCAACAAAATTGGATAAATCTTTTTTGATCGGTCGGCCAGTGTGAAGCGCGCAATAAACACTTTTGGCCCAATTTTAGTTTTTAATTTTACTTCGTAGCGCTCCTCGCTATGTCCGAACGAGTTTGCCACACTCACTACCTTAAAAAAGTTAGTCTCTACCACCTGCGCAAGGGGCCCGCACACAGGGTGGCCGCCCAATAACCTAAAAGTTAAAACACCGGTTTTTTTGTTTAACCGGATATTCGAAGCATGGATCGCCGAACGATACGCTCCAGTATCGATTTTTGCTGGTACATTATGAATATGATACTCCGGAAAGTGCATCTCTTCGGCGCGACCAATGATTACTTTGTGAAAATCTGTTCGTGAAGGCATGGTTTTACGTTATAATACCCTATATACTAGTTTTTTATAGTAACATATTTGTTTAGGTTTTTCAATGCAAAGAATTCTCATTGTTGGTGAACGGTTCTCTACCATGCTCGACTATCTAAACGAGCACGGCTATGATTACATAGTACTCAAAGATATTCGTCGCACCAAGTTTCCTCACAAGCAGTTTAAAAAACGAGTCGTGTGCGATTTCAGCTCAAAAGAAACGATTCTAAAAACAGTTGATGCCATTAAAAAACCGATTGATGGTGTAATAGCGACCTATGAAAACTATATTTTACCAGCCGCCTGGATAGCTGAACACTTAGAGCTACCTGGCCTCCCCATAAAAACCGCCGAGGCCTGTACTGATAAGTTTCTGATGCGGCAGTTATTTGCAACCGCACCAGAGCCAATTAGCCCCGACTTTGCGATTATAAACGATGAGCCAGACGTACGTTCATTCGCCAAGAACCACAGCTTTCCGCTTATTATAAAGCCGACCAATCTTGCGAAAAGCTTATTAGTCAGCAAAAACCACAACCTCGAAGAGCTACTGAAGAATTATCACGAAACAATGGCACAGTTACAGCCGGTATACGACAAATACGCCCCACACCGTACGCCGCAATTGATAGTTGAAGAATTTTTAGAAGGCTCAATTCATTCTGTTGATGCTTTTATCGATAAGAATGGCGAGCCTCAAGTACTCGAGCATGTCGTTGATTATCAAACTGGTTATGACATTGGCTTTGAAGATAATTTTCATTATAGCCGGGTGTTACCCTCGAAATTATCGCTTGAAGATCGAGACGCCCTGCGGCATGTCGCCCACCTTGGCGCTGAGGCACTTGGCATGAAAAACACGCCTGCTCATATAGAAATTATTATGACCAAGCAAGGCCCACGTATTGTTGAAATAGGTGCTCGCAATGGAGGTTACCGAGAACGAATGCATAAGCTTGCCAACGGTATAGATATTACCCAGGCCGCCGTCTCACTATGCTTAGGCGAACCGATTGATGTCGTGGGCACAAAAGATGAGCCATGTGCTGTGCTTGAATTATTTCCGAAAGAACCAGGTATTTTTAATGGTATTGCTAACGAAACAGCCCTTCAGGCGCTTCCCTCGCTGCATTACTTTTCTCTGAAAGCAAGCCTCGAGACGTTTGTCGGCAAGGCCTCTGGTGGCTATAAAATGTGCGCCGTGATTATATTACACCACCCCGATCAGGCCCAGTTTGATAAAGACCTAGCGTTCGTCAACCAACACGTTGCCGTTAAGACTCTGCCTCGGTAGTAGCCCGCAGTGCCTTTTGGATATGAGGCGTAAGCACTTCTAGCACTACCGGCATCCAATCTCCAGAACCACCCGATAGCTCGGGCAAGAGGCCATATCTATGAAGCCGCAACTGATCAACCAAATCAAAGGCGGTCACCATTCCGCCGCGTGCTTTCACTTCAGCTGTGCTCTCGTTGAGGCTGTTCATTAGCAGGAATTCTTCGGCATAACTCATTGGTTGCGAATTAGTTTCGCCATTTCGCATTAAACGAAGTACACGATCAGCCGCCTCGGTCGCTGCTTTTACAGGTTGTATGTTTGGGTTAGCCTGCATTTTTTGTTCATAAAAGGCTTGGGCTGCGGCAATTGGCCCTTGCTGTTCGTCGAGTGCTATGCGCGCTGCAGCATAGGTCATATTTGGTGTCATGCGAGGCTGTTCGCCAAAAATAGCTTGCTTTGCCTGGCGCTGCTTCACGTTTGCACCGCCTTCGCGCAGCATTGAAACGCGTTTGCCCTTTACGCCGGCAATCTTTAAGGTGTTGGCAAGCGCCTGATCGGCATCGCCCTGATCGATATGCGTTAACTCGTGTGCGCCGCCAACTTCAATGATCTGCTTCAGTGAACGAGGCGACGGGCAAACTTTATAAACACCCTTAATTGAATCAACTGCAAAACTATCTTTGTCGGGATGTTCAATCACCTGCCATTTACCGTCATGCGCCCGCCCAATGCGCTCAGATGAATAGCTCGATGATGGCTCACTACTGAGGTGCCCGGTTCGAGCCAAAATAGTCTCAAATATTTCTTGCTGAACTGCACTTGCTACCTTATAGGCGTCGAGTTTTGCCACTTCTTCTGGTGTAAAAACGGGTAATTCTGCCACCCTCTCGGCATGTTCGTTGGCAGCCGTTAGCTTCCAAAGCATCTCGGCAACTGTGTTGCCGTTTTTACTTTCAGTAAAGTCAACGCCGTTTCTTAAGTGATCGAGGCGTTGGTTAATTTCTAAGCGACGAGCTTTATCGTCGCAACCACTATGCAGAGATGCTGGCAACACTGCTTTTACCTCGCCTACCAGCTCGTTGTTTTTAGTTGCTTGTGCTTGATCATATAGATAATAGAGCCGCGAGGCGTAATCGGCAATTAACGCGTTTGTTTTTGAAAGATAAACGTCAATTACCGCTCGATGCGCACCAAGTTCACGGCCTACCTCAGAGTTTTCGTCGAATTCAGTCGGTGGTCGCATGTTGAGTAAATGATCTCGCACTTGGTCAAGGGCCGCCATGCGCTGCATTGTTTTATCGGGGTTAATAACCAGCGGCCGATGTTCAGATAACATTGTATCGATTGCTTCAAGCGGAGTTTGCGCTGCTAGTGCTGCCGATAGTTTTTCTTTGGAGTAATCGCGGCTTGGGTTACTAAGATGGTCACGAAAATCGTCATCGCTTAACCCAAAAGTATCCCGCTTCTCGATTAAAACAGAAATGAAGTCGTATACTTCTTCTGCAGAATGAAAGTTTGGCACTTGCAGTTGAACACCGTGTGCCTTTTTGGCTTTATCAACCAAAGCTTCGAGCAAGGGCTGTTTTTCTAAAAAATATTGGCTAAAGAAAAACGGCGCCTCCTCCTCTTCACCGCGAGCATCTTTAAAAACTTCGCCCAGTGTTTTCAGTGTAGCCTTGCCATCTGCAAAGACCTCGATCGACGAGTCGAATAACTTATTTTCAAAGCCTAGCACACGCTCACGCGCTTCTGGCGTTAGAGGTTTTTCAGGGGGTGCCACTAATTGTTCAATAATTTCGTTCGCCGACTGGCCATTCCGTTCAAGAAAGGGGCCGCGCTGCAATAATCGATCTGGTGAAGTGATATGGGCATACTAGTGACTAATTTTTTTAATCATAACATAATAGTAAAAGTATTACAAAAAAGCAACCTCTACACTGTGAGTAATGTTATACTAATGAGTCTATTAAAACAAACCGCGTTTTTTGGGCTGATGGGCAAATTCTTGCAAGAGGTCTTTTTGCTTTTTGGTGAGTTTGGTTGGGGTGTCAACATGCACGGTTACAATGTGATCACCGCGTTCGGGGTTTCGAAGGTGGGGCACGCCATGGGCCTCGAGCTTGAAATCGGTGCCGCTTTGCGTACCGGCGGGGATCTCGATAGTCACGGGGCCGTCAACGGTATCGACATCGATTTCAGTGCCAAGCGCGGCATCTACCATGGCCACGTGCGCTTCGCTTAAAATCAGGTCGCCTTCGCGGGTGAATTGCTTGTGCGGCTTTACTTTAATGTTGACGTAAAGGTCGCCCTTAGCGCCGTTTGCCACTGCCTCGCCGTGGTCGCGCAGACGAATGGTGGCGCCATCGTCAATGCCAGCGGGCACTTTTATGGCAATTTCTTGCCTTTTGCGCTCAGTGCCTTTGCCGCGGCAAACGGTGCAAACCTTCTCGGGCACTTTGCCCTGGCCTTCGCAGGTTGGGCAAACAACTGCTTGCTGAATTTGGCCAAACACGGTGTTCATAATGCGATTTTGGTGGCCAGCACCTTTACAATCGGGGCAGGTTTTCATCTCATAGCCGGGTTCAACGGTGCTGCCTTTACAGTGCGAGCAAACGTCGTTCATGGTAATGACCATGTTTTTTTCTGTACCAAAAATAGCCTCTTCGAAGGTCAAGTTAATTTCAGTGGCTACATCACGCCCGCGGCGCTCTTGTGATTGCCGGCCGCCGGCACCGCCGAAGAACTGGCCAAAGATGTCGCCGAGGCCGCCATCGCTAAAGTCAAAACTAAAACTTTGGCCTTGGCCGCCGAACCCGCCAAAGCCTTCAAACGGGTTGCCGCCGCTCGCGCCACCAGCACTGCCGCCCACGCCAGCGTGACCGAATTGGTCGTAACGCTGGCGTTTGCTTTGGTCTTTGAGCACCTCATAGGCTTCAGAGGCCTCTTTAAACTTGGCTTCGTCGCCACCCTCTTTATCGGGGTGATATTTAACGGCAAGCTTACGAAACGCCTTTTTGATTTCGCCGGCCGAGGCAGTTTTGTTTATTCCTAGTATTTCGTAGTAGTCGCGTTTACTCATGTAACTCCGTTTTAGGGATTTGTAGCTCGGATTTCGTAGTTCGGGTTCTCACACTTCGTATTAAACCGTTTAGTAGCTGGTGTGCTCGAGCACTTTGCTCGCCGAGTCTCAAGAACTTATCTGATTTTAACAGATTTATATCACGAGCAACGATTAGCTGATCTTGTACCTCTGTTAGTGAACCACGAGCAATTCTGTAAAACTGAATTTTCTCTTGCTTACCTTGCCGCCCAAAGCCTTCGGCGATATTTGAGCCGATCGATATCGCAGCTCGTTGCATCTGGCTCGATAACCCAAAGCGATGCTCTGGAGGAAAGGTAGCAGTTAACTTCAGAATCGCTATACGAAACTGATGGGCTACCCTCCATGCCTCTAAATCAGTAAATTTCACTATTTTGTTTTCTGGCACAGTCGCGAACTCCGAGCTACTAGCTACGAATCCCTACTTCTTCTCGTCGACAACTTCGCCTTCAACCGGTTCGTCGGTTTTTTTGTCGTCAGCGTTTTCGGCTTTTGCTTCGCTTTCGGTGGTTTTGGCTTCTTCGGCTTTTTGCTGGTAGAGTTTGGCGCCGATGGCCTGGGTTTTTTCCATAAGAGTCTTGGCGGCGTTTTCAAGCGTGTCTTTGTCGTCACTTTCGAGGTGGCTCTTGGCTTCGGCGACGGCGTCTTCAACGGTTTTCTTGTCTTCGTCGCTAATTTTGTCTTTGTGCTCGCTTAGGAGCTTTTCGGCTTGGTAAATGGCGTTCTCTAGGATGTTGCGGGCATCAACGGCGGCGCGCTTCTTTTTGTCTTCTTCAGCGTGGACCTCGGCCTCTTTCTGGGCTTTTTCAATGTCTTCTTTGCTGAGGTTGCCGCTGTCTGAAATGGTAATTGATTGTTCTTTGCCGGTGCCTTTGTCTTTGGCAGTAACGTTTAAGATACCGTTGGCGTCGATGTTAAAGGTAACTTCAATTTGCGGCACACCTCGTGGCGCTGGGGCAATGCCGGTGAGCTGAAACAGGCCAAGCTCTTTATTGTCGGCAGCCATTTCGCGCTCGCCTTGCAGCACACGAATTTCTACTTGCGGCTGGTTGTCGGCTGCGGTTGAGAACACTTCGCTTTTGCTGGTTGGAATGGTGGTGTTGCGTTCAATGAGCTTGGTTGAAACACCGCCCATGGTTTCGATACCGAGACTTAGTGGTGTTACATCGAGCAGTAGCACGTCTTTAACGTCACCAGCTAACACGCCACCTTGAATAGCGGCACCAACGGCGACAACTTCGTCAGGGTTAACGCCTTTGAGTGGATCTTTGCCGAAGATCGATTTCACTTTTTCAACCACGGCTGGCATGCGGGTCATACCACCAACTAGCACGATTTCGTCGATTTGGCTGGCGTTGATACCGGCATCTTTTAGGGCTTTTTCACAAGGCACGGCAGTTTTTTCGATCAGGTCTTTCACGAGGTCTTCGAGCTTCGCACGGGTGAGTTTGTATTCGAAGTGCTTTGGGCCATCGGCGTCGGCGGTTAAGAACGGCAGGTTTACCTCTGTTTCAGTTGAGCTTGAGAGCTCTTTTTTGGCTTTTTCGGCTTCGTCTTTTAGGCGCTGCATGGCGGCTTTGTCGTCTTTCAGATCAATACCATGTTCTTTTTTGAATTCGTCTAAGAAGAAGTTAACAATGCGATTGTCGAAATCTTCACCACCAAGGTGAGTGTCGCCGTTGGTGCTCTTTACTTCAAACACACCGTCGCCAAGCTCAAGAATTGAAACGTCGAAGGTGCCGCCGCCAAGGTCGAAAACGGCGATGGTTTCGTTTTTAGCTTTTTTATCAAGGCCGTAAGCTAGTGCTGCCGCAGTTGGCTCGTTGATAATGCGCTTCACCTCAAGACCAGCGATTTTACCGGCGTCTTTAGTGGCTTGACGCTGCGAATCGTCGAAGTAGGCTGGCACGGTAATGACAGCTTCGGTGACTTTGTCGCCCAGGAAGGCTTCGGCGTCGGCTTTTAGCTTGCTTAAGATCATGGCCGATACTTCTTCGGGGCTGTATTCTTTGTCGCCCATTTTTACTTTAACGGCATCGCCAGATTTAACGATTTCATACGGCATAATGTCGTGGTCTTTTTGCACTTCTTCAGAATCCCATTTGCGGCCAATCAGGCGCTTCACGCCATATATAGTGCTTTTGGGGTTGGTAACGCGTTGGCGTTGCGCAATTTGGCCAACCAGGCGCTGCTCTTTACCGTCTTTGGTTTTTTTAACAGCTACCACGCTTGGCGTTGTGCGATTACCTTCGGCGTTGGCAATAACTTCAGGCTTGCCAGCCAGCATGTAGGCCATGGCGCTGTTAGTGGTACCAAGATCGATTCCGATAATTTTACCCATAAAAGTGTCCTCTCCTTTTATTGACAATTGTTCTTATTTTAGCACTCCACTTACGTGATTGCTAACATGTTTTTAGCTTAAATAATTAGCACTCTACTGTCAAGAGTGCTAATTATTTTGTTTAATACTTTTCTAATCGGCCTTAGTTTTGCGGGGCGTTCGCCGCATATAGGCATAGGCCTCTTTTGGGTCACTGGTACTATCAAGCAGTACCTCGAGATGAGAGTTGATATCGGTTGCAAACAGATTGCGCAGATTACCATCGGTAAATGGGTGACGTGATCGCTGCTGGTATATAGCGGCAACTCGCTCGAGTTCTGCCCACTCAGCCTCACTTTTGCTTAAATAGCGGGCAAATTTATTAGTAAGCGGGGCTTCATCAGCCTCGCGCCCGGCAATTGAAATAATAGCGCTTAGACTGTTTTTACGGCGTTCAATACTTTCGATATCAGCTGGCGCAAGCGACGGAAATGTTGCTAAAAACTGCACGTAATCAACTGAGTGCTCATGGGCAAACCTTAGCGCCCTTACTAAAGTTACCGGCGATATCGCATTTGGTTGGTGTTTTAAGAAGTTGCTCAGGCGCCTGAACATCGGGTGGGCTTCGTTCTTCCAGCCAAGTTCTTCTAAAAACTCGTGCCTGGCACGGGTCACTGGGTTATTCTTGCCCATGGGGCGCCGAGGCATGGCGCTTTTAGAACCACGCCTTATGAGTTTATTAAGATGGTCAAGTTTCTCGGTGGTAATTTCGCCGGCTGGTAACATGCTGTTTTGTAACATGGGCTCATCGCTCGTTGAGAGCAGGGCGTCTTTATCTCGAAAAGGTTGGTCGTATTGCCTAAAATGCTCAACGCTATGTTCTGCCAACGCTGGGTAAGCCGCTTGCTCTTCTTTTGAAAGTGGCTTGGCCCGAAAATATGCCCGCAGCACATTGCCGCCCAGCATTCTGCATTTTGCTGGTGAGAGCTGGCGCAATACTTGTTCACGTCTTTCGGATGATTGTATTGCTTCACGATATTTTTGCGCATGGCCCAGCTTGTAGTTTTGATTTTTTATAACAGCAAGCATATGATCGTCAACAGGTCGTGTGAATGCAGTATTAATTTGGGGTAATGTGATGTCACTGTTTGGATCAGAGAACTCGAGTGCGATTCTGGCAATGGCAAAGTTTTTTGCTAAGGCGTTTGCTAGTAGCTCCGGAGCTTCATCAAAGGCACTGCTCAACTCAAAAGAATGTGGTAATAGATTGTTAACTTTAGAAAGTGCATCAACCTTTAATTCATTGTGGTCGGACGCGCTCCCAAGAAAGGTTCGAGGCTTCCGGTTTATATAGCTTATTACTCGTTCTTCACCAAAAAGTTTACTGTTGGCTTCAATCTTTGATGCATTTGTCTCGGGTTTGAAACGAAAAACTTCTTTAGTATCCCTAAGAACGCGTGCAACGTTAATGCCATGAGTGGCAAAGAGCTTGGCATTAATAATAAATGTTACCGGATGATCTTCAGCATCAGCTATCCCTTCAATAAGAAAGCCTATGTGGTCATCTTTGGCATTATTCGCTAAAGATGAAAAAATTTCTCTTCTTGCCAGTTTGACCTTATTGGAAACAGAAAATGTAGAAGTCGATTTCAGCACCGTATCCGCCAACCCAAGTAATTTATTGATAGAATCGCACCATTCTTCAGTAACTACAAAATCCTCATGTAAAATATCTTTCAACCACGTATCGTCAGGTGATAAAAGAGCGCGTTGAATGCGCTCTTTTTGTTCGTTATGTTCGTGATTGTTGGGCGGTAAAACATTGCCCCGCTCTTCCATGTATACATTATAAAACTTTATTGCACTATTTGCAACAAATATTTTATAATAAACTACATTACTACGACAGGCGTCACCTCAAAGCCTGGACACCAGGCAGTGACAGCTGGTGGCAAGGCAACACTTAAGTAGCCTGTGTCGTTTGGTGGATACACCCTGAACTTCGTTGCGCCTTCTTTACACTCACCGGCCTCAAAGTTACTGCTGTTCGCGAGCTTAATGGCAGATTTTACTTTACTGTTTGGGGCGAGCGTCAGCTTCTTTTCTTCAGCGTCGAGGTCGCGTTCTGCTGGCGAGCCAATTTGGTTACCGTTGTTATTAACAAGTGAGACGCCAGGGTACCCCCAAAGCGCACAGCTGCGTTTGCTGATGTTCGTTAGGATAAGGTCGTATGAAAGCGTGCCGGCACCGCTACCGCTGTTCTGGCTGACGCTCAGCGAAAGCTCGTCGGCGTTGCAACTGGCTTCGGTAACTGTTTTGGTGGGCGATTTTGCCTGTTCTTCGGCCTTTTTCTTTTCAGCTTCGGCGCGAGCATTGGCAGCCGCTACTTCGTCTTCACCTTCGGCCTTGGCAAGCTGCACCTCTTGATTTTTGTTGGTCATGCCAAGAAAGTAACCACCCGCACCACCTATGGCCAGTGTTAAAATGAGAATTAATGTCCATAAAATAAACCGTTTTGTATGCGAACCCGCTTTTACCGTTGTGTTTGTGTTTAAGTTTGAGTTGTCCATAACTCGATTATAGAGTGCTTGAAAGGACTGTCAATAAGCATAGGCTATAGGCTCTCTATTAGCTTTACGACATCTCTGAGGCGTAATTCGTCTCCGGGGTATTCGCTCATCAGTTCGATAAGTTGGTTTGTTTGAGCATCAGATAATTTGTAGAGACCAAGCTCTTCTATCAACACTTCGGGTGAAGCATCAGCCCGAACGCTGCCTGCAATGAATTGAGCAGTTTGCAGATGATCTTCAGTGAACTCGTGAACTTCTTTTATAGATTTGAGCGACTCCCTATAGAGGGATAGCTCATCCGCTCGCGGTTTAGGTTTAGGTTTTGCCTTCCGACCCGGCTTTACCGTATTACTCCCCCGTGGTTGCCTTGTTTTATAAATTTCACCTATGGGCCGAATGGCTGTTTGCAGCCCCTTTGCTCCCACGGCATGAAGAAGCTGCGGCAGCAAGGCCTGAACGGCTGGATCTTTGAAATTATATCCATGCTCATGCCAAAGCTGCATTTGAGCCTCGACGGTCTCTGTTTTAAGATACAGACATCTGACAGAGTGGCTAAGAATGTCGCCAATGTTATCTACTTCCCATTTCTTAAACACATTCACTACTTACTTAAAGTCAGTCTCGTCTAGAGAGGGTGTTGGCAGTTTTTGCTCGTGCTCAGCCTTTAGCCTGCGATGCTCCTTTTTGCTTATCGGAAAATAGCGAAGATAGGTTTTTAAAGCCTTGCTAGCCAGTGCAGTCTCGTTCGTAGACGCCAAGATTGTCTCTTGAAGCAGCCCCCGTCTTTGGCGAGCAAGCACACTTCGTTTTGTATAGTTATGCAAGCCTCGCTCTTTTAGATCGATGTTGGCAATTGTTGGCTCAGTATTGCTAAGTGCAGTCATAAGGAGTGCCTCTGGCGACCATTGCAAGAACTCTGTGAGCGTTTGCTGATTTGAGAAGTCTTCGGTTTTATATAATTCAAGAGCAATGCGAGCCATAACGGTTTGTTTGTGCGGATCGTCATATGCAATGTGGGGCATTTCTGCCGTTATCGTGCCTAAAAGGTGTTGAATATGTAAAACATGTGCCAGCCGTTTTGCGCTGCCGTTTTCTGGGGTATCTTCGCTACCAAGTTCAAAACTCTCTACCCATGCATCGTCCTTCCACATATTGTGGATATGTGTAAGATTAGCGTGTCTCTTCCAGAGGTGCGGGTTGTCTCTGAATGTCTCGGCAATATCTGTTTCTGATTTGTGTAAACGACGCACATTTTCAATGAAAAACTCGGGCGACATGCAGTAATCATCGGGGAGTGCATTGAGCCACAAACCGTGGAGTGCATGTGTTTCGTCAAAAAGCCCTAATTGCTCAATACGTTTTGACGAAAACTTTTAATGTTATCAGAGTTGGGCGGCACTTGGTTTCTCAATGATTGACAGGCCAGTGTCAAGTGCTTATTAACCTGAATCCCGAAACTAAAAAGTAACGCCGCACCTCTGTATACTGTTTGGTGACAAAACTAAACAGGAAAACAAACATGCAAGCGTTACACAGAGAGCATATCGTAGATATGTTTGTTTGGGTAGATGACAGTCT
>DASUVM010000004.1:0-238391 GCA_036378955.1 Saccharimonadales bacterium (SeqCode)
AATATGACGGCGAAGATCATGTTGGCTAATACTACGGATGTCTTGACTATCGATGCTAATACTCCCATCGTCAATATCTGCAAAGCGGAGTAAGAGCTTAGTGAGAGTGGTTTTGCCGGAGCCGGAGGGGCCGATGAGACCGAGCTTTTGACCGGCTGCAATGTGGAGTGTGAATTGACGGAAAATAGCTTCATTTGCGCCAACGTGATGAAAGTTTACCTCTTTAAAATCAATCGCACCTTTCGTAATAGCCGCTACCTGAGAGTTGCTTGCATCTGTTACTGCTGGCTTTTGGGCTAATAACTTTGCTATTTCGACCGCATCACCGATCGATCGGTTGTATGTTTTTAGCGTGCTGTTGGTAAACTCCCAAAGCCGAGCGGTTAAAAGACTGGTATATTCAACCACCAAGAAGGCGGTTGCAATATCAGTGTTAAACACCACAACACCAGCCACCGCCAAAACGACCGACACCGACGTGATAGTAGCCGTGACACTACTAAAGTACAGTTCGTTTAGTTGGGTTGTGTGTAATGTATCTAAAAATTTCTTTCGGGCGCTGCGTGTTATGTGCCGAAACTGTTTTTCTTCACGCTCTTCGGCCGCAAAACTCTTCACTGCTAAAACATTTGTCACGCTGTCGGCCAGCGCACCCGAGAGCGTGCTTAATACAGCAGCTTCAGCAGTAGTCTTTTGCCTGACACTTTTCGTGCAAATGAAAGTAATAGCGATGTAAATAACCGATAGAAGCAGCAAGCTAAGAATATAGAGCGGTGCTCGCGGCCATAGAATAATTATTGCAAATAAAAACGACAGCAGAAGCGGCGCAAACTGCATAACCGCACTCTCGGCTAGCTTAGCGTAAGCAGCCGTAAATCGCTGCGCTGCCGCTACGAGTGATCCGCCCGGACGGCTGGCGTGAAAGTGGGCGCTCTGCTGCATTATTTGCCGAAATATTTTTTGCTGAAAAGCCTGCACCACCGCTGCCTCAAGCCTACCAACCAGCAAAATAACTGCCCGCCACATGAATGTTGCCGAAGTAAACCGGAGTGCAATATATAAAACAAGCAGCCATCCAAAGCTGCCCCATAGATCACCCTTACTATAGTCGCCACCTGCGAGCCGATTTAAGATTTCGGCAAGAACAAGCGGCGGCAGGTATTGATGCATCAAAAGTGTTGGCGGCAACAAGCCTAAGATACCCAGCACATACTTTTTATGCTGCCAAGTTTGATGCCAAAATAGCGAAATCACAGATTGTTGCATTTTTATAAGCCTATTATACCATTATTTACTCCGTAGAGCCCCTGTGAGCAGTACCCCCTCTTCGGGTTTCACTGGCTGGAATGGTCATACTAAACTGCGTATACTTTACTGCTGGCTCAAGCTGGATAGTGCCTTTAAAATACTTCTCGAGCATTCTTCGAGCAATAAACAGGCCAATGCCCATACCTTTCTTCTTTGTTGTGAGAAATGGCTTGAACAACTGCTTACGTCCTTCTTTCGAAACGCCTTTGCCGTAATCTTTTACGGTGACTATGTAGTCACTGTCGGTACGTTTTATATGTATGGCGACAACCGGCGACGATGCAGCCGAAGCCTGGTATGCTTCAATGGCATTATTAATAACTACGGCAATAATTTGACTAAATTTAACCGAATCACCGACATAAGCAAAGCGGCGGCCATTGCTCGGGGCCTTCCATTCAAGGGTAACGCCCATTTCAATGGCTCGGGGACGCAGCAAACGAACAACTTCACTTACTTTTGAAGCAATGTTAAACGGCTTTTCTTCTGCTTCTTCTTGAAGCTGCTGCCGAAGACGGTCGACCATGTCGTCAAGGTAAAGAATGCTGCGTCGGGCACGATCAAGCGAACGGGAGCGTTGTTTTTGATGCAAACCCTCGATATCAAGAGTAAGAATTGCCAAATGATTTGCAAGATCATGCAAAAGTGCTGCCGTAAGCTGCCCAACTTCGGCAAACCGATAAAACTGCTGCATTTCTTCAAATTGTGCCACCTGAAGCTCAAGAGTACGCTCTTTTATTTTTGCCTCAAGCTCAGCTTGCTCTTTTAGCAATGCTGCTTCGGCCGCTTGTGCTCTGGCGAACGACCGTTCGGTTTGGCGGCCAAACAACCATGAGGTAATGCCGATAATAAACAAAATGATGCTATATCCGGCGACTTCACCAAAACTCGTTGGTTGGCTGAGCCATGATTCGTTAGGCGAATATATCTGTAGCACGTCAAACAATTTAACAAGAAACGAAAGGCCTATCGTAAGCCCGGTTGCATAAAGGGCGTGCCGTGAACTCAGTAAAATCCCGGCCAGCACAATCACCAAACAAAGCAGCAATAGGGCAAACTGTAAGTTGCTGCCCCATTTTAACAGTAGCAAGGTAGCAAGCAGCAAATAGACAGCCGTTAAGGCACGGGCGGCAAACAGATAAGAACGCCGTTTTATTATAAAAATGGCACCAACGAGTAGCCATACTACTAGCGCAATTATTGCATTGACAGGCGGTATGTCAAAAAATAAAAAGCCTATTACCAGCTGCAAAAGAAGCAAAGTGGTAGCAAAAAGAGTACCGGTAAGCAGCACGTTTAGAACCAGTTCACGGTTTCGGTCTAAAACATCGGCCTGCTGCGGTTTTATTGCTAAGGCATAAAACCAACTGCCCAAGCGTTTATTGAATAGTAAAAACCGTGCAAAGAAGGGGTGTCTCATATGATGTACCTGAGGTTACGCTCGCCGCCATTGGCTGCCGGCACTGACATGTACAGCGAACAGAGAATCAATGCTCTCAACTACTCTCATTTCTTGCTTTGTCAGTGTACTTAAGATAACCATGCTCATCTGTACTTATTCCTGCTCATGCTATGTCGTCAACCTTATAGCCGATACCATATGCGGTTTTAATAAGCGGTGGTGCAAAAGGGCGATCAACTTTATCGCGCAAATGCTTAATATGAACATCAACGGTGTTGTTCCAGCTATTTTTGTCGCCGTCCCAGGCATGATTGAGGATCATCTCTCTTGTGACCACACGGCCACGGTTCATAATGAGGTATTCTAATATGTCAAATTCTTTACGGCGAAGCTCAATGACCGTACCGGCACGCTCAACGTGACGCCGGGCAACGTCAATAATTAAATCGCGAAATCTCAGAATTCCTGACTCATGCTCGTAGCGGCGGCGCGTCAGCGCTGAAATGCGCGCCCGTAACTCGGCGCTATTAAATGGTTTTGTCATGTAATCATCGGCGCCGCCATCAAGGAGTTTGACACACCTGGTTGGCTCTTTGAAACCGGTTAACACAAGAATCGGGGAGCTAACATGACGGTCGCGCAGAATCCGACAGGTTTCGTAGCCATCGGCGTCGGGCAGGTTGAGGTCTAGAATAATGACTGCGTATTGAACGTTGAGGGCCTTTTCAAGGCCTTCTTCACTAGTTAAGGCAATATCAACAGTAAAACTGGTTTTGAGATAATCTTTGATACTCCTTGCGAGCCATTGATTATCTTCGATGATTAATACTTTCATAAAAAAACAGTCAACCTCACCATTCAGATTACATGGAAATTATTAAACAAAAATTAACTACAACACACCTAACCCCTAGAAACAGTAAAGAATACCGCCACAATATGCAAGTTTCATGACTTTTTATAAATTCTTTACCTGCATTCTACTAGTCTTTTCTTTATTTATAGAGCCGTATGTTTTTTAAATTGTCATGAAAAATAAGCTGTTTTGTTGTATTTTATGTATATGTTGATACTCACTAGACGTTAAAGGCGTTACACTGTTAATAGCTATGGGCGTACTGGTGGAGACCTTTTTACGAACAGGCTGTTAACAACTCGTAGCCGCATACACACTGAGACCTTTTGGTTTTAAGCGTCCCTGCAGGCTATTCATATCACTAGCAAACCGAAAAATCTGGTATTTCTTAAACGGTTGAAATAGTGAGCGGTTTGCTTCTTCAAAAAATCCGTTTGCTGACTAAGTCAGTCTTTTTAACGTTTTTGAGGAGTAGATATGAGTCAAACAATTAACAAAAAAGTGGCAATTACGGCACTGTCGTTTCGGCAAAATAACGGGCTAGAATCATTCCCGAAACGCATGGAATATGCCGGTGACAGTATCGCCTTTTTGGATGGTCTGCAATGCCACATCAAAAAGGGCAGGGAAGTGATTCGCATTTTCACCATGACCGACGGTGAGCGCGAGTATAAACTACGCTCAAACAGCAAACAAGACGAATGGCTATTGGTTGCGATTATGGGTTAGTGTGCAGATTATAGCGCCGAGAGGAGGTCTCGCATGTTAAACACACGAGACCTCCTGCTCTTCAGCCCCTGAGCGGGAGAAATCAGCGTTGTGTACGCTTTTTTGGTCGCATATCAAGCAACGCCTGCGCCTCTGGAGATTCGAGCGCTAGATCATAGAATTGCAGCAAGGCTAATAGGGCTGTAAGTCTGACAGGCACCTCTCCTGTTTCGATGCGTACAATTTTCGCATGCGACCATTCTAATGCATTCGCAACCTGTTCTTGAGTCAAGTTTTTATCAGTACGCAATTTGCGAAGGGCCTTGGCTAGCTCAGGAGGAGCGGGTCGAGCCTTCATGGTGACATGAATCGTCTCTAGGTCAACATTGTTGCGCTCGGCGAGTTTGATACCTGCTTCTACCTCTTTTACAAGCGCGGTCGCCAGCTTCGCACACCAAGCCTCGGAAAGTACAGGAAAGCATGCCTGCAAACTCCGCGCTATGTCCGAAGAATCGTTCAATGGTACTCTCCTGCTGGGGGTTGAACTATCTATCGATAGCTTTACCAATGTATCATGAGAAGTGATAAACGCGAATAATAAGTTAGAGCGGCCTTAACCTGCAGGTTAAGGCCGTCGCGACGGATGAGTTCTTAGCGCCTACTACACCCTCCCTTCGTTCTCGTGTCGACGCTGCTCGTCGTCCATCATATCTTGCCACCGCTCATCTGCTTCTTTTTGCCAGCTACTGCCGTGTTTTCTGCCGCCACCGCCAAAAAGACCGAGTACAGCGAAAAGAACGAATACCAGCGCGAGCAGGTTAAGAGCAATATGGGCCGCTACGGTAGCGATCGCCACGGTCGCCACTAGAAGCAAGATCCTCAAGGGCCAAGAAAGTCTCAAGAACAATCGCTTGTAGCGGCTCATAAAGCGTGCGGTTTTCGATTGGCTTCGGTAGGCTGTTGGCCGCGCAGCATGAGATTTCTTTGCGGAACTCACCCGCTGCGCCCTACCACCCTGATTACGCCCAGGGGAGTTTCGAGCACTCCGGGGCCGTCTTTTTCCGGAGGGCTGCTGACCTTTGTTCGACACATTACCGCCTCTCGCTATCGTCAACCAGGCTAGTATAGCACGAGTGGCTTCTTTGCTGCATGGTAAGCAGTTCGCACACAAAAAGCGCCCGCTCGTCACTGCAGGGCGCTTTATTATTGCGTTATTTTTTAATCTTTCACTACTTCGTAGTGCATCTCTGTGGCCCCGGAGTCGTGGGTAGTAGATTTAAGCAAGCGAAGTTTTGTACCGTGAGTCAGCTCAGTAAACAAGAGCTGGCCCTCACCAAGAATAACCGGGCAAACATCGAGATGGATTTCATCAACCAGATCGAGCCGCACAAGCGAACGAGCAAAGCGAACACCGCCGTATGAAACAAGAGTTCCGTCAGTTTCTTTTTTCAGACGTTGCACGTCCTCTACGAGTGCTTGATCATCCTTAATAACACGTATTTTGTCATCTCCTTTCGCCGGCTTGTCTTCATGGCTATAGATAACCATAGGTGTCTTGTTCATGGCCCGGCCGATTGCTTTTGACGCTTCGTCGGCGTTTTCATCCTCGGCGATCATTGCCCACGCATCCCGCATGCCAGGATAAGAAGCTCCGCCGAGTACAACCACCGAGGCCTGCTCTAGCCGTGCAAGATGATCTTGAAAAATTCCTTGATCATTCGCAATCCAGTCGAGTTCTCCTTTTGGCCCACTGACCTTGCCGTCAACTGTAATCATCAGTTGTAAAATTAAACGTCCCATAAATATGTCCTTTTTATTAATGTTTTAATAATTCTATATTAGCACCTCCCGAGCAAGGGTGATTGTAAATTTGAGACATTAGGGACTCTGCAGAAGCTGGTTGAGCCGCCCGGGAGTATAGCCAAAGAAGCGTTTCGAAGCATGAATAAAATGCGCTTGGTCAGTAAAGGCAAGCTCAATTGCGACATCGGCTGCCGTCACCCCTTGTTGCAGCAGTCGAAGGGCCTGATGCATGCGCTGTAATTGATATAGCTTATAGGGCGAAAGGCCAGTAATACGCTTTATCTGTCTCGCATAGGTGCGGTGCGATTGTTTATAAACATTTTGCGGCGACTCAAACCCAAGGTGGCCCCTAGTAAAGAGATCTTCGATAAGCCGTTCGGCATGGTCAAAGCCAGGGAACTCAAAGCGATCCTTCCCTAATCGAAACCTTGCTTTGTCATCGGTCGGGAGCGCAACAGAGGTATCGGTGAATTTATAGGTTTGAAAATTATTCAAGAAAACACCGGGTGTCAGCCGAATCGTCATACAAGTATGGCCAGCAGAAAGCAGCTGTTGACGCGGCTTTGTTTTAGGCCCCATTACCATAACAGTCTCGCCATAGTCACCGCTTTTTACTAATGCAATAGAGGTGCAGGGGTCGGCTATAACCGCACGCGCAGTAGACTTAAGTGCACTGCTCAACCACACCGATTCGATAAAAGATGAGGGTGATCGCCGTTCTTGCCACAATAAATGAGCCTGGTTCATAGTTATATTATAGCGAAAATTATAGTAAGCACGAAACGGCCGCTCTGTTCGTAGTGGTATAATAAGCATACACCCAAGAACGAGCGTTATCGGAGGTGTTAGCGTGATCAGGAATGTCATCCGTCGTCTTCCTGTCGTTGTGCTGGCAGCTAGCTTATTGGGCTGTAGTTCTTCAACAGCTGAGTTCGAAGCCATGCCCGAGTTGAGGCGGGTAGAAGTAGCCTGCATGCAAGTTGAAGGCCTTCCGGCATTCACGCAGGCCACCTGCAAAGACCTGGCCGACAGGGTACGGCAAAGTATCAACGAGTTTCACAACCTGACCGGCGGAGTGGTGAAGCCACCGCGCCAGGTGCGACACCGGCTACTTGCCAACACCGTAGAGATCGACGATGCCCGCGAAATACGATGCATCAATTACACTGGTGCAAAGCGAAGGGAAAAAGACCGGCTTAAAAGCATGGTGAGTGTCGTTACCGACACAGCCATAGAGCAGGTCAACATAGACCCTCGCCACACAGCGTTGGTCGTGGCCGTCAATGCTTCAGCCAGTTTATGCCGAAAAGAGCGGCCACCGGACTTTACCGAGCGCTGCCCTGATGTCGAAGGCAGAAGAGCAGTGCTGGGCGGGCAAGCCCTTCATGATGTAACGGGCAAGCCGGTGATCTTCATCTTTGCATCGCCAGATGAACCCACACGTGATCGCTCTTTGGCAAGACACGAATGGGGACATCTGGGTATAGCAACGGAGCAACTGGGCCATGACATTGCTTTGTGTAATCGTAACGGCGACAAACTGCCTGCCCGAATAGATGATTCTACCGATTTTGGTACGAACATTCGCTCCCGCGAAGCGTCAATAATGGGCTATTCGCACCTGCCTCGAATTAAGTTCGTAGCACCGCCTCATTTGGCCCAGTTCGGCCTAATTGAGAAAGATCGTATACTGACTCCGAAAGAGTCGGGTATAGTCATTCTCGGCGATATACCGCAAACAGGGCCAGTCGCTCCCGGTGAGCAGCCGACCGTAGCAGCGCTACAGTTTGAGCTGGCCAATTCGGCGATCAAAAAAGCGATTACTTCGGAGGTTGCAAAGACGAAACTATCGGTTGATGATTATGTGCTGTTTGTTGGCACAGTCGGCGCCGAGGTGGCTGTCTATGCCACCCCAACACCGGAACAACTGCGCAAAAGTGACGAGAATACGACCATTTTCTTGATAAAACGACTCAGTACCGGCGAGCAGCTCGATATAGCCAACGGCCCACTCATAAGGGTACTGAGCAGCCACGAAGGTGTAGCCAAGATTGCTCTACAGTTACCACACTAAAAACCTCCGAACCAACCTCAAGCCAGGCATTCAAGAGGCAACAACGGTCATAATAGCCTGGATGCAAGGCAAAGGGCGACGCCCTGAGGAGCCTCGAGAGCGATCTCGGCAGGCCCTCGGGGCTCTTCAAAGTGCAGTAGGCAACCGCTCTATGCTATAGAAGCCAGAGAGCGGTCGCCTCGCGGCAATTAGTACATGCGAGAATCGAGAAAGACAGGGCTCAGCCTGATGATACCCCAATGGCACAGCAAAAAAGGAACCGTTTTAGCATTCTTTAGTAATGAACGATTCCACTGTAGAGCAAAGTAAATACCGAAAGGATCCGCAGGAATGGCAATGAGCAGCTTAAATACCGGCGTCGTTGTGAGCCAACCGCTGCTCGACCTCTCAACTTCTTGACGAAGGGTCGTTGCTATTTGTTCACTGCCTTGCCTTATTGCCTGCCGCTCACTGCTTAGGTCTCGGGATAGCTCCTCAATAGACCACTGCCGAGCCGCCCAGCCCTTCACTAAGACCTCGGCGAAATGCCTAATTGCATCGTTTAGCTGATCGCTTATATGCCCAGCTGGCTGGCTCATCACTACCTTACTGCCTTTCTATTACATGCCGCATCTTGCATGATTGCCTTTTTTAGCATAGCAGGAAAGAAGGCAGAAGGCTTCTTATAGCAGGGGTAAGCTACAGGCGATAAAGCGCTCCACTTTATATAAAACACTGACATAGGCGAAGACCGAGCCAGCTCGACAAAAGAGCTAGAATGTATTATCTTTCTCTTATGCGAACTGAGCTTGTAGTAGATCTAGCCGACGGCAAGAAAGGCTACGCCACCTTACGAGGAGGCTGGCAGGACACCCTGATTATTTACCTGCCATGCTATGGCGGCAATGTAAGGCTAGACGCCTTGCCAGATCGCGCCGGCCTCTACTTCGAGGCAATGGGAATTACATTCCTAGCGCTCAACCTGTATGACTCATGGCTAGAAAGGGCACGCAACCTATCCGATAAGCTCACACTAGAAGATCATGTGAGCGATGCCCGGGCAGCTATACGTCTTGCCCGAAAGAGTGGCGCACGCAATATCCATGTAGTTGCCCACAGTCTTGCGGCTTACCCGGCCCTCATGATGGCACTCGCGCAAGATAAGGCTCTTTTGCCGAAAAGCATCGTGCTATGGGACGGAAGCGAGCCGATACCCACACTCTCAGCCGAGGGACTGCGCTATGACCCCGCCCGTGACCTTTACATAGGTGAACGGGGCAGCGGGTTTGTTGTGTCAAAGCAGTATCTCGATGCCGTCAAAGTGTTCCGGATCGAGGATATAGCCAGAGGTTTGGCCACCCCCATTCTTGCAATCGAGGCGGGCAACAACGAGACCCTTCGAGGCGTCAGCGAGAAGTATCGCACCCATCTCGGCGAGAAATGGGTTAAAACTCAGGTAATACCCAGGTGTGGGCATCATTTCATCGAAGATGATGAAGGCTGCGAGCTGTTGTTTGAACGCACTTTCAGGTGGATAAAAGCTGGACATCTGCGAGTAGGCTAGCGCACCGTCATTTAGTTCTCGTCGCTCTATTCGCCGAGCCGTTCCGGTATAGAACGGTAAACGCCGCTGGGAGCGTTTAATCCCAGCACAAACCTGAGTGTTTCGCTATATAGAAAGGGCTTAAGCTCTTCTACGACTCTGCGTAGCTTTTTGCAAGCATGTAGAACCCGGCCTTTGGCTCCCATCCTTCTAGCTTGTTTGTTTGTGGGTCGGGGTGGCTCACGACCTTCACGATCCCGAAGCTAGCAACGTCCAAGTCAATCTCGATCTGTTCGGTATGCGGATTACTCGGTTCGCTAAACGCGAATGCAAACGCACCGGTAACGTTCTCTTGCTTATAGATAGATATTAGTTCTTCTAGATAGAGCGCCTGAGTTTCTTCATCTCGAACGATACCGGGCTTGACGCGCGGCGGCATAGCTTTCCAATTTATGGCAAGAAAACCTGCCCCGCTGCTTTTGTCGGCACCCTTAAAGGCGCAGCACCCGAATTCAGTAATAACAACCGGTTTGCCATGCCTATGGAACTTGCGTAGATTCCTCACGTAGTTTTTTTGGTTGCGCTTATCGCGGTAATAATCTACCCCGACATAGTCAAAAAGAGTCCAATCAACCTTCTCCCAGGCACCAGACGAATAGGTAATTGACCCCTTAAAATTATCACGTGCCACCATACACGCCCGACGCAGGTGATTGTTCAGCTTCTTTTGCAGCCAAGGCATGAGAGGCGCCAGTATCATAAAGGGGATACGCCCCCTAAATGTTTTGCCAGGGAAGATTCCTTGCATAAAGAGAGTGTGCTCGCAGCCAATGTTAAGCGTGATTGAGATATCCTCTAAACGAAGGGCCTCGGCAGCACGCGCCGCTTCGGCTAAATGATTAAGTACTTCATCTTCTGTACCTTCGACAAGACGAGGTTGCAGCCATACACTCAACCCCTCCGAGGCGGCGTAGCGCGCGGCCTCAACCATACGGCCAATGTCAGTACCAAAGATGGTAACGGCGTCACAATGCAGCTCTTTGGCAATTACCTTCATGTCACGTTGCACCGAAAGGCCATGCCACACCGGTCGCGAAAAGAGCCCTGCCGTATAATTTGTTCCTGTATCATAATTAATACCTCATATAGGCAGTGGCTGGCTCGCCGAATGTGATTGCTGACTCATGTGCATTTATTGTATCAGTATTCGTTCTATCTACCACAGCTTAACGCTAGGGGATTTGTGACGGACAGATCAAGCCTCGCAAGGTGGATATCACAATAGTTAGTCAAGAGGAAGAGGCCTAATTCTCAAAACCCACCACTGCGGTGGTGCCCGGCAGGGCTGCACCGCTTTCGGGCGCAGCCCTTTAGGCCGAGCACGGAAGAAGGGGATGGACCGGGTGACGTCGTCGCCCAATACACCGTCGAATACGACGAGTGGGACTATTGATTCATTGTAAGGTCTAGCTAGACCGTAAAAAGCGCTCCCGCGCTCATGTGATAGCCTGATGGTTACGTGTTCAACAGATGGTTCTACCCTATGGCAGGCGTAATTGCCTGATGCTGCTCTACCCGGGCAACCCGGAGATTTTCTTTACAGAAACCTCTGACGGCCCGCGGAAGCGAGCCGGTACTGAATGGCCCCTTAACGGGGCCTTTTGACTTTTTATTAGGATGTGTCACTACCATTTTTTAGGTGTGCCTTCTGTATTCCAACTATTTGATAAAGATGAGAAGGCTAAAAACACTCAATATACCATTCAATTGATAGGTCAGCTTCTTGACGAGGATTTGTAGTGAAGTCTATAAAATCCCACCGTTTTTGGGACAATCTAAAATACTCCTAAAAATCCTAAATAAAAAACTACCGCCTAAAAGCTCGATCACTATCGAACGCTTGGGTGGTAATCTCCACCGACACAGCATCCCTTGCGGGGGAGTGCCGGTGGAGTTTTTGTCACATTATGCCCTTGACAGTCATGGGTTATCCTCAGCCGGAGACAGGCTCTGGCGCAGGGACTATACTACTGACAAAACTCTTGATAACGAGTCACTATCTCAGTAGCAATGGTGGTCGCGAGCCCTCCCTGTATTGTGATGTCAGCCTGGCCACCAATTGCAACCCCGACGATGGTGCCATCGTATGTTTTAATCAGATGACAGTCAGGTGTGACGTCATGTTCATCCAACAGTGCACAGGCACGTCGCTCCAGAGCCACCCCTCCTTTCTTGGCAGCATCGTAGCTGCCCGTGCGAGTGGCGTGGTAGTCGTTGGTAACGACAGCCCCACCCACCAGCCTGTAGACCACGCAGACGCTCAGCTTTTGATGATCGAGCGCACTCTTGTATGTCTTGATAGTATGGTTTATGGCGGCCAGCAAGGCACTATTAGTCACTACGAAATCATACATCTTTTATGCATAAAGTCAATGAACGCCTCCTAAATTCCACTCCCAAACGCAACACTACCACTTTGCCTCAAATACTTCCGCTGGGATGCATGGTCTTAAGTTGAACTTTAAAGCTAGTCTACTAGAGGTTAGGGGCTTTTTTTCTCCTGGAGTCAATTATAAACCTGCCATCAACGTCCTCCCTGGGCTTAAAAAACGCCTCATATATTTCATCATTAAGGTCTATGTAGCTAAGTTGAACTTTCTCAATAGCTCCTTCTTTTAAACGTGTATCCATTATTTGTTTTAGTGAAGTAAGATAATCTCCATAGGTATTAATTTCCGCAAGACCAGCTTCGCTTTGTATTTCGGCATCTGTTACAACCGCGACTTCGCCTGGTGCGATAATAGACCGACCGCGCGGCTTGAATACAAGCCCTGGATTGCTACTGTCTAAACTTACTGCTTCGATAAATACATCACGAGCAAGCCCTCTGCCTTGATTTGTAATATGAAGTATTCCTCCTCGTTCGGACCAAGCAATGCGAAGATACGGGCGATTTTCAAAATCAAACTGTTTCTGTTGCGTTGCCTCTTGTTTTTGTTGAATCGTCTTCAGATCATATGTCTCTTTCATATTCCAGAAGACGATGCCGGCCGTTAATACAAGAAGGATCGAAGCCAATTCGTCCTTCGCTTCAATATTGATGGGAGTAAAAAAATTATCAAACCAAAGTACCATTAAAGCGAATGATAGAGTGAAGAAAGCAATAAGTTGCCGGTACTTCGTCCGAAGTATGAAACTGATTTTATCTACAGCCGAACCAGGCTCTTTTTTACCTGTCCAAACGATATTCATTAAAAGTAATAGGAGTGATATCCCGACAACTCCCGAGAAGCTCCAATTTAATACCTGTACGTTTAACATTACACAACCTCGATTTAAATCAAATAACATTATTGACTTTGATGCAAATCATGGCTGGGGCGGTAGGGATCGAACCTACGTATCACGGGACCAAAACCCGGTGCCTTACCGCTTGGCTACGCCCCAATAAGGCAGTCAAATTATATCATTTACTCTTTGAATAGCAAAGGTTTTGTATTGTTTTCGTCTTTCTTCTCACCACCTTAACGCATAAACTGTAAAGAGTAAGCAGAGCCACACGCGTTAATTCCTGATTTGCCTAGTTATCAGCCTGTTGTCGAGGTATAATGCAATAAATGCGACTTCTTGAATACGAGGCAAAAAAACTGCTTAAAAAATGGGGTCTCTCTATTCCAGAACATGAGATTATTCGAGCGCCGGGCAGTGACACCGCACTTTCTTTCCCAGTTATTATAAAAGTGCAAATTCCAAAAGGTGGCCGCGGTAAGGCTGGCGGCGTTCAAATTGCGCAAAATAATATAGAATATGCAAGAATCACTCAGCTGCTCTTCAGCCAGCCGCTGCTTGATTGCCCCGTTACCATGCTACTGATTGAAGAGGCGTTGGCCGTACAACAAGAACTATACCTGTCGATATTACTCGACAGAAACGAGCAGTCACTCGTGTTGCTAGCGCACGCCCAGGGTGGTATGGATATCGAGGCGGCCAGCAAGCACAGCAAACCGCTTCGGCTACTACTCGATACAGGGCCGAATAAAAAAGTTATTCAAAAAGTAATGCACTACTACGCACTGCCAGCCGCACTGACACCCCAGCTAGCAACGGTTATCGATGGCCTCTGGCAAGCCTGCACACAAGAAGATGCCTTATTGGTTGAAGTGAACCCGCTCATTCTTACGAAGCAGGGCCAGTTGATATGCGCTGATGCAAAAATCGAACTCGACGACGCTGCCGCGTTTCGGCATAATTGGCAATTTGAGGCTCAGCCAGCTTCGACCCAGTTCGTTATTTTAAATGAACATGGTACTATCGCCTCAATGGCAAATGGCGCCGGCCTGGCCATGGCTACTATTGATGCGATCAAGGCAGCCGGTGCCGAGCCAGCTAACTTTTTTGATGTTGGCGGTGGCACAAATGTTGGTGGCATGGTTGAGGCTTTTAAAAAAATGGCCGCTCTTCAGAAAGTGAAGGCAATTGTTGTTAACATTTTTGGCGGCATTACAAGATGCGACGAAGTTGCCGAAGCAATTATTACCGCTCGCCAAACGGTCGCTTATTTGCCAAAGTTATGTATTCGCCTCACCGGCACGAACGAGACAGAAGGCCGGGCACTACTTGAGCGGGCAGGCATTCGCACGCTACCAACGCTCGCTGACTGCGTAGCCGAGGCAGCCAAAGAGGTGCACAGTGTTTAAAGAGTTATGTAATAACCCAGCCATCATGGTGCAAGGTATTACCGGTACGCACGGCTCATTCCATACCCGGGCAATGCTTGAGGCCGGCAGCCGCATTGTTTGCGGTGTGACGCCGGGCAAGGCAGGCGAGATGGTGCATGGTGTACCGGTTTATAACACCGTGAGCGAAGCCCGCGCACGACACAACGCCACTATTAGTGTTGTGTTTGTGCCCGCGCGCTTTGCCAAAGATGCGTTATTTGAGGCGATTGATGCTGGCGTAAAATTCATTGTGTGCATCACCGAGGGCATCCCGGTGCATGACATGCTCGCTGTATTGCAAAAAGCCAGGGTTAATAAAGTGACCGTTCTGGGGCCAAATTGCCCAGGCCTACTGATACCCGGGGTTATTAAACTCGGTATTATCCCGGCGGCTGTTGGCTCGCCAGGGAATGCTGCCATCGTCAGCCGGTCAGGCACACTCACTTATGAAGCCGCTGCCAGCCTCACCACCCAAGGTGTCGGCCAACGCTATATTATTGGTATTGGCGGTGACCGTATACATGGGCTTAGTTTTACCGACTGTCTTGGGCAATTTGAAGCCGATGACAGTGTCTCGCGCATTATCTTAATTGGCGAAATTGGCGGCAATGACGAACAACAGGCTGCTGCATATATTAAGAATCATATCAGCAAGCCTGTATACGCCTACGTAGTTGGCCAGAGTGCCCCGGCCGAAACGCAGCTTGGCCATGCCGGTGCAATTTTGGGCAGTGCCGACGAATCTGCTGCTGCCAAAACCAAGTCGCTAAAAGACGCCGGTGCTATCACCGCTAAAAGTCTGCCGTTATTGCTAAAAAGCTTATAGTTTCCTACGATTAACATAGCTGCGGCATTCGTCGCGGCATCGTCTTTGACGAAGGAGGGTGGTCTATGTAAGCTACCGGGGGTCAAAGTTACGTCACTGACAACCTGTTAAGCTATGGCCCCCGTGGGTTCCACGCAGACTAGGGGTGGCCGTCTCCGCATTCACCCCTAGTCTGTCTTACTATCGTAAATAGCATAGCCATTAATTAACCAGCCAATTGCAGCACACTTGCACTAAAAGCACTATGTGCTATAGTTATAAAGTTATGAATAAAAATCATAAGCCATATCAGTTCACCTGCATGATCACGCCCGTTGATCTTACTCAGCATGCCTCAGTACAGGCAACAACTGCTATGGCTTATCTTGCAACATAAAAATACATTTTTTAAGACGAGATAAGCCTCCCACGTGGAGGTTTTTCTTTACCTCCGGGGGGCCTATCTGGCCTTAAAAGGCCACGAACATTCATTTCAACAAGAAAGGAAGTCATGAAGCTCGAACACAACCTGCGGCTGCTGAGAACCGAGGCGGTTATCACCTCGGCTTTAATAGCCATGCCTATCATGAACCCGTTCTTTCAAAGTATCGGCATGAACCAAGGGCAGATTGGGCTCAGCCAGGCGTTGTTTACACTAGCGCTCTTTATGCTTAATGTGCCGACCGGCTGGCTGGCAGATCGTTTTAGCCGCAAGCTTAGCAACGCGATTGGCGATTTCATTGCCGTCATCGGCCTGTTGCTCTATGCATTTGCAGCTAACTTTGTGCAGGTGGTGAGTGCCGAGATACTGCTAGGTATTGGGCTTGCTTTTACGCAGGGAGCCGATGTTGGATTGCTACGAGCTTACTGTAAAAAGCTAGGGCGTGATTATCGGAAAGAATCGTCACTGATTGCTTTTCTTAAACCCTTTATACAGGTAGTAGCAATGATTGCGGGCGGGTTTATTGGTGCTTACGATTACCGCCTCGCGATTGGCCTCAGCGCTGTTCCGTACCTCATCGGCGGCATTTTGTCGCTCTGCGTCACTGAGGTGGGCGAACGACGCCAACCGAGCAATGTACACCCAATAAAAGATATGTGGCGCATTACCACATTCGCTTTGCATGGCCATAAAGATCTTGCCTGGGCTGTTCTGGCCGCCGCGACGGCCCGAGAATTCACACATGCCATCATCTGGGTGCTGACGCCGCTGTTGCTTCTAGCAGGGGTTCCGGTGGTGATTGTCGGGTTCGCTTGGGCGCTGAATTCACTCGCCGTGAGCATGGGTGCGCTGCTTAGTCGACCGTTTGCCTCGCGCTGGAGTGAGGTAAAACTGTTTGCCGTGCCAGCCATTGCCGGGCTGCTAGCCATGGCTATTCTCAGCCTTCATGTCAGCCTATGGACCATTGGGCTGTACGCTATCTTCGGGCTTATCAGGGGATGGTATGAAGCCGTGATCGCGCCGATTGTACAGCACCACACGCCTGAAGATGTTCAATCGACTGTGTTCTCGGTAAGCAGCAGTTTGAGCCAGTTGCTGTATATTGTGGCGGTGGTAGCCATTAATTATGCTGGTAACTTTGGCGCGCAGTTGACAATGGCGGCAAATGCACTATTGTTTGCGCCGCTCATTGCCGTTATCACCTTTCGGCTTGCAAGACTCGGCAAGAAGTGAATAACACCCCCGCCGGCAGCCAGTCGGCGGGGTTTACTTGTTGACATACGCTGGTTGCATTTATATAATACCTCGAGTTTCTGACCAAGGTCAGGGATCGCACCACCACAACCTACACCTAGCCTCCTGGAGCCCCGCCATGCCAATCTTGTTGAGTGCAGACGACGCCGCAACCAACCTGGTCTTCCGAACCGACAACACCCCTTCAGGAATGTTTACCCATCTCGTGAATGCGGTCAAAGCAAAGGCTGACCTGTGTGATCCGCTGGCGCCGATCCTGGAAGAAAGTGAGAGGCTCGCCAGTGACGAGCGATACCAGCAAGAGCTATCGTGGCTGATGACTCATGCACCTATCGACGGCAGTGTCTTTCCGGAATGGCTACGGCATGTCAAGCACCGCCTACAGCTGAGGGGCTGGCTAGCAAACATCAACCAGTTGGCAGATCAGCTCGTCAGAAAGAATTACATACAGGGGTGGCACCAGCCTCACTCTGTATTCTGGCTTCAGTTCGCACCAGTCAGCCACGCCAACGAAACCTACCACCCTTTGCGAATAGATGCACCTCAGTGGATGCTGTTCGTGCAGAGCGTCATGTTGGAGCACTGGTTCGGTACGCTCTCAGGCCAGTACTCGCAGCCAGCGACAGCACACTACTGCAAAGCACTGCAAGCAGGAGTCTTGGAAAGGCTTACCGGCTTCTACCCAATGCTCGGTGAGCTCGGCGTCGACGGGGAGTACAGCATTCCCTTCAACAAGCCTGTGTGGCAACACAACATTGAAGCCGCTGCCCGTCGCTATGGCGACTGGCTCGAGCGACAGCAGCGCAGGGCAGGATAGGTTGGTAGTGCAAAGGTGGCCGGAGGAGATCCCCGGCCACCTTTGTCATATCTTTAGCTTCTATTTTATTTTGTATCAATTTTAGCGTAACTGAGGCGTTTTATGACCTGCCACTCGCGGGTTTGAGGCTTAAATTCTAAAAGTTCGCCGCCAATACGGGCAACGCTCAGCAGAGCCGGCGTATACGGCACCAGAGTACGATAATAGCGTAAATCTTCGCTGTTATTGGTAATGTGCTTGCCCGGGAACACCTGCTTGAACTTTTCAATCGCTTTATCGTCAAAATATGATGCTACACCAGCCGGTGGGATACATTCTTCAGCTTCAATACCCATCTTGCGGGCCATTTTCATCACATCGCCAAGCGTCATTTCACTGGCCGAGCGAATCAAAGCATACACACCACCACCTTTAATTTTAAAAATGCTGGCATGCGAGGCGGGCCCGACCTGAATGTCACGCACGATCATTTTTGTAATATCAATACGTCTATTAAAGTTTTCACGCACCGAGGCCTCAACGGCTAGATCGGTAAAAAAATCAGAGTTCATACTACGGCTATTGTAGCGCAGATATTGTTTAGATAACAGATTAGCTCTACTGAACAAGTTTTTTCTTCACGCAAACCAAAAATAGCAACTTGCATTACTGTACTTATCGTTATATAGTGAGCTAACTCCATACTATACGAAGCCGGAGGTCACTGTGGATGCCGTGAAACGACTGTACGCACGCTATTTCACACAAGAGGGGAGGTGTAGTAGAAGCATAGTTGAGGATGTTATCAGCCGATACGATGCACCGCGCAGGCCGCTGCGAGCAGGCCAGAGCTTAAGCGGCAAAATCGAGCACTCACACGGTTCAGACGGCAGCTTTTCAGAGATAAGATACCGCCTTTTTACTCACTACTGCATGCTGCCGGGCTATCACCACTGCATCAGCGTCAATGTCATGCTGGAAGGAGAGAGCACATCTATCGCCACCCTGCTTTTCGATGCTGCTACCGGAACCCACCTAAAAACCCTTTGGCCATAGCACGGAGAAGCCCACTGTCGTTGCAGTACGACAGTGGGCTTACTCATGCGCCTCCCATCGCGGTGACAACTTACTTTGTCGTTTTGTTGGCAAATAACCGAACCGCAATAGGGAAGGCAACTATCAAAATACCAAGGCACCAGACAACCGCCCACCAGCCGTGATTGCCAATTGGTGTGCCAATAAGCAGGCCTCGCACCGCTTCAATCACGTGTGTCATCGGCTGGTTTTCGGCAAAAGCACGAATGCCAGGCGACATGGTAGCGAGCGGCACAAAGGCGCTACTGGCAAATGTCATCGGAAAGATGATGATAAACGTTAACCACTGCACGGCTTCAACGCTTTTGGCAAGCAGTCCCAAAATAGCTGAAAGCCACGAAACCGCAAAGGTAAACAGGGCAAGAATACCAAAAACGAGCAGCCAGTCTACAAAACTGGCTTCTGGCCGAAAGCCAACAATTAGCGCCACAATAATCATGACGATAGCCGAGGCAAAGTTGCGTACAATATCAGCGGTAATATGCCCAACTAATACACCTGAAGCCGCCATTGGTAATGACTTAAATCGTTCAATAATGCCGCGCTGCATATCGTTTGCCACTTCAAAGGCTGTCATGGTGGCGCCAAAAGCAACGGTTTGCACTAAAATACCAGCAATTAAATAGTTGACATAGCTTACACCGCCAGTGTTAATAGCCCCTCCAAACACAAACACGAACAAAAGCGTGAACATAATTGGCTGAAATAGCGTGCCAAGCAGTTGGTCAGGGCTTTTAATAATGTGCAGCAAGCTGCGCTTAATTAAAACGCCGTAGTCACTCAATACATTCATTACTCGTGAGCGAGATCGTACCACTGTGGTAGCAGTTGCTTGGGCCATTATTTTGTCTCCTTTTCGTCAGCCTTTGATGCATCGGTTGGCTTGCCGGTAAGTTTCAAGAAAACATCGTCAAGTGTTGGTTTGTGAATTGACATGTTGTCGATGTTGATCTTGGCGTCATTCAAGCGGCCAAGCAAGTTATAGAGCTGTTTTGTGCCGTCACTTGAGCCAACGGCAACAGTGTTGCTTTCAGCTGTAACATGCATGTCTTCGCCCTTTAGCGCTTGCTGAGCCTTTTTGAAGTCGGCGCTGCTCGCCATGGTGAATTCAATGCGATCGTTGCCGACCGTCTTTTTCAGCTCGTTAGCCGTGCCGTTGGCGACGATCTTGCCGTCGTTAATAACAGCGATTTTATCGGCTAGCTGGTCGGCCTCTTCAAGATATTGCGTCGTCAGAAGAATTGTCGTTCCTTCATTCATAAGCTTGCGAATCACATCCCACATGGCAATACGGCTACGCGGATCAAGGCCGGTAGTTGGTTCGTCTAAGAAGATAATCGGCGGTGTTGCTATCAAGCTAGCCGCAAGGTCGAGCCGGCGGCGCATACCGCCAGAATAGGTTTTTGAAGAGCGCTCAGCCGCCTTCACAAGGTCAAACTGCTCTAGCAGCTCCTGGGCGCGGCGCTTGGCATCGGCTTTTGAAAGATGATACAGCCGGCCCATCATCTCAAGGTTTTCGCGGCCGTTTAAATATTCGTCAACAGCGGCATATTGGCCAGTTAAACCAATCACATGGCGAACTTTTTCAGGATCTTCACGCACATTAATGCCTTCAATAAACAGCTCACCCTCATCAGCCTTTAAAAGCGTGCTTAAAATTCGCACAATTGTTGTTTTGCCCGCACCATTCGGCCCCAGCAAAGCTAGCATTGAACCACGCGGCACCTCAAGGTTAATACCCTTGAGCACCTTGAGATCTTTAAATGATTTCTTAAGGCCTTTAATAGAAACGGCCGAGGTTTGTTGTGACATGTAAAAAAATTCCTGTTTGCAGTAATTATAGCTTACTTTAAGTGTTCACGAAAGTGTCGCAGCGGTGGATCAAGGTACTGTGTATCTTGATCCACCGCCAGTTCGTCGCTAAATGGGGCAGGGTGCGAGTTTGACCGTCGGGTCGTCAAGCACAAAGAAATTTTCCCAGTTGAAGCCGATCACCAGATTATTGTCACCTGGCACTGGCACCGCCAGTGCACTCTCATTGGGGTTACTGAACTGCTTGCGTGCCACGGCAACACCGTACCACCCCCGGCCATCCCTCTCGGTCTGACAAACAACCGTCAGCTTGGTGGACTGGCCATCAACAACCGGCTGGGGCCAACAGTTACTCTGGTCGTCTGAGACGCCCTCCCTGTCGATAGGGCAGCCAGCTCCCGGCTCTTTGGTAAGCACTAGTCGTGCCGTGTTGCCCTGCGACAAAACACGGAAGAGCGGGAGATAGCAGTCTCCCTTTTCACCGCCAGCAGCCTCATCGTCGTTACAGCCGGCCTCTGGGTTGCCAACCGTGTTAATAGTTGCTGTTGCTGAATGGAGTGTTGGGGCGGTAGCCTCTATCGGCGTGGTGGGCGGGGGAGCTGAGTCTCCAGCACCGCAGCCAGCAAGAGCTATAATCACTATAACGAATACCACAGCCAAAAACCTACGCATTGCGCTTGCGCTCCTTCCTCGAAAAAGCGGACGAGCACTACTATAACTCATTGCCTACCGTCCATCAACACGAAAACTAGAATGCGCCTACGCTTCAATAAAACGATCTTCTCTACCTTACAATTAGCGTTTTCACTGGTATTATTAAATACATGCAATCTGAAGCATTCGCCGTGAACCGTGCTACCTTAAACGCCGCCCAAAAACAAGCGGTTGATACCATCGAGGGGCCAGTGCTGGTCATTGCCGGGCCGGGCACGGGCAAAACTCAACTCTTGAGCCTTCGTGTTGCCAATATTCTCGATAGAACCGACACCTTGCCGCAGAATATTTTGTGTCTTACCTTTACTGAGTCAGGCGCCGCCAACATGCGCGAACGCCTGACACGTTTTATCGGTAAGGCAGCCTACGATGTGCAAATTGCCACCTATCACACCTTCGGTAGCGACTTAATTCGCCAGTTCCCTGAATATTTTACCGAAACAAACTTAGAGCGGCCGATCGATGAGCTAGGAAAGTATCAAATTATCGAGGCGATCGTTGACAATATGAGCTACTTAAACCCCCTGAAACAAACCCGCCATCACCTTGGCGATGTTATGAGCACAATCAGCGAAATAAAACGTGCACTGCTAACGCCAGCTGATCTTCGCGGCATCATCGCTGAGAACCAAGCTTTTATAAAAGCCGCACAGCCATTCATTGCCGAAGTGTTCGCAAACTTCGGGCGCATGCCCAGCAAGCTGCCGGCTGCCATGGCATTTTTTACGCCGCTGCTAGCCATTTTTAAAACTCTCTTGCCACAGAAGCCAGTGAGCATACAGTTTGCGCCGCTTGCAAGCTTAGCGCTCGATTCACTCACCAAAGCTATACATGCCGCCGAAAGTAGCAACAGCACCAAGCCATTAACTGAGTGGAAGAACAAATGGCTCGCCAAGAATAGCGAGAATCAGTTCATCATCAAAGGTGAGCTTGAGAACCGGCGCATTACGGCACTTGCTGATGCGCTCGAAGCTTATCAATCAGCACTTGAGCAGGGCGGGTTTTACGACTTCGACGACATGATTCTGCGCTCAATTCACGCCCTTGAAGAAAATGCCGAGCTCAAATTCAGCCTGCAAGAACGCTATTTATATCTGTTGCTCGACGAGTTTCAAGACACCAATGCCGCTCAGCTCAAATTAGTGCAATTACTCACCGATAACCCTGTTAATGAAGGCCGGCCCAATGTGCTGGCGGTTGGCGACGACGACCAAGCTATTTATGCTTTTCAGGGTGCGCAGTATTCAAATATGCTCGACTTTTACCAGATGTATCGTGATGTAAAAGCTATTCACTTAACTAGGAACTATCGTTCTGCCACCGACATCTTACATGTTGCCCACAATGTCGTCGAACAAATCGAGGCTCGTTTGCATCACCACTTTAGCGGTATGAACAAACTGCTGCATGCAGCCAATGCCAGCCTCAAAGCCCATGTTGCCCGGCATGAGTTTTTAAGTGAAATCGCCGAAGCTGATTGGATCGCCCATGAAATAAAAAAAATGATCGACGCCGGCACCAGCCCGAGTGAGATTGCCGTGCTCGCACCCAAACATAAATATCTTGAGCCGCTAGTACCGTATCTTAACGCGCTGAACATTCCAGTGCGCTATGAAAAACGTGAAAATATCTTAGAAGCCCCGGCCATTGCTGAGCTCACCGCCATGAGTAAGCTGGTGCTTAGCCTCGCCGAAAACGACGAAACCCAGGCCAATGCACTCTGGCCACAGGTGCTCAGCTTTGGGTTTTGGCATATACCAACAAGCACTATTTGGAAGCTCAGTTGGGCAATTAATAAGCGCAGGGGTGAACTTAGCTGGAGCCAGGCGCTGCTTGAAGCTGAAAACTTAAAACAACCAGCCTTGCTTTTCTTAACGCTTGCCAACAAGGCTAGCACTGAGTCGCTTGAAGTAATGCTCGATCACCTCACCGGCACCACCGAGGTCACTACCAACGAACCCGATGTACCAGCTGTTCGCTCGCCGTTCAAGTCGTTTTATACCAAAAAGACAACAGCTGAAGAAAGCGACACGTTTTATCACACACTGTCGCACCTGAGCGTGCTGCGCGCTAAGCTGCGTGAGTATCAAACCGCCAGCGATCACACTTTAACGCTGATAGATCTATTGCAGTTTATCCACACCTACAATGCCGCCGGGCAGCAGCTCATTAACACTAGCCCCTACGCCCAGGCGGCCGATGCCGTTGAGCTGATGACCGTTTATAAAGCCAAGGGGCTTGAGTTTGAGCATGTCTTTTTGCCAAGCTGCCACGACGACGTATGGGGCGAAAGCTCGCGCGGGCAAATGAACAAGCTAACGCTGCCGCCCAACCTTATGCCCATTCGTCATGCCGGCGCTGCGCCCGATGAACGGCTGCGGCTCTTCTTTGTTGCCATTACCCGTGCCAAACGAGGCCTGTATCTTACTAGTTATCTGCAAACCTTTAGCGGCAAACACACCAAACGGCTAAAATATTTAGACGAACAAGAGGCTGAAGACGGTTCATTTAAGGCAGCTACTCTGCCGGCAGGTGCCCAGACAGTCACCCACTCAGCCCATGAAGCACCCCCCCAAAAAACACTCGAGCTAAGCTGGCAGACACCGCACCTCGCGAGCCTTGACCACACAGCGCAGCGAGCACTTATTCAAAATGAATATCTACAAAATTATCGGCTCAGCCCAACTCATGTAAACAATTTTATTGATCTCGAGCATGGCGGGCCAGAAGATTTCTTTTTATACAATATTTTGCGCTTTCCGAAGGCTGAAACCACCAGCGCACTCTTTGGCAATGCCATACACGAAACGCTCGAATGGGTACAGCACCAGCTGAACGCCCGGGGTAATGTGCCAGTTATAGCCGCTATAACGGCCCATTTTGAAGCTTGCCTTAACCAAAAACCGCTCTCGGCCGATAGCCGGGCAAACGAGCTTGAACGCGGTAAGCACGCTTTAGAAAGTTACTTCGCCCACCGAAGCCAACATTTTTTACCAGGCGATCAAGCCGAGAAAAATTTCGCGGGCGAGGCCGTGTTTCTTGGCGCCGCCCACCTTGGCGGCAAAATTGACAAACTTCACATTGATAAGGCTCGTAAAACCATTACGGTTACCGACTATAAAACCGGTGCGAGCCACAACCGATGGGAAAGCAATGTGCGGCTTCATAAATATCGCCAGCAACTTTATTGCTATAAAATTATTATAGAGAATTCACGAAGCTTTCGTGGCTATAGCGTTGAAAAGGGTATCTTAGAGTTTATTGAGCCCGATCATACTGGCGCTATTAATACACTCGAGCTCACCTTTACCGCCGCCGAGCTAGAACACACAAAAATGCTTTTGCAGGCAGTGTGGAAGATAGTACAACAACTAGAATTCCCCGATACATCTTCATATCCACCCACGCTCACTGGCATTAAGCAGTTTGAGTCTGACTTACTAAAGAATTTAGGCATTGACTCTATATAACCAATAGATATACTAAAAATGCTGTGTTTCTCGCACAGAACTAGGCTCGAATACGGGGCCTAGTTAGTTGCTCGTACGACCTCTAAGGGAGGTGAACTACTATGTGCGTGATGCACAGCTACTTCTTCGGTGGTGGCGACGAATGGGGCGCCGGAGGAAGTTGAGAAGTAGGCGTCCTAACGGTTAGATTTTAACTTTTTGGGCGTCCTCGTTACACAAAAGAGAGAAGCATGTCCCAGTTCGGCGGCAGCGAAGGCGACGACTAGTATCGTCTTCAATTAAAGCAAGGTGTGCCTAAAGTGCAAGGAGGTGACATGCTCAGGAAGCTCCGCATCCCCGACGGCGACAAAGCCGCCTAGCATTAGCCGCCAGACCGCGGCAGCAAAGAGTCACTTGATAAGGCTCTTTGCTGAGGTTCCCCGACCTCTGCCAGAGGGAGTCTTTTGGCTCAAGCCTTAGGCTCCCTCTGGTGGTCGGATATTAGCCCGCAAGCGATGTTGCGTTTATTACGCATTTCCGCTCTGCGGGTTTTCTCATATTAGTGATAAAATCAATGACGAATGCAAAACTTTTGGCTAGACTTACCGCGACCATGTTTTATTCTGGCGCCAATGGAGGCAGTGACCGATGTCGTGTTTCGTCATGTGGTTGTCCGTGCCGCCCGGCCTGACGTCTTTTTTACTGAGTTTGTAAACGCCGCCAGTTTTTGCAGCCCCGAGGGCAAGCATTCAACCTATTCACGCCTCGCCTTTACGTCCGACGAACAGCCAATGGTGGCTCAAATTTGGGGCACCAACCCCGAAAACTTTGCCGAAATGGCAAAAGCTCTCAAAAAACTGGGCTATGCCGGCATTGATATTAACATGGGCTGCCCAGCGCGCGATGTTATAAAAATCGGTGCCTGCTCGGCACTGATAGAAAACCCCAGCCTCGCGGCAGAGCTCATTGCCGCCGCGAAAGAAGGCGGCTTGCCGGTGAGTGTCAAAACACGCATTGGCCTCAAAACCCGCAAAACTGAAGAATGGCTGGGGCACCTCTTGCAGCAAGACATTTCCGCCCTGACCGTTCACGCCCGCACCCAAAAAGAAATGAGCAAAGTGCCGGCCCATTGGGAGGAGTTCGCGATTACCGCAGCCCTACGCAACCAATTTGCACCACAAACACTCATTATTGGCAACGGCGATATTAAAAATCGCCAGCATGGCGAAGCACTTATTAAGCAATATCATATTGACGGTGTCATGATTGGCCGCGGCGTTTTTACCAACCCATTTTGTTTTGAAAAACACCCGCGCGAACATAGCCGCAAAGAACTGCTTGAACTGCTTGAGTTTCACCTTGATCTTTTTGACGCCACTGCTCGCCTCCAGTTAGGCAAGATCGGCCCCGACAATCAGCAAGCAGTGCAGGCAGAGCGAGCATTTCAACCCTTAAAACGCTTCTTTAAAATCTATATTCGCGATTTTGCCGGTGCCAGCGAACTACGCGACAAACTCATGCACGCTAAATGCACCGACGAAGTGCGGGCAATTATCGGCTCAACCCCCGATATTTCTTAACAATATTTCATTTTTATGTAACTTTTACTGCTTCTGGTGCATATGATAATTATGTAGCTATGCACCTACCATCAAGGAAGTGAAACGTGTTGAATAAGCACAAGCTGCTCGCGCTCTTTGCAGCGCTGGCAACACTACTTGGCCTGACAGCGCCAGCCATAGCGGCGGCCGAACAACAAGCGCAGGGCAATGACATCTGCAAGTCGGTGCCATATGCGCCGCCGGCCGCCGGTGTCACCCCCTTCACCACGCAACCGTTCAGGGAGCGTGACGCGCTGGGCTCGCTCGTGGCGACCCAAGGGTGGATCGTTTCGCCCGATGAGGAACAATTCGTCGACGGCCCCGGTGAACACCGGGCAATCGACTACGAGTTCCACAACCGGGCAGACAAAGGCTTCGGCGTGCGGGTGCTCGTGCCAAACGACGCCTGCATCTACTACAGCTTCCAGGCCTTCGTCTGCGACAACTTGCACAACGACAAAAGGGTCGGTTGTAGTGCCGGGCTGTTCGCCGAGATGATCACCGACAGCGGCTGGGTCGTTCAAATCGCCCATCTAGACCAGGTGAACCCGAAGATCCCTTACTTGGCCGCCGAGCCAGATGGCCCGCACGGCTGGTTCCCGGCTGGCGCCGTTACCAAATCGAGCACCGTTCTGAAGACACTCGGCGTTCGCATGAAGGCCGGCGAATTGCTCGGCCTGATGGGTGACACCGGCATCACCTACGGCTATTACGACAACTTCCAGGTCATTGACGGCCGGGGAGTCGTGCTGCCGCGCGACCGTCAGGCATTTCCCAACTGGGAAGAGGGCTACGCCCAGGCCCACATCGCCTATTATGGCGGCCGGGCCGAGGGTGGGGCACACCAACGCAACACCGACCCATTCGGCTGGTACGGCCAGATCAGCCCGTCACTCGATCAGTACAACGGAACCTGCCCCGGCAGGTTCAAGTTTGACACTGACACGCTGTACAAAACCCGCCACGGCAAGGTGCTCTACGCTCGAAGGTGAGTAGCTACACCCGTACGCCGGCAGCCTGGGCAGACCCAAGCTGCCGGCGTACACTCATTGAAAAGCCACTCATTTTTTGAATTCGGTGTGCATTTTTTATGACTTCCGAAAAAATGTTGACAATACTAATAATTTACGCTAAAAATATAAGACGCAGTAGGTGAAAACCTACGCACATTGACATTGTATTGATAGTTTTTTAGAATCGTGCAACGAGAATCATAAAATTTCACAAGTTTTATGGCTGCCGCTGCACGATTCTTAGAAGAACCTCCGTATAGCCAGAGGCGGTGAAGAGTTGAGTAACCAATTTGACAACTTCAAACCCAAGCGTAATGCTTACCGAAAGGCGAGGAGAGCGGGCGTTGCCGACGATACCCTAGCGCAACTCAAAGCAGACGCCGATGCAGCATACTCAGTGTATGAAGCAGCGGTTCGCAAAGGAGGCGGTAGGCCGCTTCCCAAGGGATACTAGACTCCTTCCGGGGACGTGGGGTCCAATGGAAGAGAGGGTCGCAGACCGCACCGTAGATGCCGGGTGCTTCTATGGAGCAAATTGCGACCGGGCTGGTGGAGTTTCCCCCAGGCTTCACCAGCCCACTAAGCCTGTAGGCCTATACAGCCTACGAAAGATGTCGGCGAAAGCCGGCAACAGCCACGAAGGCGACCTTACATTACCGTGCATGAATGAACACATGCATGATCTGCTGTACTGTAGATAGCGTAGTGGTCGAAGCGGGTAACCGCAAGAATCCGGCGGGGTTGGCCGGAATGGCGAGCGCCAACTCGTGGTAAAAGCCGGCGGTACGGTAAGAGGTGGGTGCCGCCGGCTACAAACTTCCTCGTGATCTACCAAAGGTGCGTACGAGGAAAGAGCCCCGGTAGTGATGACGTAGAGAGTCAGGCCCCCCGAGCTCTTGCTGATTCGCTGCCGGGCCCAAAGCCCACCGTCTCTCTTGCCCCGAGATAGAGGCGGTGCGTAAAGAAGGAGACCGCGCCCTCCTTCTTTACGCCGCAGAGCCGCCGTTGGCACGAAGACCCCCATTCGTACCACGCGGCTCTGCGGCACCCCTAAGCTATCAATACAAGCTTTACACCCTATGAAAACGTGAGCTTAGGCTTTGCCAGAGCTCGGATGCCTCAAGCATCCTGATAATTATCCGATTGACATAGGGTGTTTTTCATTTTTAACCGTATTTAACCATTATCTCATTTACACTCAAAGAGCCTCTCGACGACTCCGCGGGTATTTTTACTGCCAAAATGACAACAAGGTTGACAAGCCGAGCCAAACTATTTAGAATTTTATCTAGCATGGATCCCCATGCCGGTGATGCGCCACAAAAGGGGCTGGGGGCAAAACCTCCGGCCCTCACCACCGGCAAGGGTTCAAAGCTACAGCCAAACTCTGAGGCAAAGGCCAAGAGCCTCCGAAGATGAAGGGCCGAGAGCAAACGCCCTTGGTTTTATAACAGGCTTATAGTGTCAATGCAGGCGTCGGATTGCATGCTGAGAAGTTCGACTTCAGACTGTCACCGACGCCAGCCCACGAGTCCGGTGGGGACCGGGGAGAGAGCTGGGGGTGGCTCGTAAAGCGCCCCCAGCTCGTATAACTCGATGGCCCCGCAACCGGCGGCAACGCCGGTGTAAAAGCTCGAAGGTGCACTCTTAGCACTTTCGGGGAGGTCGGCCTTGTGCCGGTGGTTGGCCCTTTTATGGGCTAGTGGTACAAACCGAGGGATGCTCCAGTCCAAAAGAAGAGTCCTCTCGGTTGCGTGTTCACGGAAAAGGCTGGGGAGGTACATCTGGCCATGTCGAGCCTCCCCAGTCCTAAAACTACCGATAGCTCGGAGCGGTGGCAAGACCGCTTTGAGGGTAGATGGTCAAAACGACCACCTACTAGGTAGTGAGTGGCAGCGGAGAAGCCAGGGGGGCGCCCAAGAAAGGCTCCCCTGGTCCGGTTATAATCTCCACCCTAGCAACATCCCGCGTCGTGCGGTTCGAGTTTGAGCATCATTGCTCGCTCCCGCACCAAAGAGCTTAGCTCCGCGGGATTTTTTAATACTCTGGTCTTCATAATCAGTTTTGTTATACCGTAGAACCCAGTGCCTGTTAAGTGACAGCCGCCTTCTTTCCTCAACCCCTCTCCGCTCACAAAATGTTCGCTACGTTACAGCCGGAAAGGCTGATGGTTTCGAAAAACTTGACTATAATAGAAAAGGTAACGAGAAAAAAACTAAGCCTGGAACCAAATCCCAACCACCTCTTCGGATCGTGTGGAATCGGTTTCAAAGACCGATTCCAGCCCAACGCTTTAGGAAAGCTCCGGTGGAGCTTTCCTAAAAAAGAGTGGTCCGAAGAGGTGGTTGGGATTTGGTTTATTGCAAGAAAACACCCAATTGCTTTATCGTTCGCGGTGGCGACGGCGCAAGCCAGCAACTTTAATGCGGGTTGCGTAACGGTCGATCATTGCTTGGGCTTTGTCGATTTCTAGCTGATCTTTCGCGCTGGCTCTCAAAGCTTTGGCCCGCTCAAGTGCTTTTTGGGCTTCAGCTTCGGCGATATCCTCTGAGCGGTCAGCTTCGTCAACTAATACTCTCACTTGCTGGCCGTTAATCTCAGCGACGCCGCCATGGGTGGCAAAATAGTCGAGCTCATTGTCGGCATCATTTTTACGGCGACGCACAGCAAGCACGCCGGTTTTCAAGAGGGTCACGAGTGGTTGGTGGCCAGGGAACACCGAAATAACGCCCGAAGTGGTCGGCAACGTAATTTCATAAATATCGTCATCGAATTTACTGCCGTTTAGCGTAATAAGCTGTAATTTCATTGCTCATCCTTGGCGTCATTACTTGACATCTTTGATCGAGCCTTTCATATAGAAGGCGCTTTCTGGCTTATCGTCGTGCTTGCCTTCAAGAATTTCTTTAAAACCCCCAACGGTATCTTTAACACTGACATACTGGCCAGGAATGCCGGTAAACTTTTCGCCAACAAACATCGGCTGACTTAAGAAGCGCTGCATGCGGCGGGCACGACCTACGGTTAGTTTTTGCTGCTCTGAGAGTTCTTCCATACCCATGATGGCAATGATATCTTGCAAGTCCTTGTATTCTTGTAGCACGCGTTGCACTTCGCGGGCAACTTTATAGTGTTCTTCGCCAACAATTTCGGGGTCGAGAATAGTCGAATTTGAATCAAGCGGGCTGACGGCCGGGTAAATACCGATTTCAGTCAGGGCACGGTCGAGGTTAATGGTTGAATCAAGGTGAGCAAAGGTGGTGGCGGGGGCAGGGTCGGTGAAATCGTCGGCCGGCACATACACGGCTTGAATCGAGGTGATCGAACCCACTTTGGTTGAGGTAATACGTTCTTGCAGGGCACCCATTTCTTGCTGTAAATTCGGCTGGTACCCAACGGCAGACGGCAAGCGGCCAAGCAAGGCAGACACCTCACTCCCTGCCTGGGTGAAGCGAAAGATGTTGTCGATAAACATCAGCACGTCTTTACCTTGATCGCGGAAATCTTCAGCCATCGCCAGGCCAGAAAGGGCAACACGCAAGCGGGCCCCTGGTGGCTCGTTCATCTGGCCAAACACTAGGCTGGTTTTGTCAAGCACGCCGGCTTCTTCCATTTCGTAGTAAAGGTCGTTACCTTCGCGGGTTCGCTCGCCAACACCAGCAAACACCGAAGAACCCGAGTGGAACTTGGCAATATTGTTAATAAGCTCTTGAATCAGCACCGTTTTACCAACACCAGCACCGCCAAATAAACCAACCTTACCACCACGGGCAATCGGCGCAATCAAATCAATAACTTTAATACCGGTTTCAAGAATTTCAGTTTTGTTCGATTGGTCAATCAGGGCAGGTGGCGCTTTGTGAATCGGCGCAACTTTTACGTCTTTTTTTAACGGTTTGCCATCAATCGGCTCACCAATCACATTAAACATACGGCCCTGGGTGTCGGCACCAACCGGCACACTAATTGGCGCACCGGTAGCTTCAACCTTGCTGCCGCGCTTCAACCCTTCGGTACTCGAAAGGGCAATGGCGCGAACACTGGTTTCGCTCAAATGCTGCGCAACTTCTAGCACTACCAGCTGACCATTGTGATCAATATGCAGCGCATCATAAATCGCTGGTAAGTTACCTTTTTCAAATTCAACATCAACCACCACACCCACTACCTGGATGATCTGCCCTGTGCTTGTTTTCAGCTTATTGTTCATTACCTGTTTCTCCTTCTTCTATTGTTGGCTGGGGTTCTTCTCGTATGTCATACTCTGCATTTTCGGTTAACGGGAAATGCCTTTCAGCTGCAATAAGACTAGCCAGCCGTCTTATCTCTTCTGGATCTTGCGGAAATGTGGGCGAAAAATCAGATTCTATAAAATATGGATCGCCTATACCCAAGTTACGATTTTCTTCTTGAACCTCAGGCGACGATCTATCTGGCAAATCTATAATACGAACCTGTCTGCCACCCTCAAGGTCTATTACCTGTATAGAAGGTTGGTCTGCATCAAGCTTGCGTACAAATGCGTCATTCGTTGTTCTTAACTGTGCCATTTCGGAATCCATCACTTCTTTCCCGACCGTTAAAAAGTGGGTTTTTTCTGCTAGTGATAACCCCCCTAAAATATCTGTGCCCAACCACATATCATGAATCGCCACCTCCGCGAGAAGTCGGTTCCTGCTGGCTGTCCTTCCGTCTATGCCAATTCTCCCTACAAGCTCTCGCGCGTGAGCATCAACAGCGTCCTTAATCTGCCCATCCGAGTAGTCGCGCAAATTATTAATAACGGTTTCTGGAGGCTGTGGTCCGATACCTTCAAATGGAACTTTTCTCATTTCATTGCCTCTGCACCGCCGGTGATTTCGGCGAGTTCTTGGGTAATGTAGGCTTGGCGGGCTTTGTTCATTTCAAGCGTTAAGTCTTCAATAATGCCGCTGGCGTTATCGGTGGCATTCTTCATGGCCATCATGCGCATGCTGTATTCTGAGGCGGCAGCTGAATAAATTGCTTGTGTTAGTTGGCTTTCGAGCATGCGAATAGTGACAGTTTGCAGCACTGCTTCGGCCGACGGTTCAAAATCGGCAATTTTGACGTCTTCCGACACCTCAACATCTTCAAAACCAGCCGGCAACAGGTGCATACCGCCCGCTTTCTGCACGAGTGTGCTGACGTATTCGGTAAAGATAACTTCCACGGCATCAACCTCGCCAGAAATAAATTGTTCAAGCGCAGTGCCAATAATAGGCTGCAAGCTGCTGGCGTCAGGTTCATCAGGAAAGTTGGTGTATGAGCCGACCGTTTCAACACCCTTTAATCGAGCCACAAACTGACCGGCTTGACGGCCTATGCTAATAACCGCTACGTCAATGCCTTCAGCTTGGTCGGCTTTGGCAGCCCGAGCAAAAGCTTTGAATACGTTGCTGTTGTAGGCACCGGCCAAGCCGCGGTCGCTGGCGACGACGATATACAGGCGCTTTTTAACCCGGCGTTGTTGATATAGTGCAACGTCAATAGTTTCACCACTTTGCCGTAGGAATGTCAGCAACTCTCTGGCCGCACGGGCATAATCGGCCGTGCGAGCCACCGCTGCTTGGGCACGGCGGAGCTTGCTGGCAGCCACCAGCTCCATCGCTTTGGTAATTTGGCGGGTGCTTTTTACCGAGCGAATGCGGGTTTTAATGAGTTGCGTGGCGGGCATTAAGCTTTAAAACCTTTCATGATTTTTTCGGCGGTTTTTGCAACTATTGCTTTTTGCTCATCAGTCGGTTTATCGCCCTTGTTTAGTTCACGCATGGCGTCTTTTTGTTCGTGCCAGAGTTCGGTTAATAAAGCTGCTTGGGCATCTTTAATTTTTTCAACTGGTACATCGTCAAAACCGCCGTCGTTCGCCACTAACAGAGTTGATGTCATTTCCCACACACTCATTGGCTGGTATTGTGACTGCTTCAAAAGTTCAACCAGGCGCTGGCCGCGGTTAATTCGTTGTTTGGTTTCGGCATCAAGGTCTGAGCTGAACTGGGCAAAGGCAGCCAGTTCGCGGAACTGGGCAAGGTCGAGCTTTAAGCCACCACTGACGCTTTTTACAGCCTTGGTTTGAGCAGCACCGCCAACACGCGACACCGAAAGACCAACCGAAATAGCCGGGCGAATACCCTGATAAAACAGATTAGTTTCGAAGAAAATCTGGCCATCGGTAATTGAAATAACGTTGGTTGGAATATAGGCCGAAATATCGCCAGCCTGGGTTTCAATAATTGGCAGAGCGGTGAGTGAACCGGCGCCGAGTTTGTCGTTTAACTTAGCTGAACGCTCTAACAGACGCGAATGAAGGTAGAAGACATCGCCAGGGTAAGCTTCGCGGCCTGGTGGGCGACGCAATAACAGTGACATTTGACGGTAAGCCACCGCGTGCTTTGAAAGATCGTCATAAATAACCAGCGCGTGCTTTTTGTTGTCGCGGAAGTATTCGCCCATGCTTGAACCGGCGTAAGGGGCAAGGTAAAGCAAGGCAGCGGGGTCGGCCGGGCTGGTGGCAACCACAATTGATTGTTCCATAACGCCTTCTTCTTTCAGGCGGTCAACCAGGCGAGCAACTTTACTAAGCTTTTGACCAATGGCAACATACACATTAACCACGCCGGTTTTTTGGCGGCCCTGATTAATCATAGTGTCGAGTGCCACGGCAGTTTTACCAGTTTGGCGATCACCAATAATCAGCTCACGCTGGCCACGACCAATCGGCACGAGTGTGTCGATGGCGACAATACCGGTCATGAGTGGTTCATGCACACTCTTGCGATCCATCACCCCTGGAGCAGGGCGCTCAAGTGGGTAGGTTTCTTTGGCCTTAATTTCACCCTTGCCATCAAGCGGGCGACCAAGCGGGTCAACCACGCGACCCAGCAGGGCTTCGCCTACAGGCACTTCAATAACATGGCCACTCAGGCGCACTTTTGCGCCAGCTGAGATTTTGGTGTCGTCACCTAAAATAACGGCGCCGATTTCATCTTCAAGCAGGTTGAGTGCGAAGGCTTCAACACTGCCACCATCGGCGGTTTCAATGGTAATAACCTCATTTGCACCAGCGTTTGACAGGCCATACACCCAGGCCACACCGTCGCCAACACGGGTAACGATACCGGCCTCTTCAAGACCTTCGGTTGTCCTGAGGCCCTCGATGGCCGCCCGAATGTCTGCTGATAATTCTTTGACTGAAATGTCTGGCATAATAGTTAATTACTCCTCATCGCTCTGCTTTTAATTGCTGTAGTTGTCGTTTTACTGAAGTGTCGAGTTCACGGCCAGGAATGGTAAGTTTGACACCGCCGATAAGGTCGGGGCTGGTCGATTCACTCAGTTCAGCAGTTGTAGCACCGGTGGTCGACTTGACGAGCTCGGTAATAGCCGCCCTGGCGACACTAGAAATCTCACGCGCAGTGATAACCTCGGCGGCAACATGACCGCGGTTGGCAAGCTCTTTAGTAATATCGGCCAGCACCATATCGAGCGTTTTTATTTGCTTGGTTTCTAGCAGATAGGCGGCAAGCGACTGAATCAAATGCTGCTTTTTCAGCGGTGCCTTTAGCAGTTCGCTCGCAAAGGATCGAGCCAGTAGACGACGGCTGACAGCTCGCATAATTTAACCCTTTGCTCCTTTAACAGCGCGCTCAATAAGTTGGCCATCTTTGTTTGAATCGAGCTTTTCGCCAATAATTTTCTCAGTTGCGGCGGCCACTAAGCTAGTAGTTTCGTGGCGCAGTTCAGCGCGAGCTTTGGTGATATCGGTTTCAAGCTGGGCTTTGGCTTCACTGACAATATGCTCGGCACGAGTTGTTGCACGTTCTTCAGCGGCAGCCACCATATCGCCGGCTTCTTTATGAGCGGTGGCGACAATTTGCTCGGCCTCGCTGCGAGCTTCTTTGATTTGCTCGGCGATTTTCTTTTCGGCCTCTTCGGCTTTTTTGGCAGCTGCTTCGGCAGCCTTGGCGCCAGCGTCAAGCTGTTCTTGACGTTTGTCGATTGCTTTAATTAAAACCGGGTAGACAAACTTGCCAAGTAAAAACACAAGGATCAAAAAGGCCACACCTTGCAACAACAAGAGCTTCCAATCGATTCCAAGTGCTTCAAACAAGCCAGGCTGCTCGGCCGTGGCAGCAGCCTCTGATGCTAAGAACGTTAGGTTTTGTACTACATTCATAAAGATCTAAGGCCTTTAGAGATATTTTGCGATAATGGCAACGATAATGGCAATAATGGCCAGCGCGTCAACAAACGAAATTGCCAAAATCATCAACCCGCGAATTTCGCCGATTTTTTCAGGGTTGCGGCCAGCTGCCTGCAAGGCACCCGCGCCAACAATACCTGCACCAAGGCCACAAAGGCCAGCTGCAATTGCGTAGGTAAGGCCAAATGCTAATTCTTCCATATAATATTCTCCTTTATCTTTTTAATACTACCATCATTAACTCCTTGCTTCGGCCACTTTCGGCTTTTTAGCATCAGGAAGGGAATGGTCATCATTGTGGTTACCGTGCGATTCAGCTCCGAGCGAGATGAACACAATGGTCAGCATAAAGAACACGTAGGCTTGAATGGTGCCAATAAATAATTCGAACACCATAAACGGCGGCAAGGCAAGAAAGGCAAAGTAATTGGTAAGAAACCCAACCATAATCAGCAACACCTCGCCAGCAAACACGTTACCGAATAAACGCATACTCAGAGCGATCAGGCGCGAGAACTCGGCAATAATCTCGAGAATGCCTTCAAAAGCACCGGCTGGATCTTTAATAGGGTTTCTAAAATAGCGACCCAAGTTACCGAAGGTACCGTGCATTTTAATAGCGTAGATTTGCACCGTGACCATGCTGATAATGGCGAGTGCGAATGTTACATTCAGGTCGGCCGCCAGCCCCCTGAACAAGGGCATGTCGTTATAAGTAACAGGGCCGACAAACGGCAAAATACCCAGCCAATAGTTAGTAATAATAAAGAAGAACATGGTGATCGCCAGGGGCACTAGGCGGCGGGCGGTTTTACGATTGTTAGTTACTTGCTCAATGGTGTTGAGCAACATTTCAAACACCCACAGCAAGGCAATGGCCGGGCGGGTACGACGATTGGACTTAGCAGCAAAGGCCATGTAGACGAAGAGCCAAATAACCAAACTGTAGCCAAGCACACCGAGCAATATCGAATTCGTAACGGGTATCGGGCCCATGTGAAACAGAATGTCGGGCGCTAAGCTAACATGCGGAGTTTCGGCAATAAATTGTAGGGCTTGGTTCATTTTGAATCTCCGTTTGTCTGTCTGAGTTGCAGCCATACGAGCAGGCCAGCAACAATTACGCCGACTGTAATGCCCGCAACAGTGAGCCATGGCTTGGTGCCCCAGGCACGATCAGCCAGCACGCCTAAAATAGCACCGCCAACAGCCGGTACAAACATGCGCCAAGTGGTATCAGCAATAGTGCCAAACACTAAAAGCGCCGTGTTTTTTGACGGCACATGGCTACCAGATGTCGGTGGTTTGGCATCTGTTGACATTAGTTATAGTTTAGCATGTTTTAACAAGTTGGTAAAGAAGGTGTTTTGGCGCTAACTTTCAAATTTATAGCAAAAACAATGAACCTTGTCTTGCCAGCCACAGTTTCGCTCGACCCCAGAAACAGGTTGACAAAGCTACACCTTATACGACATTCTAGTAAGTAAATTATAGGAGTGTTATGCCGCGTTTTACTTTCGCCGGGCCAGAACGTACAAAAGAACAAGCAGACTGGCTTACTGGGACGACTGAGCACACCCAATCAGAAGTCTTCAGGGATGCCGTCGAGGTGTATCATAGGTTGGGTCGCCTTGCTATAGCTGAAGTACCATTAATATACAAAGGACAGCCAGGGCAGAGAGATCCCGGTTGCCATACCAGGCTTTCCAGAGGCTTATACGCAAAGCTTGATCGCGGCAACGGCTCTGCAGACTCCATCGCCGAATACATCTTCGCCTTAAACTGATTCCATTTGGGCAGGAGGACGGACCTTGGGCAGGAGGACGGACCTTAAAAGAGAATATTTTGTGTTATAATAGCTTATGCCTAGCCGAAATGTTGTCAAAATTGATGTCCCGCAAAGCTATTATCATGTTTATGCCCGCGGCCATGGGCGAAGGGCTATTTTTCGCGAAGACAAAGACTATATCGTATTCCTTAGCTTATTTAAACGTCATTTATCTGTAGAGCCTGTAGAAGATAAATACAGCAAGCAATATACCCATCTGCGAGACCAGCTTGAGTTACTTTGCTATTGCCTTATGCCGAATCATTTTCATCTGCTACTTTACCAAAAGAACGAAGGAACGATGCAGCGCTTTATGCGCAGAGTAATGACAAGCTACAGCCGATATTTCAATACAAAATATAATAGCTCCGGTGCCCTCTTTGAAAGTCGCTACAAGGCTTCGCGTATTTCTTCGGATGCATATCTATCGCATATTAGCCGATATATTCACCTTAATCCCAAAGATTGGCGAGGATATTCATATTCAAGTGTCCACGCGTATTTTGGCATCGGACAGCCCGAGTGGTTACAGCAAGAAAGAATTACCTGCTTATTCAAGTCATTACCGCATTATGCAGACTTCTTATCCGATTACGAAAGCCACAAGCTGATTCTTGATGAGATCAAGCACGAATTAGCGAATAACTTATAATACAACATTCATTTCATTCATAAGGTCCGTCCTTCTGATATCCTCTGTTACAGATCTCAGGAAGTCACAACAGAGAGCCCCATTTTTGCGTGCTGCTGGCTTTGAGCAAGCTTTAGCTCTTCAGGGTTAAAAATAGCTCGTGTTGCTTTATAATAAAATAGTGAAAAATCATACGTTGCTTGCCGTTATTTTTGGAATCGTCGTTATTATTGTAGCCGCTTTCTTATATCTTGCATTGCAGCCGAAACCGGTTGCCGATAATCAAAACAACACCAACACTTCTCAAAGTGTCAAAACACCGCCAGAAGCACCCGACCCCGACAGCCAAACGCCGGCACCAATAGCTGGCAAGTATGTCAACTATTCAGAAGCAAATTTTGCATCTGTCGCCGATAATAAACGCATTCTATTCTTTCATGCCCCATGGTGCCCTCAGTGCCGGGCGCTTGAAAAGAGCATCCAGACAGGGCAAATTCCGGATGGTATGGTGATCTTCAAGGCCGATTATGACTCGTCACAAAAGCTTAGGCAAAAATATGGCGTAACTCTGCAAACGACATTAGTTGAAGTTGATAAAAATGGTGTTCTCAAGCAAAAGTTTGTAGCTTATGACGAGCCATCGCTCGCGGCGCTCATCAGGGAATTCGCGAATTAATGGAACTGCTTGTTGTTTCGTTTGTTGCTGGCATTTTAACAGTGCTTGCGCCATGCACGCTGCCGTTTTTGCCAATTTTACTCAGCGGTGTTGCAGCCGACGAAAAAGATTGGCACAAGCCGTTTACCATTGTTATCGGCTTGGCTGGTTCAATTTTTATCTTCACCTTTTTGTTAAAAGTGAGCACCGGGCTTCTGGGCGTACCGCTGATGTTCTGGCAGGTTACTTCAGGGGGTATTCTGGTGCTTTTCGGCCTCGTGATGCTTCTTCCGGGTATATGGGAGCAGGCTGGCGCTCGGCTCAGCCCTCGTTCAAATAATTGGCTTTCTGGGGCTATGAAAAAGAAGGGAATGGGCGGCGACTTGCTCATCGGTGCCGCGCTGGGGCCGGTTTTTAGCAGTTGCAGCCCAACTTATGCACTTATTCTGGCCAGTGTTTTGCCAGTTACGCCGGCCGTGGGCGTCGTCTATTTACTGGCCTATGTCATTGGTTTGGCAGCAATTCTACTATTAATTGCGTTCGCTGGCCAGCGTGTTATTGCCATGCTGCGGCCGGCCAGCAACCCGCATGGCTGGTTTAAGCGTAGTCTTGGCATTGTGTTTTTGCTAGTGGGAGTCATGATTGTGTTTGGGCTCGATAAAAAACTGCAAACCTTTGTGCTTGAACAAGGCTGGTATGATCCGATCTCGAATTTTGAGCAGCAATTTATGCGATAAGTGAGCATCGTTTGGTTGATATAAGCATATCGCCCATTCCACCACACAGGTCACCTACCAGCCTACTTGAAGGCTATGCGAGTTTATTAAATCTTCCTTAACTTTACGAAAAATGGTATTTACAGCCTAACAAGCATGCGTCATTATCAAAGCGCTCATGGTTGAGCCCGTTGGTCTAGCCCTTACATGGTTAGGCCATTTATGATACCTTAACAACCTGGAGAACAGATGAGAAAACGCTTGTGGATATGCCTGGTGTCTGTTGTTTTTTTGCTTCTCTCAGCAGTCACCGCGCCAGCGCAAGCGGCGTCGTGGTCGGTAGATGTTTCAGAGCTGAAAGACGGCCAGCTCGTCAGTGCAGCCGATGGATCGGTGACGGTCTTCGGCTGTAACCTTTCGCAAAGTGTTTCACCCGTTGCTGCAACTATAAACAGTAGTGGCCAGCGCGTAAACAGCATTCCTGACACAACGGCAAGCTGCCAGCTCGGCACCGTTGGAGCAGGCCATGTTATGTATGCGACCGCAACTCAGCAAAGCTCCCTTACGGAAGCAACGGCGGCCTTTGAAAATAACCGCCAGCTTTGGAAAAAGGTCTGGACTAGCAGCTGCGGACTACCGCTTAACATTTTGTGGCGTGAAGTCGGGCCCGACAAGCACCTTTATGAAGTGCTGTCGGATGGCCAGTGCGGCGCTAGCAAATACTATCTACACAAGGTGAATCCAGCTACTGGCAACGAGGTATTCCGCCAAGAACTAGCTGACATTCACCCCTATAGATGGTTCGTGACTCGCTCGGGTATTGTTTTTCTTGCGCTCGGCTCGTCGCCGGCCTTGCATTACTACGACCTGCGCGGCAATAAGCTGAAGACGGTGGCGATCGACGATACGCTCGAATACAACACCTACGGCTCGGCCGATAATGGGCGCTTCTACATTGCCAATAACAGGCGGCCCGACTCAAATGGTTCGTGCCCGACCTTTCAGTCTGAAACACATAGCCTGACTGGTTACGATCAGTTGGGTAAGTTTTTCGAACATAGGTTTGCGGCCTGTAAACGAGCCGTCAGTGTCACGCCGACATCAAACGGCATCGTTGTGATTGCCCTGGTTGACCCAGCGGGAACGCTAACGCTGGTATCGTTTTTTGCGGATGGCACGAAACGCATCGTACCAATGCCCAAAAAGCGATCAGACGGCAAATGGTTTGACCCCGCCTGGGGACAGCTGATTGCCGACACCAATGGCAACGTTGTGCTTCGCCGCGCTACCTATGCGGACGAAACACAGACCGATGAGAGTTACAGCGAAACCTACTTTTTGCTCAATGCAACAAGTTTGGCGACGCTGGCAACCGTTCAGACCGATAAGCTCAGTAAGGGTCTCACCCAAAACTGGCAACTCGGTTTTGCTATGAGCGCAAAGAAGCTCTATTTGGCATTGAACGAGCCGTGCTCATCAGGAAGCGGCTGCAAACGAAAGCTGCACAACGTTCCGTTCGGCAACGTTGGTATGGATTACCCACGAGGATCGGTGCTAACAGCGGGAGCCATACCAGAGCTACGCTATATTGCACTTGGGGATTCTTTCACTTCAGGAGAAGGTAACGAGCCGTTCTTTGATTCGTCTGGTTGCCATCGAAGTGTTGGAGCCTTCCCGAGGTGGCTTGATGCCGATACAAGCTTGCCCCTGAGCCTAGCTAATGAAGATTTCATGGCTTGCTCGGGAGCAACGATAGCCGATGTTCGCAGTGGCAAAAACGGCGAGCAAAGCCAGCTCAACCGGGTCCCGAGCAATGCACGGGTCATTACGATCTCTGTTGGAGGGAATGACGCTAAGTTTGGGGATTACGTCAGAGCATGCGTTAAATACGAATGTGACGTTAATTCCGATCAGTATCTGATCGCTACCAAGGTTATCGATGGATCGCTCAGGCAAGATCTAGCGAGCCTTTACAAGGATATTCTAGCAAAGGCTCCGCAGGCTCACCTCTACGTTGTGGGGTATCCGTATATCATTCCCACTATTGGAGAACGAGGCACGTACTGCTCGTATATGTCAGATAATGAGCTGTCTGCAGCGAGAATTTTGACTGCCGGGCTTAATCTTCGTGCATACCAAGCCACTAAAGACATACAGACCCCGGAGGCCCGTCAGCGCATTCACTTCGTTGATCCAACGCTTTCGAGCTCTCCATTCAACGGGCACGATGTCTGTGGAGAATCGTCCTTTTTCCATAGGGTCAATATTGTCTACGAAGCGTACTCGCTTCATCCAAACGCGAATGGGGTTAAAGCCTATAAGCAAATCGTTAAGGTAGCCCTTGGCTACTAATCATAGTTTTACTCAACCATGAACAAGCCTTGGTCTTCGGCTTTCGGAGACCAAGGCATTTTTAACTACGGATATTTACGATAACCATTATCAATCGCTTCTTTTTCAGAGCAGTAAAAGGTGCTCATTCCATCAACTCTATAAACACTCGTTCCGGGCAGCATGTATGATTGTGCCGACATAAACTTATAGGCTATCACCGGCTGCCCGCCACATTTAACTACATACAACGGATATTGAAAATAAGGCCCAATGAACGGAATACTAGCTAGAAATACATAGAGCCCAATAAATGCTGCAATAATAACCGCTGTAAGTTGCGGCCAAGACATAAAACGTGCTTTAGTTTCTTTTGTATTTTGCATATGCTTTAGTGTAGCGAGAATTTAAGAATAAGCAATCGATACATAAGTTACAATAACCGTATGTCTCGCAAAAAGCAGCCGCATTATGATCGCTATCGGCAACCAGTAAAATCGTGTGGTAAAATTCAATATGCCCACAAGCACGAAGCAGAACAAGCAGCCGAAGAGGCAATGCTGCTACGACCAGAGGTAAAACTACGCATTTATAAATGTATGAACTGTGGCGGCTGGCACCTCACCAGAGTTCGCGAGCTTGAAAATTCTTAAGAGAACACTTAAAATAAAGCTATGCAACAATCGACACTGCAGCAAAAATTCAATGCCCTTGGCGACCCAACCCGTTACGCGTTAGTTGTCTCAATGATCAAGCGAGAGCAGTTATGTGTCAGCGAGCTGGCCGAAAAACTTACGATGACGCCGGCTGCTGTTTCGCAGCATATGCGTATTTTAGAAGAAGCCAACATTATTGTGCCAACTCGAAGCGGGCGACGGGTATGCTACACCTTAAATGCCGACTGTCCTGGTCTGCGAAGCTTGGCGAAACTTATGAAACAAGAGGAGCTTTATGAAGCAAAATGACACAACTGAGGCAAAGTCAGCACGCCCAACTACTATTATTTATGGCGCCGAATGGTGCAGCTGGTGCCATACAGCTATAAAATATTTCGAACAGAAGGGCATTTCATATATCTATCATGATATCGAAAAAGAAGAAGCCGCCTACAACGAACTGGTTGAGAAACTTAGTGGCCCCGTCAGCGGCGTGCCCGTACTTGATGTAAACGGTGAAATTATTGTGGGCTACGATCTCGGTAGAATTAACGAAGCACTTGCAAACAAATAACGTATAGCTATCACATTATGAGCGAAAAAGAGGCTCCTTCGAGTAACGAGCATGAGCCACTGATACACGGTTTTACGCCAAAGCAAATAAGGTACTTGGCTCAGCTAGCGGCAGAGCAGGGCATGCCGCAAACAGCATGCTGGGCACTGATAGAACATAGCTATCGAGCAGAGCAGCCCAATACATTACCATTACCGTTGAGCTTTTATGCAAAATATTCCCACCCCGATGTATTAGCTATGACCGCACTACAGCATATAAAACGGCAGCAAAGGCACCGACCCTAAAACCCACTAACTACAATTTAAAGTATAATAAACCTATGGCATTTGAAGGCTACAGACAAAAAGACAGCATCGTAGTAGTGTATACCGGTAATAGCAAGGGTAAAACCAGCGCCAGCCTTGGCCTGATGTGCCGCGCACTTGGCCGTGGCTGGCGGGTAGCATACATTCAGTTTGTCAAAGATTGGGAAGTTGGTGAGCATACCTTTATTCATAAAATTCAGCCGGTTTTTGGCGACCAACTTTATTTTCATAAGGGCGGCAAAGGCTTTTTTGATGCCGGTGAGCTCAGCGCTAAAAATGTCAGCAACAAAGAGCATCAAGCAGCCGCACAACAAACCTTCGCCAAAGCTTTAGAGTGCGCCACAAATGGCAAGTTCGAGTTAGTAATCTGCGACGAAATTAATAATGCCGTGCACGATGGGCTGCTGCAAAAAAGCGATCTCGAAACCCTGCTGAGCAAACGAACTGCTACAGTCAGCCTTTGCTTGACTGGCCGGCATTTTCCTGAAGAGCTACTTCATAAAGTTGACATTGCCACCAATATGGCAAAAATTAAACATCATTTTGATAATCAGTACCTGGCCAAAAAAGGTATCGACTATTAAGCAAGTTGACTGCACATAATTTTAATGCTTATTATAGTTTGTTCTGCCCCCACATAGTGAGGAAGTTCATTGTCGCTAGTATATGATCCGCGCCGCTACCTGGTGGGTTCTGGTGCACAAAAACAGCTCGAAGAAGTAATTGCCAAATACACACGCCAGTTGCGAGTATGGCTGGGTCTTGCCCTGGCTACGCTTGTTTCGCTGCTCTCCTTTGGCGCATGGCTTATGAGGCACGATCAGTCACTCTATACCGCCGACGATCGCGTCAGGCTCACAGTAGGCCTTACCGGCATACTTCTCTGCATGATCGCCAGCATTGGGTATAGCCTCATAGTAAAAGCTGATTTGAAATACATTAGAAGCAACCCGGCGGATTATGCTTGCTCGAAACGCTGGCAGGGAGCACAGTTTATAGCGAATGTCACTCCCGATAAACTTACTTGCAAGCTACCGCAAAGCCCACCAGGCGCATCCCATCAAACGCCAGCCGAGGCGTGCCGAAGCGCGTTGAACCGATTGCTCGAGCTTCACACGCAATGCGTTAAGCCCTTGCCCAGCTTGGCCGACGCTTATCTCAGTGCTTTCTTTGAATCACAGAAGACTTGCAGCCGACTCGATTATCTTTGGGATCTATGGAATCAAAAAGGTCGTTCCAAAGATAACAACAGTATCTTCTCAAATGAACGGCTCGCCGAACGAATCATTGAAGCATCTCAAGGTCTACTGGAAGTAGCAAAAGCCATACAAGAAACGGCCAACCAATTCGAGAGCACTTTCGCCATCTCGGCGAACGATACTAGCCCAACAACAACCAGCCAGGGGGCATGAGACATAAGGAGTTGCCGGCCTAGAGTTAGCCGGCAGCTCCTAAAAAATTCATGTAATCTGTCTGGTACATGCATACACTTTCTGCCAGACATGTGTCATAATAAGGTTCATTAAGCATAAGTTTTAAGGAGTAATTATGGCACTACTCGTTCGGGGCTACGACCCATTCCGCGATCTTGAAGATATGGCAAGTGAGATGCGAAAAAGCATGTTGCAAACTTTTAGCAAAAATGGCAGTAATATTGCCATGCCAGTTGCTGACGTGTTTGAAGAAAATGGCGTCTATGTTATTCACCTGCACATCGTCGGGCTCACTGAGGATGAACTTACTATAGAAGTTGAAAATGGCAACTTAGTGGTGCGGGGCGAGCGCGTCGAAAGTGAAGAAGATAAGAAAAAACGCAGCTACGTTTTAAGAGAAAGTAGCACAAATATCTACCGTAGTTTCGCACTACCAAAGCATGCAGATGCCGAACATATCAGCGCGCATTTATCAGATGGAGTGTTGCGTATTGAAGTCCCCATGCAAGAAGAAAAAAAGCCGCGCAAAATCAATGTTAGCAAACGACACAGCTCCTAAAAATATTTAAAAATATGTATGATGAAGCCGCCCGAACACTCAAAAAACGACACAAACTTTTAATGCGTTTTTTGGCCGGCAGCACCTTGCTGCTGGTTGGCTATGGGGCGGCTTCTTTGTTTGGGTACGTGCAGGGGTGGCAATCGACACTCGTACCGCCACCGGCTGGCTATTATCGTGTGGTTGAGGTAGCCGACGGCGACACGTTCAGCGTCAGCATGGACGGCATTGAAGAAAGGGTGCGCCTAGTTGGTATTGATACCCCCGAAACCCATAAACCAAATACGCCGGTTCAGTGTTATGGCCCCGAAGCTAGTGACTTCACTGCGTCGCTCATTCAACATAAGGCCGTGCAATTAAAGGCCGATAGCAAACAGCCCAATCGCGATAAATACGGCCGGCTTTTACGATATGCCTATCTTGAAAATGGCGATGAGCTCAATGAGCTCTTAATGCGCGAAGGCTATGCTCTTGCCACTAGTTTCAACACTGAAAAAAAGAAGACTCTACAAGAATTACAGCAACAAGCCAAAGATGCCAAGAAAGGGTTATGGGGCAATTGCACGGTTGAAACAGTGAACGGGCGGCTGCAAACCAACGAATTATAATAAATATGAACGGGTAAGTTCTTGCTCTTATCTATACTTGACCTAGAATAAATTCAGCAATCCGTTTTGAGGCCACCCCGCCGCTCACGCGATCTTTATAAACGGTTTGGTATGCTTTTAATAGGGCCGGTTTACCAAGCAGCGCTTCAAGCCGGCTCACAACGTTGGCCGGGTTGGCAATAACCTCGCCAAAGCCGTGTTTTAAGACATATTGCGCATTTGGCTCCTCTTGACCAGGGATGATATCGAACAAAATCATTGGCCGCCGTGCTTCAATTGCCTCACTTACCGAAAGCCACCCAGCTTTCGTGCAAACTATGTCGCAGGCTGCCAAAAAAGTTGGCATATTAGGAACAAATTGGTAAATGTGCACCGGCGTTTGCCCAAAATCCATAGCCATTAATTCATTATAAAGTGATTCATTTTTGCCACAGATGAACGCCACCTGATAAGGCAGCTTACGCGCGGCAATCTCTTCAGCAATATTAAGCACTTTTTTAGGGTTCATGCCCAGCCCGCCGTTGGTAATGAGCACCGTTGGCATATCACGATACCCTAGTTGCTCGCGAGCCTTTTTGCGGCTTGGCAATTTTTTAAACGAGGTAAGTACCGGAAAGCCAAAATAATGCAGTTTTTCACGGGGCACGCCACTTCGAACAGCGTGAGCAATTGTATCTTCAGTTGCAGTAATAACTGTGTCGTTTATGCCCATAAACCACAGTTTATGAACATCACCCGCGTCGGTCACAATACTTATAATTGGCATTTTTCGGCCCAGTGTTTGCAACACTTTGTGAATAACATAGGAGACAATCGGGAATGTTGTAACTATAACATCAGGCTGTTCACGTTCTATTAGCTTTTTGCCAAGGCCCTGAAACACCAAGGCAAATGCATCTTCAACAAGCTTTGGCTGTGCGTCTGCAAAGTTATATACCAGTTTGTAAGGGGTAGAGCGAAAGTTTTTTACCGAATTTTCATAGCCTTTTGTAAAAAACTGTGGTGAGCCAGGCAACCATTCATGAAGTACGTCAATTGTCACAATCTCAGCCGCTTCACCCGCCTCGGCTTGCAATGCTTGGTGAATAATTTTTGCCGCTGTCAGGTGGCCGCCGCCTACTGGAATAGTCAGAACAACAATTTTCTTCTTTTTGCCAGGCATATTAAGGGTTACCTCGTTTATTCGGCACGTGGCCAATAAATTTTTTAATTGAAAAACGGTTTGCCACCGGGTCATACCCGCGAAGGCCAAGGTTGGTAGGTACATAGGTGCCGGCAAGCACCACCGGAACGGCTGCCCGCGCCATTCGAGCCGATTTTTTACGATCATGAATTTCATAGGTTCGGGGCCACATTTGCAAATAGCTATAGATACCTTTTGGAGACGACAGGTAGCGCCGTGGTGAAATTGAATTCATAAGCCGTTCGTCAAAATGCATTTTTAAGCCGGCTTCGGCACAGTGAATTGCCAGATCAAGATCTTCGATGATATCTTTTACGCTGCACGTATGTGGTTTAATGGTCTGCCAGGCACTCTTTCGGAGCGCCATGTTCGAGCCCCAAAGCATCTTATGGCCAGCAATGCGTTCATTAATATGGTGCGTAATAAAACGATGAATATCACTGGCAATTTTTTTGAATGATGGCGGGCTATCATAAAAATATGACGGGCCAGTTGCCGCCATAATAGTGTTGTCTTTAAAAATATCTTTCAGCGCTGCCACCCATTCGGGTTCGAGCCGGCTGTCGGCATCGATGCGGCCAAGCACCTCGCTTTTCGCTTGATCGAACCCGAAATCGCGTGTTGGAATCAGCCCTTGCTTTGGTTGCTTCAGTAGTTTTATAAGTTTTGGGTGTTTTTGCCGATACTCTTCGGCAATCGCATAGGTATCGTCGGTTGAGTTGTTATCGATGACTAAAATTTCATCGGGCATGGTTGTTTGCAAAAGACATGAATCAAGACAGGCCCTTAATGAGGCAGCCTCGTTATAAGCAGGAATAATAATAGTTACTGTTGGTTCTTTTATATGAGCGCTCATGTCTGGGCACAAATTACTGTTTATAGTATAACAGGTTAGCCTTTAGAAGTCTTTGTTTTCTTAGGGTTCTTTTTTTGGCGAGGGTGTTCGTAAGGTAATTCGCGCTCGCGTGACTCTTTTGCAAAACCGAACAAATAGGTCAGTGAAAAACGCCGGGTGTGCGGGTTGAACGCTCGGGCGGGTACTACAATAATCAGTTGAATAATATTGCCGAAAATTGCTGCGAGCCAAATGCGGGCCGCCACCAACTTCATACCGTGTACGGCATACGTATTCGGCCACAGTGACTGATAGCGCCAATAACTCACCGGGTTGGTTTGGATACGCCGCGACGACACGCCCACGCGCATATCAGGAATAACAGCAACTTGGGTGCCGTGTTTTGTTAAATGAACCGCAATGTCAAGATCTTCCATAATATCATGCCGGCGGCACACTTCAGGTTCAATAAGCTGCCAGGCCAATCGCCGAATGATCATATTACTGCCAAAAAGGGCCTTTACCTTGCCGTGATCACCATTCGAGTTAAAAAAGGCGGTAATAAACCACTCAACGATACGCTGAAACGGTGCATCATGCGGAAATGAGGGCCCACTGGCTGCCGAGATAGTAGCATGCTCGGGGTTGGCAAAAAAAGTGCGAGCCGCCCGTGCCCAGCCAGGTTGTACATATGTATCGGCGTCAATCCGACCAATCAAGTCAGTTGTGGCCGCATGTAAGCCGGCATCTCTGGCAGCGATTGCACCTTGCTTCTTTTCATGCAGTAGGGTAATTCTGGGCTCTAATTTCTGAAACGCTTTAACAATTGCAACCGTTTCATCAGTAGAGTTATTATCGACAACAATAATTTCTTCTAGTTCATCAACCTGCTCTAATAGGGCCTCAATACAGCCCCGCATATGATCACGCTCATTATAAGCCGGTATAACAACCGAGAGCGAAGGAAGTTGCTGGTTCATTCCCGGTTATTATACACGTTTCTTACTCGTTGTCAGCAAGGTAGCATCAAGAATAGAGGCGGCAATTTCTTCAGGAAAGATAACTGGCGCCAAGTGGCCTCCCCGGCAATAGCGAAGGCTAACATCGTTCACGCGGGCTCGAAACCAGGCATCATCAGTTCGCCCAGCCACATTGTCATCTGATGCGACAATAAATAAGGCTGGGCAGCTCAGCCATAAATCATGAGCGTCGCGGCGAAAGTTGTCAGCCGCCGAGATCATCGTAAATGTCGAGGGGCGAAACACAGCAGCTTCGCGGCGGCGATGGTTTCTTACCGCCTCATGCCGTGCCTTTGGTAGCCGCCACAAAAGGTAATATGTCTCACTGTCAACTAGCGGCGGCCATGCCAAAATATGCTTTGAGCGCTCAAAGCCAAGGTGGCGAAACGCCGCCGTTCCGACAGCACCAAGCAGGCGGGGTAGTACTTTGCGAGTTGTCAGCGGGCAGACGCCAATGAGCGCACTTACTTTTTCGGGACGCTTGGCTGCATATATGAATGCCACCATACAACCAAATGAATGGCCTAGAAGAATCACCTTATCTGTTGCCGCAGCTTTATCAACCACACCATCAAGACAAGTAGCGTACGCCAGCAACGATTGTTGCGCTTTTTCAGAAGGGTCATCTGACACACCAAAACCCGGCAGATCGGGCACGATAATCTGAACATCTTTTGGCAAAGCTTCGGCTAGTTCCATCAACCCCAAGTGGTCACCACTAAAGCCGTGAAGCAGAATCATCGTTTGGTCTCTCCCTGGCCGCTCCCAATAGACAAGCCGCCCCGTGCCGTTAAGCTGAAGCGTGTGTTTTTGAAACTTAGAATCTGACATTACTAGTATGCTAACAGGCAAAAAGGATTGTATAAATATTGAAATAAATATTTAAATATGTTAAAGTATAGTTTAGTCGTTGTACATTAACTCAGAAACGAGGTGAACCCGTGGCGCTGCTATGGAAGGTGCCGGCGACATTGGGTATTTTGGCCGTCGGCGTGGTCATGATGCTACTGATCTGGTCGGCAACCTTCGACCGACTACTGGGCATGATTTGGTATAGCACTCAGGTCGAGGTCGACATCTTGGAGAATGCCAGTTCCGACGAGGTGCTTCTGGTTGGCGTAGGCTTCCAGAACAGTGCCCGGAAGGTCGGCGCAACACTCGGCCCAGAGGTTCAGGCGGTCATGAATGTCGCCCTCATTCAGTTTGCACAGCGTGGCTTCAACTTCGACGGAATCTACAACACCGTCATGGCCAAGATTAAGCAGCAGGGCTTCAAGCGCATCTCGCTCTATGGCGGTTCGATGGGTGCGCAGTTTCAGGCGCGCTTCATGGCGAAGTACCACGCCGAAGGGATGCCACTTGGCAAGATCCGTGTCGTCATCTTCGACGACCCAGTAACCAGTTGGCGGAGCACCACATACCCCAAATGGGTCATGCAGTTCTTCGGCAATTTGCCCGCGGGGCCAACTCTCACACTCATCAAGGGGCCCTTCATTTACAACATGGTTCGCAAGGCCATTGCCGCAGCCGAAGAAGGCGTCGACCGCAACGCCCTCAAGTCGCACTACTGGGCAATGGGCCTATGGCCTATGCCGAGCACGGCTGCCGAGCTAACATTCATGGTTGAGACCGACGTTTCGACCATGAACCTCCGAGGCATTGCCGAGCGGCTGGTCGTGGTGTCGGGTGACGATGGTGACGGTGACGATCCGCTCATCAAGCTCAATGTCTCGATGGACGAGCTCGAACAAGCCCTGGGCGCCAAGCCAGCGCTGAAGATCGACCCAGCCCGTCAGAAAGGTGAACACAACACCGCCGCCGAACGCCCCAAGTTCATTGCAATTGTGCTGCGAGAGCAGCTCGAACTTGCCTCTTGAGTGATACAACGACGAACGCCCCGGCCGCTCATCACAGAGTGGCACGGGGCTTCGTCATTTCTTCAGATAATTGTATACTATTTATCAGATGAAAAAGCCAACAGAACATGCTATTTTAAACCGCCGCGCCCGTTTCGATTACGAATTAGGTGAAGAATTTGTTGTTGGCCTAGTTTTAACCGGCCCCGAAGTGCGGGCCGCCCGCGATAATCATGTGCAGCTAAAAGGCAGTTATGTAACAGTTAAAAACGATGAACTCTGGCTAACAAATGCTTCGTTCAGCGTAAAACACAATCAAAAAGGCGAAGTTGCATCAGCCACCGTCGATACATCACCCCGTAAATTGCTCGCGCGCCGAAAAGAAATCGAAGCCATGCTTGAGAGTAAAAAAACTGGCATGACCATCGTGCCATTAAAATTATTAAACCGCGGCCGCCATATTAAAATAGTCATCGCCCTCGGCCGGGGCAAAAAACACTACGACAAGCGCCAAGCAATAAAAAAACGCGACCTAGAGCGCGAGAATAAAAAATCTCTGAAATAAACAAATTTTGTGTTGCACGGCTATTTTGACCTTACCAGAATAACGCTAGATGTTAGACATATAAAAGGCGCGTATAAGCCTCGAGATGTTGACCAAACTGCTTAAACATGCTTCAGTATTGTTGAGTTCTTTCCAGAGTGTACAGAGAGGAACCAATGAATCGCCCTATTACCGTCGGCAACAAGAGCGATGACGAACTCGCTCGCGAGACCCTGCTAGTCAAGCGTCTACGGGTTGCCTGTATGACTATCGCGAAGGCGGGGGAGGAGCTTCGAGAAAAGCAGTCTCGCGAGCGTCCAGCACCCCTCGCTCGCCTTCAGCGCGAGTACTTCGAACTAGAACTGAACAGGTACGCCACCTCAGAAGATCCTGAGGCCTTCGTGTGTGAGATAGAGCGGAGGGCCGAGGAAGCCTCTGTTCAAGCACAAAACACACAGGGCTAGCACTCGAAGGGCAGGGTACCATACGCCCAAACAGCGTATGGTACCCTTTTAAAAATTACAGTTACTTACTAATCTTTAATGAGCGTACCAATTGGCTCACCAGTTGCAAAACGCTTTAAGTTGCCGGCTTGATGCAGCGCAAACACTGCAATTGGTTTATTATGCTCGAGCGCAAACCCCATGGCGGCTTTGTCCATCACTTTAATATTAGGGTCTTCGACCGCTTGCTGAAAGCTGATAGTGGTAAGCTTTTTGGCATCTGAAAACTTTACCGGGTCGCGGTCATACACGCCGTCCACCTTGGTGAGTTTACAAACAACGTCGCATTCCAGCTGCAATGCCAGCCCCATAGCGGCTGTGTCGGTGGTGACGTAGGGGAGGCCAATACCGCCAGCCAGCACCACAACCCGGCCCTTATTCAAGTGCGAAAATGCTCGCCGCTGAGTAAAAGGGTCGGCTACTTGATCGGCCCGAACGCTCGTTAGTAAGCGAGTCGGCACACCGGCCTCGTTAAAAATATCGGTCATTGCCAGGCCGTTCATCATAGTACCAAGCATGCCCATATAATCAGCGTTGATGCGGGTAATACCACCGCCCGCGATTTCGGCACCACGCACAAAATTGCCGCCGCCTACCATGATAACAACTTGCACACCAAGCTCGGTTGTGGCCTTCACCTCATTCGCAATCCATTGAATAAGCTTGGCATCAATCCCAAACTGCTGTTCGCCCACCAATTGCTCGCCTGAAAGCTTAATGAGTATGCGGTGATAAATTGGTTTCATTGTTGAAAGTGTAGCATAGTTTATTTCATAAGGCTTCTTTAGCTAGTTTGTAGCTTTCTTCAGACATGCTGATGATGTATTTCTTACCTATGTTTTTTAGATCTTTCATTTTAATTACTGTCTGAGTTTTATCATAAAACTCTACATAGAATTCCTCTTGGCTTTTCAGAAGCTTAAAATCTATTGCGTCACTCCTGTAGTCTTCTTCATCACTATAAAGCGTACCTCCAACTGAAGGGCTGTCAACGTAGGTTGCTTTTTCATTCTTAAAATAATTTTTTAGTTGTTCCTTGTTCATATCTGTTGCAAAATAATATTCATAGCTTGGCAAGCGGCAAAATCCTAGAAAAATGGGAAACTCCCACCACTCACATGCCGTATTAACCTTATTAATAAATACTAGCTCCTTGCCAAGGTTACGGGGCATATTCATAAAACTAGAGACTGCAATTACTATAGCAATCAATATAACAGTAATAACGCCGGCCCATGTTTTTTGCGCTTCAGATATTTGGCGTTGTTTAGTCATTACATTTACAATATTTGCTGTTTTCATAGCACCAGCTTAGCACAGCTTGACACTTGTGCTATAGTTGAGCTGTTCCTGATAAATTGTAAGCTCATACTGCTTACTGCACATTAAGAAAGGAAGGTCTATGGGCATAAAGCGCCGGCTCCTTATATTGGCTGGAATAGTATTGGTTGTTGGTATTGGCATAAGTGTCTATCTGCTAGCTCGGCCATCGGCACAAGAAGCTAGCAAGGCAATACCTGCCACTCCCACCCAAAACAAAGCACCGGCTGAAATCAAGCAGCTCGAAACCACGTTCAACAGCCCCGATATGGCAACACAGAGCAAAGCGCTTGCACCGGGGCTCGGCGAGCAATATCTGCAGCAAGGGCAGAACCCACTGGCTGGTATCACCGTCAAATTTGACGACGCCAGCTATCAGCCCCTAGGTGCTGATGCCGCCACCATCGAGGCAACGTTTAGCAACGGCGAGCGTTACCGCGTACATTTCGTTCGGCAAACTGGCCACTGGTACATCTGGAACACCGAAAAGAGGTAGTTCATGCGTACGAGCGCAGCTCGTATTGCCGCCGTAGTCTTGTTGCTGGCAACACTGATTATGGCGATTCCGGCCCAGGCACAGACGAAAGGGTGCCTAAAGGGAATCGGCAAGAAAAACCCTATTCTACTTGTACCTGGCTTTAATTCCACCACCGACGGGTGGGACAAGGACGGATCACTCGGAGCTCGAGTAAAAAAGCTAGAAGACACAGTTGTCAATATCTTCAACTACGACAAGTATCGAACTCGTTGGATTACCGACGATAATATTGGCCCAAAACTTGCCAAACGCGTTGCCTGCATCGCCCAATCATCTCGCGAAGAAGGCGGTAAAGGCAAAGTTATTGTCATTGGCCACTCGATGGGCGGCCTGGCGGCACAGTATGCCGCCAACCAAACAGTCAATGGCCGCCGGGTAGCTGACGACATTGGGCTAGCCATTCCTATTGGCAGCCCGTTCGCCGGTAGCCAGCTGGCCGACTGGGCAATAACGCTAGCACGTTCGTATTGCGCAGTGCAGCGCATTACCCTTGTGGGCGGCAAAACGATCAGCGCCGATCCCAACAAGTGCGAAGCGATAATCGACACCTACACCGCCATCGGCGGGCTGCGGCAAAATTCGGCCAAACTTCGCGAGCTACCGCCGTTCCCGGCCGACGTACCGGTACACGCCATTGCCGGCAACGTACAAGAGGTAAAGTTCAACATTTTTGGTGTTGAGCTGAAGCCGCTCAACAGCGATCTTGTTGTAACGACCGACTCGGCAACAAAAGCAAAGGGCAGCACCAACCCTGCTTACGGCGGCGGCCAGAGTGTCGTGGAATGCATTAGCGTATGGCCAGTACCGGTCTTTTCAGACGCCAGCTGCGAACACACCCGCTTGCTCACCGACAAGAATGTACAAACACGGGTAGTTGATGCTATTAGCCAATATCTGCGCCAGGCAAAGTTTAATGAAAGTGGTGCAAAGTTTGTCGGCGACTGGTATGTCCACGGCGCCGTCGTTACATTCAACGAAGATGGCACGGGCCAAGAGTCTATTAATTGGGGCTTTTGCGACCAAGAAAACCAGTGCCGGGTAATTGTAGAGTTCACTTGGGTGCCGACGGGCAAAGGGCTAACTTATACTATCCGCTCCACCGAAGCCGTCGCGTTCACTGAACACGGCAATATGCCCGTCGATGTAGACATAAGCATACTCGACCAACCCGGAACAACAAGAGAAGTGAAGTTCGAAAAGCCTGGCTTGCTCGTGCGCAGCCAATATGAGCTCGGCAATGCCTATCTTTGCCGATATGAGCTACTTGAAGAAGCTGAACAAACTCTATGTGGGGCCTAACGATTTAATCTTTCGCTCTGCAACAAAAAGAAGATGACAGCTCGGTAGCTGAGATAACATGTCCAGCTACCGAGCCTACCGAACTGTAAAGTATTATTATCTTAATAATAATCTAAGACTAAAGTTTAACTCAACAAAAGCAGAACACTTTTTAAAACACAGAATAATAAACCACTTGTTGTCATCAACATATTCAGAAGAAGCCTTATAATAAAACCATGAACATTTATTCCTGGAATATCAACGGCATTCGAGCCGTGGTGCGCAAAGAGCTTTTTCAACCATTTATAAACAAACATCAGCCCGATATTTTGTGTCTGCAAGAAACCAAAGCCGAACGCGGCCAGGCCGAAATTGATTTGCCTGGCTATGAAGAATATTGGAATTCAGCCGACAAAAAGGGCTATTCGGGCACGGCTATTTTTAGCAAGCACAAACCGCTGGCCGTCATTAACGGCTTTCCGCCTGAGTTGATTGAAAAATACGACATGACCGGCGATGTCTACGGCGACCCGAATAAAGAAGGGCGGGTAATTGCTGCTGAGTTCGAAAAGTTTTATATTGTCACCGTTTACACCCCGAATGCCAAAGACGATTTAAGTCGTATTCCATTGCGCCAACAACACTGGGATCCAGGCTTTTTAGCCTATTGCAAACAACTTGAAAAAAACAAGCCAGTGATTTTTTGTGGTGATTTAAATGTCGCCCACACCGAAGAAGACCTGGCGCGCCCTGGCCCCAACCGCGGCAAAAAAGGCTTTACCGATGAAGAACGAGCTGGTTTTGATAATTTTGTAAAGGCTGGCTTTGTTGACACCTTTCGCCTGTTTACAAAAGGGAATGGCCACTACACCTGGTGGAGCCATTGGGGGAATGCTCGGGCTAATAACGTCGGCTGGCGCATTGATTACTTTATGGCCTCGCACGCACTGAAGAATAAAGTGAAAAAAGCCAACATACATGCCGATGTTATGGGGAGTGATCACTGCCCAATTAGCATCGAGTTCGACACGTAGCATGGATTATGACTATTGGCTACGCGCCGCCGACAAAAAACCGCTCTTTCCGGAGCTCGCCTGGGAAAAGCCTGAGCGCCGCGACCAACGGGGTAAATTAGTGATTATTGGCGGCACCAAGCTTGGGTTTGCGGCCGTTGCCAACGCTTATCAAGAAGCACTAGAGGCTCATGCGGGCTATGTTCGTGCTGTTGTACCCGACGCGCTCAAACCAATGCTTTATAACCTTGAAGATGTATTATTTACGCCAAGCAACCCCTCGGGCGCCTTTGCTCGCGAAGCCGAAAGCGGCATGAAGGCCGCCCTTAGCTGGGCAGACATGACATTACTAATTGGTGATGCCGGTCGCAATTCAGAAACCGCCATCTGCTTCGAACATTTGCTGCAACAAATGTCAACGCCATGCGTCATTACCAGAGATGCAATTGATCTGTTAAAATCGAGCCCCGAGCTGCTCTTGCAGCGTAAAAATACTATTTTGGTGGCTTCGTTCGCTCAATTACAAAAACTACTGCAAAGCGTTTACTTTCCACGCAGCCTTGTTTTTAGCATGCACCTGGCACAATTAGTTGAGGTGCTACATAAAGCAACTTTGAGCTACCCTGCGTTACTCGTAACTTACCATAACGAACAACTGGTTATTGCATATGATGGCCGGGTTGCCACCATTCCATTAGAGAATCCGATGACAATTTGGCGGGGAAATATTGCTACGAAAATTGCCGTTAATGCCATGCAGCATCCACATAAACTATTCGAAGCAACAGTTTCAAGCTTATAATCGTCTTTTTACTAAGATCTTGGAAGCAGGCGTCCTCCGTGAACAGCCTACGAAGGGCGCCCTTGCCGGGCGCCTCTTACATGTGGCGTGAGAAAACCATCCCTAGCACTGGGATGGTTTTTCTGCCTGGATAACCGGAATGTTCTGCGGCATTTGCCAGCGAAGGCTACCAGTCTATGCCGTGCCGCCTTCGAAACTCCTTGGCTGCCCGCTGTTCGGCCAACAAGGCAGCTGCGGCGTCTTGAAAATACACAGTTACTGCAGGATTGTCGGCATACTGCTTAGCTAGGCGCACTAGCGCGAGCGATGGCAACAGATGAATTTGTATTGCACCACCCTTGCCAATTGAGTAGTGCATGCCTATCGCCCTGCTTGCATTAACAAGCCCCGCGATAACACGACGACCAGCTACTGGAATACTTCGCTGATCACCCGTGCCCGCCGCCAACAGCTCGTCGAGCCAAGACGAATACGATTTATCTCTACTGAGCACATATTCGCCGCCGCTATTAGGCAAGATGTCTTCACCGCGAGCAATGAGCAGCGCCACCGCGACAACGATATGCGTCGGGTTATCGCCTGGTTTCCATTCACCAATCAGCGTGGCGCGATCGATCTTGCCTGACAGCACTTGCTCGGTAGCTTCAAGCGCCTCTTCTTCTGAGAACGGCATGCTTCGCCCCTTCATCCTTGACCACAGGCAGATAAACTATACCACAACTTATTCAGATTAGTGCAAATAAAATTGCTTAACCTGAATCACGAAACTCTTCTCCAGATCGTGTGAAATCGGTTTTACTAACCGATTTCAGCCCAACACTTCCATTAAGCTCCACTGGAGCTTAATGGAAAGAGAGTGGTCTGGAGAAGAGTTTCGTGATTCAGGTATAACTTATTGCTGCGGCCGTCCCACACATAAGAATAACCTCAGATATTATCTGAGGTTATTCTATGGTGGGCGAGGAGAGAATCGAACTCTCACTCCCTAGTGGGAACGGGATTTTGAGTCCCGCGCGTCTACCAATTCCGCCACTCGCCCTTAGCTATTCCATGTATCATCTTTACTAGCCTGGCAATTACCACCGCTGTCAACTTTGTAGGAAATGCGACTCCATTGTACAATAAAAGCATTATATTTACTACTGTTTACTATGAATAATGCTCAAAACGACAACCGGCAGATCGAGACCCCGGGGCGCCACCGTGCGCCCGCTATTCCTGGCCGCGATGCCGCACAAACAGGAGCGGCCAATGTTTCGCGTCATCAAATTGAGCACATTTATAATACCGACCCACCGCACCAAACAGCACAACCCCAAGCACAAGAGCTGCCAGCAACTTACAATCGCGAGCACAGTGACGCAAGTGCGTATAACTGGCGGCAATATCACACCGCTTGGCAAAATTATTATCAGCAATATTACCACCGCTACTACAGCAGCGCACTGCAGCAAGAACAACAGAAGCTGCTCGAGCAAAAGGCGAGCACTGCCGCCTCGAGCTCGAATGGCATTATAACCGGTATCAATCAGGCGGCCATTAACACTAATACGTCTGCTAGCGCAAAATTACGCGAAGAATTGCTTGAAAAAGTAAAGATTGGCGCCAAAAAAGCCCGTAGCAGCAGTCATTTTTGGCCAGTTGTCACTGCTCTGGGCGTTGGCTTGGCCTTCTTTTTACTACAGTTTAACAAAGTGCTCGCCGCACAGGTCAGCGCTTTTGTGAGCCCAAGCACAGTGGTGAGCGACAATATTATCACCGACCCCAACGCCAGCCCAGTTGTCGGCCCTGAGCCAAAACTGGTGATTCCTAAAATCAATGTCGACGTACCGGTCGTATACGGGTTGAATTCGCTGGCAGACGGGCCAACACAAACTGCGCTAGAGCAGGGGGCGGTGCATTACCCGATACCTGGTGCCAATAATCTTCCGGGTGAAACGGGTAATAGTGTCTACATGGGTCATTCAAGCAATGAAGTGTTTGCACGCGGCAATTACAAGTTTATATTCGTACGGCTCGACGCCATGCAGCCGGGCGATACCTTCTATATGCACTATCAGAGCAAACGCTATATTTATCGAGTAACCGAAAAGAAGGTTATTACCCCCACGCAAATTAACGAACTAGTGCGCCCCACCGATAAACCGTTAGTGACGCTTGTGACATGCACGCCCATTGGCACTGCCACAAACCGCCTACTTGTTTTTGCCGAACAAATAAGCCCCGACCCATCAGAAGCAACACAAGGCAGCAACAATGTAGCAGAAGAAAACAAAAATACCAAAATATCTGCCGGCCAAGCACCGAACTTTTTGCAACAGCTGTTTGGGTTTTAGCGAGGAATACATACTCATAGGCTAAAAGGCCGTCACCACATGCGCAGTAACGGCCTGTCTGCCCGTCGCTAACAGTTCCTCTTGGCAGCATCAACTTCTTCGAAGTAACCATCCAAGCGTGCCTGAATAGCGGCGCGCAGTGCCACAAGGGCAGGAATGCCCCCACGCCCTTCGAGGTCGGCAACGAGTCGCGAAAAATACGAAACTGGTTCGCCCCATGCCGCATTTTTCTGCATTTCTTGAAACCATTGCTCCCGACGACTCTGGGCCGCGTCTTCGAAGAATTGCTCTACGGCAGGATTGTAGCCATGCTCTATCACCAGCTCCAATAGTTCAGTAGGTGGCGTGAGGCATGTTTGGCCATCTTTCGTCTGGTGAAGGTGTTCCTTAAAGCTGAACCTGGTATAGCTATCCGCGTGCCTTATTTCTGGAAGGCCTTGTACTAGTAGCCTATAGAGCACCTGCAGATAGCGCTGCCTCAAGATATTATCGCGCTCTAGAAATTCTGAACGCCTTGCGAATATAAGTGCGACTGCGGCGTAGGTTTGAGGCCGTATCGGCATTTTTACCAAAGCTGATCGGCTAATTTCGCCAGTCAACACTTTGCGAACCGTGTCGAGAGTCTCGTCGTCTATTGCCATAGAGAAGGCTCGCTTTCTGTTGCGACAAGCAGAACTGAGATACTATAACATAAACGATACCGCGTTCAAGATATCCAGCTTTGATTCGCTATACAAGTTTTAGAATAGACCAGCGTTTTGATCAGCTGGTGTCAAGAGTTGCGATTGCTGTAATTCTAACCCACCCGAAGTACTATTGCGGCCAATGCTCAAAAAGATACGCCCATCAATACCAATCATTGCATCGTAGCCAGGAGCTACTTGGGTTACTTGCTGCATATTAGTGCCGTCAAATTCAACAAAACGCATACCACTTCCGCCCGTAAGAGCAAGGTGATAATCATCGATCCACTGCAGGGGCTGTCTTGTTTCACCCGGCGAATGGAGTGTATAAGACGTCTTCAGCTCGATATCGTAATTGACTGCCGCCTCGCCCGCTTGCAGCATAACAAAGCGCCCGCCAGGCGAAGCAGCCATTACCACCGGTGTAAACGGCAACATACTACTTTGAAGCGTTTTATGCCCGGTGCTTAACGGGCTCTCATATACAGTTAAACTTTGGCCAATAGTGACCGAAAGATACTCTTTTGAGAGGTATGGGCTATACACCAAAAGCACCGGCTGACCGACCGGAATCGTTTTTATAACAGTTGTTTTTTGATTAGCTGCTTGCCAGATGCTAAGCATGGTATCCTTTTTGTTTTTATCGGCTGAAGGGGCAATGAAAGCGATTTTATCGTCGCTAAGGTCATCAAATTGCCCAATGCCATCTGCAATATGGACCTTATTGCCCGGTCTATTGATATCGAGACGATAAAGGCTATTGTTTTGGTCAGTAGCATACAGCACGTTCGCGTTATTATTTGAAAAATGCATGCTGGCCAGCGGCATATTGAAGAGCTTTGTCATATTAACAGCGCGCGCTTGATCGTCGCGCGGCACGCGAATATATTCGACATCTTGGCCACTCATATGTTTTATAAGCAAGAACTTGCTGTCGCCGCTCCACTCCATAATCTGAAAGCTGCTGGCGACATTTGGCTTCTTACTAAAGACCGCTTCTGACAACACTAAAGTAGTGAATGCGGTGCTGCGTTCATTACGTGCGTCAGTGAGTAAAATAGTCGGTGCTTCTGGCAGTTCATGCAATGCCAACCACTCACGATCGGGTGAAGCAAGTGTTTGATGCAGTGTGGGCAGGCTTCGCAGTGATGTAGTAGTAATTGAATTCGGTATCAACCGAGCATAATTTAGGAGCAGCAACTCACCAGGGTGCATTTGTATGTCCTTTTGCCAAGTTTGATAGCCCTCTTTACTATACGAGACCTGATGCTTGCCACTTGTAATATTTACTTGGTGAGGCGTGTTTGTCGCCAGCCTTGAACCGTCAAAATAAACCGCGGCACCTGTTGGTTGAGTGTTAAACTTTAGCAAGCCGCCCCGTGAGACATTCACTGTATTTTTTTCTAGGTTTATACGATAGCCAAGTATGAAAAAAACACCGACAACCGTCAGGGCTATGACGCTCACCGTCATGACACCATAGTAAAAAAAACGCAGTTGAAGGCGGCGGCGGCGAACTTTTGGATCTTGGCTATACATAGCAGGTGGGTTTATTATAGCACGCTGGGTTCTCAAAATGAGTGTCAGAATGAGGTTACCGCGATACAGTTCACTGTAAAGTAACCCTCTGTTTGCTACACTAAAAGAATGAGTTCTGCCCCCTCGAGCCGTATTCTCACCTTTGACTACTTGCGCGGTTTTTTCATTTTAATTATTTTAATTGACCATCTTTGGCGCTGGCCAAATATCTTCAGCTTTATAAGCGGAGAAGGGAGGCTGTGGGTGACCGCAGCTGAAGGGTTTGTTATTATCTCTGGCCTGCTAGTTGGCTACATTCGCGGCTATAAAAATCGCCGTGAGCCATGGAGCATGGTGGCAGGCAAGCTACTGCGACGGGCTGGCGTTTTGTATCTATGGTCGGTCATTACAACAATTGTCTTTACTGGCAGCTTTTGGCTCTTCTTTTTGCAAGGCTCGCATGGCGCTATGCCCTATGTGTCGTTGTCAAACAACGATTGGCCATTGCTTATAAAAAGTGCGCTAACGCTTGAATATGCTCATATTTGGACGTTCTTTTTACATCTCTATACCATCTTCTTGATATTAGGTATACCGGTGATCGTACTGCTCAGAAGGCAATTATGGTGGCTCGTCATACTGCTTTCAGGTGCACTTTGGACAGTTGGTATTTGGCTGCAAGTTGAATGGCTCATTTGGCAAATATTGTTCTTTTTACCGGCGACAGCAGGCTATCACCTTGAGGCTATTCGACGATTTTTGACGGGGCTCAGCTTGTCTATGCGCCGTAGCCTCAAGGTAAGTGTGCTTTGTTTTACCGTGTTGAGTATGTTCGTTTCGATGCTGATAGAATTTCACGGCAACACATTGCAGACGGCTCTTAGCTGGACGCCCGCTATATACATGCAGTTCACCCACACAACCCAAAGCCTCTTCAGCCATGAAGCCCGCAGTTTTGCTTGGGTAATGGTTTCGTTTATCTGGTTTATCGCATTTTACATGCTATTTCAGGCAGCTCTGCCGTGGCTACAGCGTTGGCTGGGGTGGCTGCTTGAACCATTTGGTACGCGTTCGCTCACCGCCTATATTTTGCATGGCGTACCGATGGTTGTAACGCTCTATATTTTCGTTAACAGCACAAATATATGGCTTAATAGTCTGCTCACACTCGCAAATATCCTTGCCACTTGGGCGCTTGTAGAAAGCAGATGGCTACAAAAAATTATTCCAAGGTAGCATAATTTCTCAGGTGATACCCACCGAAGTCTTTCGAGCTAATAAGCCGATAAGTTGCCGGGATATGCACTTTTGGTGCTTCGCTACCAGTAAAGACATGTGAAAGATACCGTGTTTGATGCAGTTGATTAGCCCCGACACGCTCAGCTCGCTGATAAATCGGTGCAAAACCGCCTTTGTCTTCAATTGGCCAGCGACTATGATAGGCCAGTCTACAACCTTGCGGCCGGTAATAGTGCAGCTCAAAGTAAAGGAGCGGGTCATCGGCAATAATAAGCCGCTGACGGCAATCTGAAATGCTTGCCATCATTTGTTTGGCATGGGGCCGCGACAGGCGTTGGTAATTATAATTACCTTCGCGCGAGAGCGACAACATACCGCTACAAAGCGTTATAAACAAAACGAGTGCCAACACACCAACCGGCCATTTTTTGCCTGTTTTACGGGTAAAGCATAGGCCGATACAAACGCCAAGCAGAGCATATCCGGCAATAATAAAGGGTGAAATGTAACGTTCAACAAACATCGGCCGCAGCGGTGGCAGTGAAATAAGCAGCATTAAACCAAGGGGCACTAACCAATAAAAAAGGAATAATTTTAATGCCCGTTCCTGCTCAGCGGTGGCAGCCCGGAATGTTTGCGTTACCAGCCACACCGCCCCGATAAAAAGGGCTATGAGCAACAGTGAATTCCACGGGGTAAGCGCCCACTCGGGAGCGTAGAGTAAGCTAAACGAAGCAATGGTGGTGAGTTGCGGCACCATAATCGACTCAGTAATACCCGCCAGTGCCGTTCCGCGTAGTTGCGATACAAGCTGCGGTAGCCAGGGTAAGAAAAGCACAATCGCACCCACATAGGCAGCCATCCAGGGCTGCTTAATAACTGGTTGACCCTTGGGCCTAACGGCAAAGGTTAACCATAGCAGATGAGCAATCCAGATGAACGATGTGTAATAAAGCGTATAGACACCGGCCGCCACCAGCAGGGCATATAAGCCCCAACCTAAGAATGCCTTCTTGCCCCTCGCCTGCAAGGTGCTTACTAACACATAGGTGGCAAGCAGGGCAATCAAGGCGGCCAGCGCATACATGCGAATTTCAAAACCATAGCGAAGCACAAAAGGCGCAAAGGTGATAAACGGCAACGCCCACAACATAACACGAATATTAAATAACTTCTTAATAAGTAGCGCCATGGTACCAACCGTCAAAGCAATTATAAGCGCACCCAAAGCCCTCAGCGCTAGCTCACCCCAGCCAAACAGGCCCGCCCAAGCTTTTACAAGTAAGTAATGTAACGGCGGGTGAACATCAACAGCCGTTAAGTGCAATAGTTCGCTGAAGGGTCGTTTTGCAAGTGCTATGGTGTAGGCTTCGTCAAACCAAACACTTTGGCCAAGGCCAATGTAAAGCGTGAGGCTCCCGGCGGTAATCATGGCAACGATGACCCACCACAGGGAGTGGCGTGCCAATGAACGCCCCCAGGCACTCAGGCGAACCCTGAGCACTTCACCGAGCGTTCTGAGGCCCGCAACAATTAAATTATCGCCGCGTAAATCTTCGTCGCGGGTTTCGTGCCAATCGGCAATGGTAATTTGCGCTACTTTTAAGTGCTGCTCTTTAGCTAGTTGCAGTACTTCAACATCAAACCCCCAGCCCTTGCGTGCTTGTTGCGAAAACAGCTGCTTTGCCGCACTTTTGGTAAAGCCTTTAAAGCCACACTGTGTATCACGAATAGTAGGAAAGAGTAGCAAACGCGTCAGCCAATTGCTGCCAAGCGAAAATAACGTCCGAAATAAGCTTTTATGAATTTTTGAAAGGCGACGCACGCCAATAGCAACATCAGCGTCACCCCTGAGCGCTTCGACTATTGTTAAAATGTGAGGCAGTGGGGTCGGCAAATCGGCATCTAAAAATAGCTCCACTGTGCCGCCTGCCGCCAAGAAGCCGGCACGCACATCACGACCCTTACCGGCACGGCCTTTTGGTTCAAGCACCTGCATTGCATCAAAGCGATCTTCAAAGCCGCGGGCGATATCAGCTGTTTTATCGTTGCCAGCAGCCACCACGATAAGCTCGACGCTGCCAAGCTGTTGTTTGTGCCCGGCCACAAAAATGGCAATTTGCCTCAAGGTATCGGCAATAATTCGTTCTTCGTTGAACGCTGGTACAATTAAACTGACATCAATATGCTTCTTCATGTTCGTGTTTTAAAAACAAATCGACTATACCATAAATAATTCCAGACAATGCCGGCGGCAACCCCAAATGCCTTGGCGGCATTTAAAATAAACCAAGCCAAAAGGCCGGTTTGTTGCTGTTCGTGCAGTAATCGCTCAAGTGCTTCATATGTCTGTACAACTATAACGGTTTGCAACAACCATATGCCAACAAGTGTCACTATTATAAATAATACGAACTGCCGAACTGCACCGGGGCCTTTTTGGCGAAACACAATGTTTTTATTAAGTGTAAAACTTGTCAGCATCGCCAGCGTCGTTGAAATAATATTGGCCGGCACAAGACCGATAGAAAACACAAGCACCAATAGATTAAGTATGCCAAAGTCAACCGCAGTGTTCACGACACCTACCGCTGCAAAACGAACTTTTTTATACGCAGCAGCTTTTCGGACTACTTTGGTAGCTTTTTTGACATGTTTTTTTATTTGATCAGCCATCTTCAATAATTTATACCTTAATATAGCATAAAAAGATACTCTGAGTTGCTTTTTCATTCGCCAAGAAAAAGGAGTTTTCACATACAAAAAGACTTGCACGAACAGAGGAAGCTGGTAGTATAAGTAGTAACACTCCCGCTTAGCCATAAGCGGAATGTCACGAGAAAGGGTCTATCTAATAGAAAGAAGGGTATGAGGGGAACAACCATCACAATTAATGGTCAGTTATATGATGCGCACACTGGCCTTCCCGTTACTGCCGAGACAGCGCCACAAAAAATACAGGCCAGCACCACCCCGGGACAAGCCGGTAAGGTAATGAGCGACGTTGGTATTCGGCCAGCGCAAAACAAAGTGACGCCTCAAACACCGCCCATTTCTCAATCTGTCACGCCAGCAACAAAACACGTTATACGTAGCCCAAAAACAGCCCATAGTATTCACAACGCACCACAGCGTTCAAAAACACTCTATCGAGCTGCGTTGCAGCGGCCTAAAACACAAGAGGTCGCCAAGCCAACGGTGCTGCGTTCTCCGGCTATTCAAAAGTTCTCACCCAACTTACAGCACTCGTCGCACACACCCCACACTCAAGCTCACACACACCACGTTAGCCAGCAACCTGAGACTATGCAGAATTCACAGGGGCAGCCTCATCCTACCACCGCTCAACAGCCAGCACAATTACAGGGTTCAGCCTTGAAAGAAAAGCTTATCGCCGATAAAATGGCGAGTATTATGCCAAAAAAAGAAAAAGAATCAAAAACCGCAAAACGACGGCGTACATATCCCCGCCTGGCAACAGTTACGAGCGGAATCGCCGCCCTCGTGTTGCTTGGTGGTTATTTAACCTATTTAAATTTGCCCAACTTATCACTCCGGGTTGCTGCCAGCCAGGCAGGAGTTGCCGCTACATATCCTACTTATCAACCCTCAGGCTATGGGTTTGCCGGGCCAGTTGCCTATAGCTCTGGTGAAGTACGGGTTAACTTCAAATCGAATACAAACGACTATGCCTATAGTGTGGTGCAGCGTGAATCAAATTGGGATAGTCAGGCCGTTCGTGATAATTACGTTATAAAAGAAAGTAAGCAATATACCACCATTCAAGAGGGTGGCATTACCATTTATCTTGTGAACAATAAGGCCGTGTGGGTCAACGGCGGTGTACTCTATAGTGTTGAAGGTAACGCGCCGCTTTCAGGCGAACAGATTCAAAAAATCGCTTCAAGTACGCTTTGACACATTGAGAGCTTACTTCGCCAGACAACGGGCGCAAAACCCGCCCACCACACCTAAAGGCTAATGAGGTATGGGTTGCACCGGTGCAGCACTATATTTATAATCAGGTGCGTCCACCCAACGCGTGAAAGAGGCCCTCTTGCAGTCACCAGCTCTGCTCAGAAGACTCGTGAGCGATCTATTTGCCGCCGTGGAAGCAGGCGAGCTAAACCGCCAAAAGGTTATTGCCGAACTCGAAAAACTGATGGAAGGAAGGCTACGGCCGGTTGACATCTCAAGGTGGGAACCCTTTGTAAATGCCCTTTTTGGTTATTCAAAACCGTTTCGGGAGCTCTACAAAGACGGTTTGACCATACCGCAGGTACAGCATTTTCTAGAGTGCTCGGGCTTAGAAGCTAGCGAGATCGAGCTGCTTCGCTTCTACTTCGGCATTGATGCCGATCACCAGCCCTCCATCGATGAGACGACCGAACACTTTGAGCTCAGTGTTCCGCAGATAAGACAAACTATCAAGGGTGCGCTTGAGAAAATTTGCGAACAAAACGACCTACCGAAGCCAAGAGGTTAGCGCACGGGTGGCACCCCGACACCCCTCTAGAGGGATGTCGGGCAAGCCAAGCAGTTACACACCAGATAATTTTCTGCTATTCTGATACACATGACACCTATAAGAACACGTTTTGCGCCAAGCCCGACCGGTTTTTTACATGTTGGTAATATTCGTACCGGTTTATTTGCCTGGCTGTTAGCCCGCCATTATAATGGTCAATTCATTCTGCGCCTTGAAGACACAGATAAAAAGCGCGAGGTGAGTGGTAGCGACCAGCATTTATTAGATTGTCTGAAAGTAATTGGTGTTGAATGGGACGAAGGCTTCGACATCGGTGGCCCCCTCGGCCCATATCGGCAAAGTGATCGGCTCGATATCTATAAAAAGTGGGCTCAAAAAATAATCGAAAGTGGCCGTGCCTATGCCGACCCATATACCCCTGAAGAAGTAGAGACGTTTCGCGAACAAGCCAGACAAGAAAAGTGTGCATTTTTATACCGCAACCACCGGCCAGAGAACCCCCCAGTTTGGGACGGCACCACACCGCTTCGTTTTAAATCTGAACCAAAGGGGTATAGCTGGCACGACGAAGTTATGGGCGACCTTGCTACCGGCCCAGAAGTAATTGATGATTTTATCCTCATAAAGTCCGACGGTTACCCAACTTACAATTTTGCTCATATTGTTGATGATGCTGAAATGCAAATAACCCATATAATTCGTGGCCAAGAATTCATCGCCAGTGTTCCAAACTATCTTAATTTATACGAAGCACTTAGTTTGACGCCTCCGATTATGGCCACCATGCCGCACATTTTGGGCACAAGCGGCAATAAAAAACTTTCAAAGCGCGACGGTGCGAAAGATGTGCTCGACTACATTCGCGACGGTTTTTTGCCAGATGCACTGGTTAATTTTATTGCCAGCCTAGGTTGGAACGATGGCACCGAGCAAGAATTATTCACCCGAGAAGAACTGATAGAAAAGTTCAGCCTTGAGCGCGTCGGCCGTGGCGGTGCGCGCTTTGACGAACAGCGTCTCATTTGGATGAACGGGCATTACATTCGCGAATTATCACCTGACGAATTATTCAAGAAGGCGAGTGACTTTTGGCCAGAAGCCGCCAAAGACACTAGCGACGAAAAAAAGCGACAAATTTTAAGCTTAGCGCACGATCGCCTCAAAACTTTGGCCGACCTCCCACAACTGACCAGCTTTTTCTTTATTGAACCTACGCCCGATTGGAACTTAGTGGCAACCAACAAACAGTTGAAGAAAATTGAGAGAACAGAGCTGCAAGCACTACTGAAAACCGCTCATGACAAACTTGCGGCAACTGAGTTTGACGAGGCAAGCCTCACGGCAGCACTCAATGAACTATTACAAGCAACCCAACAAAAACCAGCCGTATTATTTGGCATTATTCGTCTCGGCCTTACCTGGGCGCCATTCAGCCCCGGCCTGGCTGAAACTATGGCAGTGCTCGGCAAAGAAGTTACCCTACGCCGGCTCGAAAATGCCGCAACCACTATTGTAAACTAGTTACCTGGCCGGGCACTTACTGTTATAATGAATATGATATGGATGGGCCAACACAAACACACGCTAATACACATCACCGCCTGAGCCATTGGGTGCATGCGCACAAAACTGCCACAGCAGTCATTACTACTGTTGCTCTATTAATAGCAACGGCGATTTGCGTATGGGCGCTCTTTTACCAACCGCCCGTTGCTCAAACACCGCACAATAATCTTCAGGGCATCTCCCGCCAGGCAAAACCAAAATATTACTCACCACTCACCGGTATTGAAGTTGCCGATGACGCCACTACAAAGCGGCAGGTAACAGCCATTATGATAGAAAACAGCCCCGACGCCCGACCGCAAAGCGGCCTTAAAACAGCCGGCATTGTTTATGAAGCTATTGCCGAGGGCGGCATTACCCGTTTTCAGTGCTTATACCAAGAAGCACGGCCAGGCTTAATTGGCCCAGTTCGCAGCCTTAGGCCATATTATCTGGAATGGGCAGCGCCTTATGACGCCTCGTTTGCCCATATTGGTGGCAGCAAGCGAGCCCTTGACACTGTTCGCAATGGCCAATATAAAGATATTGATCAATTCTTCAATGCCGGTGCCTACTATCGAAGCACCGACCGCTACGCTCCGCACAACGTGTATACCACCTTTGACCGGCTCGACGAGCTCAATGTCAAAAAAGGCTTCACAAGCAGTACTTTTCAGGGCTTTAGCCGCAACAAAAAAGAAGCGCCGCTGCCAGCACCTAACGCTGGCAATATTACTATTGCTATAAGCGGTGCCTTGTTTAACTCGAGCTATACCTATGATAAAGCCAGTAATAGCTACCTGCGCTTTCAAGCCGGCCAACCACACCTTGACCGCGAAGCCGGGCACATTAACCCCAAAGTTGTTATTGTTATGAAAGTGCATATGTATCGAGGGTTCGAAGATGGGTATCGTGAACAGATCGATACCAACGGCGCTGGCCAAGTCTTTGTTTTTCAAAATGGCACGGTTATTGAAGGCCAGTGGCGAAAAAACGGCGCAAAATCGCCATTGAATATTGTTGATGCAACGGGCCAACCAATTGCCTTGAACGCCGGCCAAACCTGGGTGACCACCCTCCCACAAGATCGAAATGTAAGCTGGCAATAAATTATGGCAATACTTCGAATCGCAGATTTTTACAAACGCCACTTTGCCACCTATGTCGCGGTGGTGGCGCTTTTGCAAATTGTTATCATCACATTACTAACACTAGTAGCCTGGATGGCATATGATCTTAAGGTCTTAGAAGGTTATACGCTTATCTTAACCGCTGCTAGCTTAGCGCTTGTTCTTGAAATTGGCGTTGGTGTGCTAATGCTTAACTTCTTCGGTAAACCACTTAATATCTTAACTAACGCCATTAGCAATGTTTCAAAGCAAAGCAACGATACACTACCGCCAAATGTCAACAAAAAACGCTACGAGCGAAGCGGGCTCAAGGCATTGGTGCAAACTATTTATGAGCTGTCTGTGGCAAGTTTTCAAGGAGTCTTGCAGTCACCCAATGACGGCAGTAAACAGCAGAGCAGTGACCACAGTGTGCTCAAGAGCATTATGGAACTTATGCCGAGTGACCTCGTTATTCTTGACAGCAAACGCTCAATTAGCTTTTATCACGGCACCAGCGGCTTAAAGCAAACAACCAGCGGCTCAATGGAGCTCGCCTTGCAATTTGAACCAGCTAATGATTTTGAACATTGGCTCGACGATTGCCGCAAAAATAAACTCCGTGATACCCGCATTTGGAAGCGAGTCGCCAACAGTGTTCAAGGCACCGAAAACCGCAAAGTCTACGATGTTATCGTGCATTACGAAAAAAATGTTAGCCCCGATGTTGAAACCGTGCTTTTGCTGATTGATCGCACCGCCGATTACGCCCGCGACGAAGATGATATGGATTTCATTGCACTCGCTGCCCACGAACTACGTGCACCAATTACGGTTATTCGCGGCTATCTTGATGTATTAACCGATGAACTAGCGCCAGCACTCTCTGCCGATCAAAAAGAACTGATGGCTCGCGTACAAGTCTCGGCCGAACGCCTCAGCGGGTATATTAATAACATCTTAAATGTTTCAAAATTCGACCGAGCTCACTTGAAGCTGCATCTGCGCGAAGACACCATTGCCGGCATTTTTCGCGAGCTCGTGCAAGACCTTTCCCTTCGGGCTTACACATTAAATCGTCACTTAACGTTTCGTATTCCGAAGGGGTTGCCCACCGTTGCTGCCGATCGTTCAAGCATTAGCGAAGTCATTACAAACTTGGTTGACAACGCTATTAAATATTCAAAAGATAGCGGCGAAATTATCATTGCGGCCTCGGTCTCGGGTAATTTTGTCGAACTGACGGTACAAGATTTCGGGGTTGGCATGCCCAGTAATGTGGTGGGGAATTTGTTTAATAAGTTTTATCGGTCGCATCGGTCGCGCCAACAGGTGACTGGCACTGGCCTAGGGCTCTATATTTCAAAAGCAATTATGGAGTCGCACGGCGGTAAAATATGGGTCACCTCAACAGAGGGCGAGGGCAGCACTTTTGGTATTATGCTACCAATTTACGCCACTGTTGCAGATAAGCTTAAGGCAGGTCATAATGGTAATGAACAGATAATAGAAAGTAGCAATGGCTGGATCAAAAACCATTCTATGTATCGAGGATGATCGGTTCATCAGCGATATGTACGCCCGCAGCCTCAAACGGGCTGGGCATACTGTTGATGTTGCCTTAAGCGGCACCGAAGGGTTAGCGAAAGCGCTGGCTGGCGCTTACAATGTTATCTTACTTGATATTATGCTGCCCGAAAAGCAGGGAACAGAGGTATTGCAAGAGCTTCGCGGCACCAATTTCGATAAAGTACCACATTCACACATTATTGTTTTAACCAATTTCGATCAAGACGAAGAATCTCGGGCCGTCATGCAAAGCAAAGCCGACGCTTATCTTATTAAGGCAGAAATAACACCTCGTAAATTAGTTGAAATTATTGAAAAACTACCTCAGCGATAACAAAAGCTATCTGTATTTATGTAGCCTTTTATAAAGCAGACCACACGTTAGATTTAGTGAAAAATGCGCAGCATGTACGGTGGGTAAGAGCACCCATCAGGGCGCTATTGACTTTATATATCTAAAATGTTATTGTTTCATTGATATGGGTAGACATTCATTACAAGAACGCAATATTAGCCACCAATACTTTGCCGCCACGGCTATCATTGACCGAGAATACCATGTGAATAACAGGCCTCTCGAGCAGCTGCCGTCAGAACGAGATGTGCTTCAGCCAACCGAGCTTGGTGCAGTAACAATTGAAATATTTAATAATATTGTTCAAAATTTTGAATCTGAAAAACCACGCTTGAAAACACGCTTGAAAAAAGCGGGCAAGACGGTCATAAGCCTACTAAAGTCAATTCGCTTTGAATATGCTCAACCCGCAAGCAAAAAGTCAAAGTTAGAAGAAATCTATGATATGCCCATCGAGGACATCGATGACGCCATTACATCAGTATGGGCTAACGAACAAGATGGCATTCCATACGATCAACAAACGGAGTATCTGCGCCTGCTAAAATACGAAGACCATAATTTAACAGCTGATTTGGGTGAGGTTGAACAGCCAAGAATACATTTACTTACTCACGACAGAAGCGTCGCCACAGAACCCCACCCACAGTTTGTCGCAAAGGTCGCAGAAATGATGCGCGTTCGTGCAAAAGCCGACCAGCGGCTAGCAACTATAGCAGGCCGGCCAGACTGGATCGCCCAAACTGGTAATTATAATACGCCCAATCTATAGACGACAGGCTCAAATCCTGATAAAATACCCCTCTGTATGGCCCCTTCGTCTAGTGGTCCAGGATATCTGGTTCTCATCCAGAAGACCGCGGGTTCGAATCCCGCAGGGGTCACCATAAGAGATTATTGTCCAATCTGGGAGCACCCTACTGGGTACAAAAAACCTTCACAAAATTGTGGAGGTTTTTGTTTCTTTGAGTACATCTGTTAGTAGCTCCACAATTTATTTTTCCTTAAGGTGTATCTGCGAAAGTGATAATATAAAAATACTTTACTTTAATATAAATATAATTTACTATTACTATTAGGAGAAATGATCATGATCCGCAAAGATTCAATAAAAAACACTGTTTATGAGCATCGTGTGCTACGTCGAATGTCTCAGCAAGAATTAGCGCAACTTGCTGGAGTCTCCAAGCAAACCATCTACCTGATGGAGCGTGGCGATTATTCGCCCTCGCTGTTGTTGGCGTTTCGGCTGGCGCGAATATTTGAGGCTGATATTACTAACCTTTTTCATTATAAGGAGAACTAGATATGTTTACTCAACCTTTTGCCCTTGAGGACTGGATGATGGTCGCCTTCGCTACCTTGTGTGCTGTACTCATCTGTATTTTTGTCATTCAGGCCAAGCGCCTAGGGCGACCCGACGAACGAAGTAGCCGTATACGTGCCGAGATGTTGGCGGCGACATTTATAAGCTTGCTGGTGAGCGTTCCTTTAGTGTCGGTGTTGGTGCCGGTTAATTACAAAGTTCTTATTGCGGTTGCTTTTAGTTTACTTGTGGGTATTCTTTTTCAAAAGATTACTCGAAAGCGTCAAATTTTATAGCGATTACTTGGTTTCATGCTGAATTTGAAACCATCCACCCATTTAATGAGGGTAATGGTCGGGTGGGGCGCATACTTATTAACCAACAACTGATGAGTCAAGGGTATCCACCAATTATTATACCCAACAAAGGCAAGCGTACAGATTACTATCCTGCATTTGATTCATACCGTATTGGCGGTAAATCTGATGATTTTACGGAATTATTTGCTGGATTACTCATAGAGTCACTTTACAAGCGTATTACGCTTTTGTCAGCACCAAAAGTTGCTACCGTATCCGCATGGGCTAAAGCGAATAACGTGGCAGGGAATATTGCTGCCAATAAAGCGTCACGAGGTACAATTCCGGCGTTTCATATGCGCGAAAGGTGGATGATTGCCGCCGATTTTAAAGAAGAGTAGCTAGTTAATTCCAAGTCAACCAAGGCTCTGGTAAACAATGTTCCACCTAATATTCCAGTGAGGTCACCGGCAGGGTACGAATTTTGTCACAATATTTGATGAAAATGTTTAAGCGCTGGTAACTTTAGTCGAGGCTCGGCGAGCCAGAGCCGTCCAGCGGAACGCTGGTTCTTGGTATACCATCGAAATTATCTCTTCTCTGCTATAGCCTTTTTGCTCCAGCAAAGCGAGTGCCTCGGTCCATTTTTTTAAATCTTTAGTGTAGTCTTCACCGAATACTTGATCGATAATCTCTCGAACCTTTAACGGATCTATGACGAGGTCCTCATATGAACCCTTTGCTGTTAGAACTTCAATTTCTTCCTGCAATTCCTTTTGTATTAGTTCGGGAAGCTCAATGAGCCTAGAGGCATATTGAGCTTTGTAGTCATAGCTTGGTACATCACGCAAAATCAAGTAGATGGCCCCAGGAGCTTTGCCTGCAGTATAAAAAGCGATGATTTCGTCTCGAGCCCGACGATCAACACCCATGCTCGCCCGATGCAAGCGCACCGTCCCTTCAAGTAGTTCCTGGAGGGCTTCACTCGCTGGCAGCTCCCGGCTGATTACTCGTCGTATGAGTTCGTATTGTCCGGTTTGCCAATCTAATGGCTCAAATAGAGCATTGAACTGATGCTGATCTTCATGTACTCGCGTAAGGTCGGCTCGGCTGTCATCGAACTTGTCGACATACTGCAAGGTGGTCGATCTCACCTCTACATCTTGCCCCTTTTGCACTTGCACTTCGAAGACCGTCCCGTAAATTTGCAAGCCAAAACCAATCTGCTCATTAATCTGTAAATTGTAGATAGAAGATGGCCCAGCTGATTCTAGACCAATGGGTGTTACGCCATACGGAGTCCAGTTAAGGTTGGCGATCACCCTGCTTGGATCTTGAGTATCGCTCAGGGCCAGCTGAAGATGCTCATCCGAACCGCTCAAAGCAGTCTTCGTAAGTTCGTATTCTCGATTATCGGCACCTTTGATGCGTAATGACTCTGGTAACCGAGGAAAGATAACACTTTGGCCAATGGTAACTTCTTCTACCAACTCACGTTTCCGGGGCAAGTATGAGCCGTTCTCGGCTGTAATGGTACCGGCTAATTCATCAATGTTGCAATCTTGTAGCGCGAATCCAGATGTTTGGCCTGCCGCAATACGAGCCTCTTCATCTAGCTCTTGATTTCCGTTATGAATCCTGCTGTAGTCATCAGGGTTCCAGCAGCGAAACATGATTGTCATGGGCCCGGTAACAACTTCTAGGTTCCCCTGTGGAGGAAAACCGAAACAGGCCTGAAATAACTCAGTATCATCAGGATATCGGGCACGGTATTTTTCAACAGCGCGATGCTTATCTTCATAGGCTTCTATAGCACGTTTAAAAGCTAGAAGCTGAGTATAGTTAAGCTTGTATTGTTCGGCAGTATCCGCCACTAGTTGCCATAGCTCAGCCGCACTTGTATCGCCAGAGCCTTGAACCTTGTCGAACAGCGATTGAATTATAGCCGCCATGCCTCTTTGCTGTGCCTCTAACTGGTGCTTAAAATTTCCTAGCTTAGCTAGCTTAATTTCATGCTGCTCTGCAGGGCTTAACGCTAATTCACCCTCAGTGAGATTCCTGATATTTTTTAAGGCTTTTTCGGGTTCAAAAGGCTGGTAATGAAGAGTATCTTGCACCACCTGTTCATCTTTATCAAATTCTACACCAGGGTAAAGATCTTTAGGGGAGAGTTCTTCGAGGGAGGGGTTTTCGGTGTAAGTATCCGTTTCTGTTTCGTCAAAATCATCATATAGGTCATCCTCATCGGTATCACCCTTATGCACCAAACGAGCAAATGTTTCTTTGTTAGAATGAGGTGTTTGTTCTTCTTTAATCTCTGATTGCCGGGGTTCGGATTCTGCATGCATAAGCTTATTCTAACATTTTTCACTATATTATCCAGTTTTGAGCTGTTCGCTCATTCTCGCCGATTAAGCTACAGAATCCATATTTGCAACATATAGCCACTGACGGACAGAAGCTTGTTGGTGTATTATTTAAATAATGGTCAATAAAACATCAAAGGTTGAGTTTGATGACAACGTTTTGAGGGTAACGATTATTGATGATATCTCTGATGAAATTGCGCAAAAACTTATTCAAGAGGCGCAAGAGCTCTCTCGTTCCGCTCAGCGTAATAACGTAAAGGTGCCACTGCTCGTAGATGTCACAACTACAAGCGTTGGCAACATTGTAAAGAGGTTAACAAAAACGCTTATCGATGAAATCAACCCGGAACGGGTAGTGCTTTTAGGCACATCTGGCGATAAGGCTAGCTTCTTCAAAGATACAACTAATCAGAGGGTTAAGGTAAAAGCCTTTGCCTCTTCTAAAAAAGCCAGACGATGGCTAGGTCGCAAACGATTATTTGGGAGCCTTAGCCCTCGCGGACTCTTAATAGCCGGTGCTGGGGTTACCATTTTGGCACTTGCCTGGCAACAACTTATTGCACCCCTATTATTGCAGCTGCCGAGCAACTTTTCTTATCAGGCGACGGTTATTTCCTATGACAATTTTTATGACGATCGAATCGCTGGCTATGAAGGCAAGACGCTTTCCGATACACGCTTCGGCTACCAGGCCATCGCCAGACGAGATGGTGTGCTTGATATAAAAAATAAATTTGAAGTCAGTACTACCAGTGGGCAAAAAATATTTGCCGTAGAGCGAGTTTATGGCATTGACCAAAAAACATGGCAGCACGTACCCGAAAGAGGCGATCGCACACGCGCCGGCTATCTATTTGCACCAACTAATCTGGTAAAAGAAGATTTTATCTATTGGCATGTCAACTATGATTCGCCGGCACTTATGAAGTTCCAGGAAGAGGAAGAAGTTCTTGGCTTAACAACTTATCGCTATGCGGCAGATTTTCGGGCCGACCAAACCAAAGAGCTGGCCGACCTGCCCGGCGTTGGCGAAACACGCGGCATTAATACAGATGTAAATTTACACCTGTGGATAGAACCCCGATCTGGCCACCTCGTTAAATACGAAGACCGCGCAACGGCCTACTTCTACGAGCTTGCAACCGGCAAGCGCCTGAACCCATGGAACCAGTTTAACAACACCTACAATTTTAACTCAGTGGCCGCTCAAGTTCGGCTCGCCAGACAAGCAATGCAGCACCAAGAGCTCATCGAGATTATCACCCCCCTGACGCTAGTGGCAGTTGCTATGGTGTTAATTATGTGGTCTATCATATTGTCACGCCGTAGAAAAAAAGAAGATATAACAGCCAAGGCATGGGCACTGACGGGCGCAGCCACCATAGCTATCGTCACTTTAGCGGTTGGGGTGGGGTGGGTAACAAATAACGTTCTTTTGACGCGTTTGCACCCCTCATTCCCGGCTATGCACCCACTAACAGCAATGAATTTGCTTATTTTCGCGAGCGTCTTATATGTGATAGCACAGTTTCGAATGAGCCGTAAGGTGAAGCTAGTAATATGCGCCTTATTGTCTCTAGTAATCATTTCAGCAGTGTTTTATTTTATTCACCTTATTTTTGGGCTACAACTTGGCGTCGACACACTACTGAAAATGCTTCGGCTACCGCCATCAACTGGTGTTTCACCTAATACCGCAATCTGCTTCTTGCTTATTGCAATTGCAATTTTATTATCTCTGTATTTCAAAAATCGAATAGCCAGCTATGTGACACAAGGGATATTCCTGGTGGCTTTGGGTCTCGGGGTTTTTGCTGTTGGCGGGTATGCATTTAGCCTGCAGACACTCGTTACTATCACCTGGTTTAAAACCATGGCACTGCACACTGCACTACTCACGATTGCACTGGTTGTAAGTATCTTCTTGCTGCACCCTGATTGGAACATTACCAAGCGGGTGCAGAGCGCCAGCAGGCATATTTGGCTTTCACTTGTTGTCTTGCTGGTATTATTGGCTGCAACCGGCTTTTCTTGGCAATCCGCAATTGCTAATTCAGTGAGGCGAACAGAGCTACGTTTTCAAACAGACACCAATAGTCTTGAAACGACAGTTATAACAGAGCTGACAAAGTATGTAAACGCCCTGTACGGTGTCCGGGGGTTGCTGGCAGCCTCAAATGAAGTAAGCAGGGAAGAGTGGAAGGCGTATGTAGATGATCTGCATTTGCAGCAGAACTACCCCGGTATGTCGGGGCTGGGGTTTGCGCAGCTGGTGGCTCCTTCGCAAAAAGCAGCTCATATCGCCGAAATCCGCAGCCAAGGTTTCCCTACTTATAATATACACCCTGAAGGCACGAGGGAACTGTATAGCTCCATTTTATATATTGAGCCCTTCAACGAGCGCAACCAGCGTGCATTCGGATACGATATGCTTTCAGAGTCGGTTCGGCGGCAAGCCATGGAATATGCCCGCGACACCGGCGAAGCCACGCTTTCGGGCAAGGTCACACTAGTGCAAGAGACGACAGTCGACCGCCAAGCGGGAATGTTGATCTACCTGCCAGTGTACCGTCACGGAGCATCGTTAACCTCTCTAGAGAATCGGCGGGCAGCTCTGGTAGGCTATGTGTATACCCCTATTCGAATCAGTAGTTTTATGCGGCCCATCTTAAACAACCAGGCGGGAGGTATTGATGTTGACCTGTTTGATACACCTGACGCGAACAGGGCAGGCGCCTCTAACCGGCTATTCGCTACCGATACATCTGGCCGCACTGCTAACTTCACAAGAACAGAAACGACTACCGTCGCCAATCACGGCCTCACATTCCGTTTTTCGACTCTGCCGGCATATGATACTGATGCTTCTGAATCATTGCCTGGCATCGTACTGCATGGCGGTCTAACGCTAAGTGTTCTATTGGCGCTCTTAACATTTCTACTTAGTTCTTCGCGGAGCCGGGCGCTAAAGCTTGCCCAGCTCATGACGAATGATTTGCGAGAGGAGCGAAACCTGGCTATCACCAACGAACGAAAGCTCCAGGCGATTTTAAAGAGCATCGGTGATGGCGTTTTTGTTATCGATCCGAAAGGAACAATTATTTTATTCAATAAGGCAGCCGAGCTGATCAGCGGGTTCTCTGGCATTGAAGCTGTCGGGCAGCACTACAAAACGATATTCGACTTTCGCAGCGAAAAAACCGGCAGGCCCGTGAACGACTTTATTGCGGTTGCACTTGGGGGCAAAGCAGCACAAATGGCAAGTTATACATTGCTGAAGCGCAAAGATGGTAAATCGATTCCTGTCGCCGACAGCGCAGCAGCTGTCATGAGCACTAGCGGTGATATTGATGGTGCCGTTATAGTTTTTCGAGATATCTCACGGGAGCGAGAGCTAGAGAAAACAAAAGACGAGTTCCTCTCTATCGCTTCACACGAGCTTAGAACACCCATGGGGGCAGTGCGAGCCAATACGGCCATGATGCTCGATGGTGATTTTGGGCCGGTCAACAAAGGCTTGGTCGACCCGCTAAGAGACGTTCATGCTTCGTCAGTGCGGCTCGTTGAGCTTATTAATGACCTTTTGAGTGCCGCTCGAATAGAAGCAGGACGAATGAAATTTACGCTCAATGAATTCGACCCAGCAGACATCTTAAAAAGTACAGTGAGAGACCTTGCGCCACTCGCGTCAGAAAAGGGCCTTAGGCTTTCTTTTGAGGGCGAAACCGCGCCCATACAGGCAGACCTAAACAAATTGCGCCAGGTGTTAACCAACCTTATCGGTAATGCGCTCAAATTTACCAAAGATGGAGCTATTACGGTGAGCGGCAGGTTACGAGATGATATGCTAGAGGTAGCAGTGACCGATACGGGTATTGGCATCGCCTTGGCCGAGCAGAAACGGCTCTTCGGCAAGTTTAGCCAGATTGGCTCCGAGGAATCGGGTAAGCCGGTAGGTACCGGCCTCGGGTTATACATCTCGCGACAAATGATGCGTAAGATGGGCGGCGAGCTATGGCTACAGGCCTCTAGACCCGACAAAGGTAGCACCTTTAAGCTTAGCGTTCCCCGTGCGCATACGAGTAGTGCCCGTAAAGTTAAGCGAGCCATTACACAAGAAGCTGAAGAGCATACGGATCAAAAATAAACTATAAGTGGAGCCTGTTTTATGAGCAAAGTACTGATCATAGAAGACGATGTACCCTATCAAAAAGTTTATAAAAGAAAGTTTGAAGCCTCAGGATATACAGTTGAGGTTGCAGGGGACGGCATTGAGGGCCTTGAAAAGATGCGTTCTTTTCAGCCAGACATCGTCTTTTTAGATATTATGATGCCCAAGAAGGATGGCTTTCAGGTACTCGACGAGGCCAAAGCTGATGCCGCCATCAAAGACATACCGATAGTTGTCATGACTAATCTTTCGACGGATGACGATAACCAAAAGCTGGAACAAAAAGGCGCGATCGATGTCATTATTAAGTCAAACAATGAACCGAATGTTTTAGTTGTTAAGGCGCAAAAAGTTTTAGAGCAAAAAGCAAACACTGGGCTATAGAGGGTACTGCCATATATATCACCTAGAAGTTGTATGACACGGTAACTGTGACCCGCAGTAGAAGCCATAGATTGAAGCACACAAGCAACACAATTTAGTGAGTTCTCTAACAAAGCAATAAAAAGTAGCAAAGCACTAGAAGGGAAGCATTATGAAGATTAGCTACACTAAAATATTCGTTAAAAACCAAGCCGAAGCTCTAGATTTTTACACAGAAATTGTAGGTTTTGTAAAAAAAGCTGACGTAGTACAGGGACAATATCGCTGGCTAACGGTTGTTTCACCCGATGATCAAAGCGGTACCGAGCTTGTGCTTGAAAAGAATAGCGACCCGGCAGCTAAAGCGTTTCAAAAAGCAATATTTGAACAAGGAAATGTGGCAGCTAACTTCAATGTCGAAGACGTGCAAACAGAATATCAACGGCTGAAAATGCTTGGCGTAAATTTCACCATGGAACCAACCGAGGTAATGCCGGGTGTTACTATTGCCATATTTGACGACACTTGCGGTAATCTGATTCAGATTCAAAAAACGCCCGATAAGTAACGCTGCCGAGGTCAGGCGAGTATACTAGAAATATGACGCAAGAATTCATTGAAATTCGCGGAGCCCGCGAGAATAACCTTAAAAATGTAAGTTTGAAGATTCCAAAACGAAAAGTCACCATTTTTACCGGGGTGTCTGGCTCAGGCAAGTCGAGCATGGTGTTTGACACAATTGCCGCTGAGTCACAACGGCTTTTGAACGAAAACTTCAGTATGTTTGTGCGTAATTTTTTGCCACGCATCAGCCAGCCAGATGCAGATGACATTAAAAATCTGAGCATGGCAGTGATTATTGACCAAAAACCGCTTGGCGGCGGCTCGCATTCAACGGTTGGCACAGTGACCGATATTGCTACTGTTTTACGCTTACTGTTTTCACGCTTTGGCCAGCCCTACGCCGGCTATGCTAACATGTTTTCGTTTAACGACCCGGCAGGGAGGTGCCCAAACTGCAACGGTATTGGCCAAAAGCTAAGCATGAATATGGACGCCGCTTTCGACATGAACAAATCTATTAACGAAGGTGCTATTCGGCTCCCCGACTATGTCAACGATGGTTGGTACCTCAAACTGGTTAAAAGCTCAAAGCTATTCGATAACGACAAAAAACTAAAAGATTTCAGCCAAAAAGAGCTCGCAAACCTTTACCACTCAAAACCGTTCAAAGTTGATATAGGCGGCGTGGGGCTGAATTTTGAAGGCGTTGTTGATAAATTTGTTCGTAAATATATTCAATACGACCTAAAGACATATTCGGAACGCACCCAAAAAACAGTTCGGCCCTTCGTTGTTATGGGGCCCTGCGAGTTATGTCATGGTGCCCGCATAAACCAAAAAGCGTTGGCCAGCAAAATTCAGGGCTACAACATTGCCGAGCTCAGTGCCATGCAGGCTAACAAGTTGCTTGAGGTAATGAAGGTGCTTGATAATAAAGAAACTCACGCACTCACTAAGACCGTTCAGGAGCGCCTAGGCAATCTTGTTGAGATTGGCCTTGGCTATTTAACACTTGATCGCCCAACCGATACTCTCTCGGGCGGTGAATCACAACGTGTAAAAATGGTCAAGCACCTCAACGGCAGTTTGGTTGATGTAATGTATATTTTCGACGAGCCAAGCATTGGCTTACACCCGCGAGATGTTCGCCGCCTCAACAAACTGCTCGGTAAGCTTCGTGACCAAGGTAATACGGTGATCGTTGTCGAGCACGACCCCGATGTAATTAAAATAGCCGATCATATTATTGATATTGGCCCCGGGGCAGGCGTGAATGGTGGCGAGGTAGTGTTTGAAGGAAAATACACCGAGTTATTGCAATCTGAAACGTTGACCGGCAAGCACCTCAAAGACCACGCACCGATCAAGCAAGTCTTCCGCCAGCCATCCGGCAAGCTGCCTATCAAAGATGCCCATGTTAACAATCTGCAGCACCTAGATGTTGACATTCCTACGGGGGTTTTTACGGTCGTGACTGGTGTGTCTGGCTCTGGTAAAAGCTCGCTCATTCACCGGGTGTTTTTGAGCCAGTATCCCGAGGCCACCTTGGTTAATCAATCGGCAGTAGGCACATCGAATAGATCGAACCCGGCCACCTATATTGGCATTTTTGATGTTATTCGCAAAGCTTTTGCGAAAGCCAATAAGGTTGACGCTGGACTGTTCAGTTTTAACTCAAAAGGTGCTTGCAGCAATTGTAAAGGTGCCGGTTTTTTAACGATAGATCTTGGTTTTCTCGATGACGCCAAAACACCTTGCGATGTTTGTGGCGGTAAACGTTTTAAAGATGAAGTTTTGGCCTATACCTATAGGGGTAAATCAGTTACTGATGTGTTGAGCCTCACTATGAGCGAGGCCAACAAGTTCTTTGACTTGCCTGAAATTGCCGGTAAACTACAAGCACTGAATGATGTCGGCCTTGAATATCTGACATTGGGCCAGCCGTTAAGCACGCTCTCGGGTGGTGAATGCCAGCGCATTAAGCTCGCCGGTGAGCTACACAAAAAAAGTAATATTTATGTGCTTGATGAACCAACGACAGGATTACATATTTCAGACGCAACGCGTCTTTTTAGCCTTATTGATCGGCTCGTAGACGACGGCAACACGGTTATTACCATTGAGCACAATGTTGATATTATTCGTCGGGCCGATTGGGTCATTGACCTCGGCCCCGAAGGTGGTGACAAAGGAGGCACTGTAGTGTTTGAGGGCACGCCGGCCGAGCTTCTAAAGAGCAATGTGGCGCTTATTGCTAAGTATCTTCAATAGCTTTTGCCATGTTTCATTCTTGCCTCGTTAATGTCGTGGTGCAGATAATATTCATAAAAGCTTGACAGCGTTTCAATAGAGATATACCCTAGGGGGGTATGAGTCATTCCTCAACACACACCGCAATTGATGCCACCTTACACTGCTTAACAGGCTGTGCTATTGGTGAAATTACCGGCATGGTTTTAGGAATGATTTTTGGCTGGGATACCATTACCACCATTAGTATTGCTGTATTACTTGCATTCCTTTTCGGGTATACGCTATCGTTATTGCCGCTGCTGAAAGCAGGGCTCACCCTGTTCGCCGCCATGCCCGTCGTCTTCGCTGCCGATACTCTCTCGATCTTTGTTATGGAAGTCGTCGATAATGCCGTTATGGCCTTTGTTCCTGGCGCTATGGAGGCAAGCCTGGTGAACCCAGTATTTTGGCTTGCCCTCAGCCTGGCTTTGTTTGTAGCCTTTTGGGCTGCCTTTCCGGTGAATCGCTGGCTGCTGAGCCGCGGTAAAGGCCACGCGCTTATGCACAATTACCACCAATCAGACAGCCATCATCACTAGGAGAACCATTATGCACTACGGCTATGTCAATAAAAAAGAGCAACTGACGAATCGGCTAAAACGCGTTGAAGGCCAGGTGCGTGGCGTTGCCCGCATGATCGAAGAAGATACATATTGTATTGATATTTTGACACAGATTAGTGCCATCGAGGCAGCAATGGACAAAGTCGCGCTTGAATTACTGCGTGAACACACCAGACATTGCCTAGCAAACGACACAATCGGCCCGAAAGATCACGATGAGAAAGTTGAAGAAGTTATTGGAGCAGTTGGTAGGCTATTAGCAAAGTAAAAGGAGAATCTATGCAAACAAAACCACTCATCTATGGAATCATTGGTTTTTTGCTTGGCGGCCTGCTTGTTTCAACCGCCGCAGTTAGTTTTAATAAGCCAAAAGCAGACGGCGGCATGACCATGCAAGCCATGAGTGAATCTCTGAAGGACAAAACCGGTAATGATTTTGATAAAGCTTTCATTTCGAGTATGATCGAGCACCACCAAGGTGCCATTGACATGGCAGTATTAAGCGAGAAACAGGCCAAGCATCAAGAAATAAAAGAACTCTCTAAAACCATTGTTACAATGCAAGAAAAAGAAATTGCCAAAATGAAACACTTACAAGGCATGTGGAACTATACCGAAATGCCCGCTTCAGGCAGTACACATTAGGAGGTAACATGAAGGCTAAAAAAGCAATTATTATCGGCGGCGGCATTGGTGGCTTAGCAAGTGCTATTGCACTGCATCGTGCCGGTTGGCAGGTGAAAGTTTTAGAGCAAGCGCCAAAACTCGGCGAAGTTGGCGCAGGTATTTCACTTTGGCCGAACTCGCTTCGAGCGTTAGATATGCTAGGTGTGGGCAAGCAAGTGCGAGAAATAGGAGGTGTAGAAAGCGCCGCCGGCTTTCGTCATAAGAACGGTAGCTGGCTCTTTCGCTCAAACATCGGGGAGCTTGAAAAAGCATACGGGCAGACAATTCTTATTCATCGGGCTAAGCTCATAGGCATTCTAGCCGAGGCGCTACCGAAAAAAGCTCTTGTGCTGGGCGCCAAAGTAACGGCCATTGAAGCTCATGACGCCACCGTCACCGTGAAGCATGCTCGAGGCACTGATTCAGCTGATCTTTTAGTGGCGGCCGACGGTATTCACAGCCCTACCCGCACTATGTTCTGGCCAGAAGCCAAGCCGCCGCATTACGCCGGCTATACTACTTGGCGGTTTATCGCTCCCAAGTTAGATATCGAACCAGAAACAAGCGAATCTTGGGGAAATGCTGAGCGAGTAGGTATCTTTCCGTTCAGTAACGGGCAAATCTATTCGTATTTTGGCGCCAGCGTACTGCCGGGGGGTAAAAATAAAAACGAATTAGCCGAACTCAAACGACGTTTTAGCTCTTGGCATGAACCGATTCCCACACTTCTTGATAGCATTACGCCTGATGTTATCTTGCGCAATGACATTTATACGGTTCCGCCCCTCAAAACCTATATAAAAGGAAATGTGGTGCTAGTTGGTGATGCCGCCCACGCTATGACACCCGATTTTGGCGAAGGTGGTGGTACTGCCTTAGAGGATGCAGTGGAGCTCGGCCGTATCTTGGTGGCGGCATCTGATCTGCCAAGTGGCCTTCAAGAATACGACGCCATCCGCCGCCCACGTACCCAAACTATCGCCAAACAATCGGCTAGCTTTGGTAAAATTGCTCAATGGTCATGGCCGCCAGCGGTTGCGGTGCGCAACACTTTAACGCGACTGTTACCGCATTCACTTTTTATAAGAGCACTGAAACCGATGCTTAGTTGGGGTATGGAAGCCAAAAAGTAGCTAAGCGTTGTACTGAGAGGCCAGTAATAAGGTTGTGGTAACTATTGTTCTTTTTGCTATGATGTATACATAACGAGGAGGTGGTATGCGGCAAAAAGCAAAAAATCCTTCATCATAGTTTTAGGCGACTTAGGAACAAATCGAGTCTATTGAGCGAGCAGCTGGTAAGATAAAATGTTTTAAAATAAGGATCCTAAATGAAGAAGATGTTTTTTGCCACACTCGTGGTGACAGCCATAGCAAGCGTATCTGCCTTTTATTTGTTTTCGGAGCCCATCGACCCCATTAGCGTAGCGGTGGCGGTTGCCATTATTGTGCCGCAGCTGGTAGCGATCTGGGCGTTTTTGACAAGCCTGAAGGCTTTCAAACAAGAGCTAAAACTAGCCTATTATATTTTAACTGCTGGAATTTTGCTCTTTAGCATTAACCAGTTACAAATCTTTGTATTGGTTCTTACCACGATAGATCCTATTGTTTTTTCATGGCTATTCTCGGGCATTACTCTCACAGGAGCCCTATTGATGTATCTAAGTATGCATCGATTTAACCGATTACTCGAGTTGCAGGCACGCATGTGGGGGTCATTCCTCTCCATGGCGGCTCTAGCAATTGTTTTAGCCATTGCTTCATCGTTCATTCCGCATAGTGAGCTTGGCTTTGAAGAGTGGGTGATCGATGGCATCTTCGGTATGTATGTTGCCGCCGGCACACTTGCAGCCGGAGCGGCACTACTAGCCTGGCGCATTAAAGAGAGGTTAAGTATCAATTATAAATCTGCCATGGGCTGGCTAGCAGCGGGCCTAGCTATGCTAGCTTTCGCCTGCTTTCATGAAACATTTGTTAAGCTGCTACCCCTCTTTGAACAAGAGTCACTATTTTGGTACATCAGCTACAGTATATCGTTGTGGCCGTTAGTAGCGGTTGCCCTGTTGCTGCTAGCTGCTAGCTTATCATTTAAAAAAATCAGCAAAGACTTCGAGGCACTGCCAGAAAACGCCAACTATATAGATGTTGTGACATATGTTGCTAGCCTCATATCTGATCCGAAAGCAATCGATATATCGCTTGATAAAGTGCGGCAGATAACCGCAACCAAGAATGCCAGCGAACTTACCCCCAGCGAGCAGTCAACCCTATTAGACGTTTATAAAAAATTAGAAGCCTATGTTACAACAGAGGAACCGCTTTTAAAAATAACCAGAGAGTCCCTGCGTGCCCGTCTACCTGAAGGTTTTCGCCGCCAGCTTGAAGCGTAAACAAAATTATACCTGCTAGACTTCGGCCCTAACACTGAGAGGCATCCCCAAAGAACATAGCATATATATTTTTACTGGTCACCAACCAGCAAAAGCACTACAATATAAATGCCGTAGGATCCCAAGCAAGGGAGCTATATGAAAAGGCAATTGCTTGTGTTTATTGCCGCCGTTTCGATGATGATTGCTGGCTGCAATAGCGGCGGGCAAACAGTTACAAACCCCAGCGACACAACACAGGCGTCGACCACTGCAACCCAAGAGACGACATCGGCCACCTCATCTAGCGCAACAGCTCCGTCGTGCGAAGAGACATCTAGCCTCGAATCGGTTGCCATGTCGCTTCGCAACTACCCTGGGGCGGTATCTATCGCCCGTACGATTACCCTGGAGCCTGGACCGCAATTCTGCCAGCCGGTGACGGTCCATGCAGTATGGTATGAAGTGACCGAAATGGACACAACCTCGTTTAGTGTAGCGCAAATACATATTGCCCAGGCGACCTATGACAGTTCGACCACGCAGAGCATAGAGGGGCCAAGTGACACGCTGTGCCGCACTATTGTTGTGGTCGCCTACGTTGGCGATGAAGAGCTCGGGGTCGGTGAACTGCCAAAGCTCGAGACTACAACCTACGGCGGCACACCTTTTACCTCAATGGCGGAAGCAACGGGTAGGGTGATTAAGGCCGAGTATTATGCGGCCCAGATTGACCCCACGATCTGCCCTTCATAAGACAGATACTACGCCCGTCAAACGGCCGCTGCGGCCACGCAACGCTCATGGTAGCGCTTCACCCCGGGACGGCTATATCCCCAGACCGGGGTGAAGTTTTAACTCCATTACTCCGACGATTATTCGTAAAACCAGCTTAAATGGTGCGATGTAGCTTAAGAATTATTCAAATACCTCATTATTGAATTATTAACTTAAGAATAATTCACTTTCACTCTGCTTGGTTCCAGGGTAAAATGAGTTACAGTTTGTAATGTCACTAAAAAGTGGGGCAACTAACTTATAGTGGGCGGCCAAGCATGAACAACAAAGCAAAGGGTAGCGTAGCATATACCTGGCTGAAAGGTCCAGCATCTATTCTTTTGACATATTCTTTAGTGGCCGTATTGTCATTGGCGTTGTTCGGTATCATACATAGCCTTAGTGGTAACTCATTACTCGGGCTGCTTGAAACAACTGGTAGCCTCATTTTGTTGTTAAATATAATCATCCTACGCCTAGGATATCTCGCGGCAGCCAGAAATATCCTGTTAACAATTGTCTTTTTATTTCTCATAGTCATGCTCCTCACGGGGGGAACCCAAAACACTGGGGCATTCTGGGTGTTTGTGTTCCCCGTAATGGCATTTTTCTTGGCCGGAAAACATGCCGGCATCTGGTGGATGTTAGCCCTCATATTCATGATAGCAAGCGTTTGGCTGCTTTCGGCCACAGCTCTAGTTGAGGCTGCGTATGATGGCGTTACCTTGCGGCAACTGGCGATTAGCGTCGCGGTAGTAACAATTGGTATTTACGTTTATCAACATACTCGCGAACAATTGACGGTGCAGGGTAACGAGAGCAGAGCCCAGCTCAGAAACGAAAAGGTTAAGGCTGTCGCAATTGTTCAAAATATCTCCGAAGGCATTATTACGACCAATTCCAAAGGCGTCATTACCTATAGTAACCCTGCTGCTGAAAGGCTTTTGGGTTGGACTTTAAAAGAGCTGGTTGGCAAGCATTATATTGACGCAATCCCGATGAATGATGTATCGGGACGGCTGGTAAAACTTGAAAATCGGCCGCTTTATCGCGCGCTCACTCATCGCGAGACGATAACTCTCACGGCTGCTTACCGCCGCAAAGACAGAGAATTCACTCCCGTCGCAGTTACCACAACGCCTCTGCTGGTTGACGAAAAAATGATTGGCGCCATTACGACATTTCGTGATATCACCGAAGAGCAGAGCGCGGCACGAGCAAAGAGTGAATTTCTTACGCTCATGTCCCATCAACTGCGCACACCCTTGGGTGCCATAGCTTGGAGTAGCGAGCTGCTCTTAAGTGGCGATGCCGGAAAGCTCAGCCGTGAGCAGCGTGAACATATAACCACCATTCACCAAAGTGACCAACGCATGAAGGCACTCGTCAGTGAGATGCTCATAGTATCGAACCTTGATCTTCACCTGTTGCCAGTGATACCACAAAAAACTAATATAAAACAATTAGTTTCGCACATTATCAAAGAACGAGTAGGCAAGGCAGGCAAGAATCACGCCGCTATAGTTGAAGAATACGACAATAACCTGCCCGAATGGTCGTGTGACCCTGAAATTGTCAGCATTATTCTGCGCAACTTGCTTACAAACGCGCTAAAATATACGCCACCAGAAGGGAAAGTAACGGTCAGTGTGCGTAGCGATCATCGTCGCCCCGGGCAGAGCCACGACGACGAGGGAAGTATTGAGCTTATAGTGAACGATACTGGCTATGGCATTCCAGTTAGCGAAACGAGCAAGGTCTTTAGTAAATTCTTCAGGGCTAAAAATATCACGCAAAAAGACACTGATGGCACCGGCCTCGGACTCTACATTGTGAAGACCTTGCTTGATTATATAGGCGGCAACATCACCTTCTCATCTATAGAGAATAAAGGCACGACATTTGTGGTAACATTCCCTCTAAAAGGAATGGAACGCTACGAGCCAGAACGGTTAGGCCGCTTACCAGCCACCTATCCAAGGAGTAGGCATGCTTAAAGGAGTCTCGCAGCGTACTCGGCTCACTGTGATCTTTCTGGTATTATTAGCCATCTTGGGTAGTATTGGGCTCTATCAAACACAATCGATAAGGCACGTTCAGGGCCTGTTCGCCGACACTATCAACCACGATCTCCCTCGCCAAAACAAGCTACACGAGATGAAGACCGCCGCCCATGAGCTTGAAAACACTACAATACTTTATAACCAAGCAAGGCAGGGCAATGAAGCACAGCAGGTGCAAGCCGATATCGAGAACCAGGCGAAAAACCTTACAAAGACAGCCGAAGCCTACCAATCATTAATAAGCAAAGATGCCCATGAGCTTGATGCTCCCACTGTTATTCAAACATTGGCACAAAATGTTCAAGCAGTTACACAGGCCACAACCGAAACAGTTGAGGCGGTCGACAAAAACCCAGCTCAAGCCACCCATAAACAAACGGCATTGCTTGCAGCAGTAGCACAGCTATCACAACACATTGATAACTTGCTTGAGATTGAAGCCAAAACCATTAAAAACGAGACTGAAGACGCCAGCAGCAGCGCAACGAGATTAGAGGGTATTGTGTGGCTTTCAATGGTAAGTGCGTTATTGGCCGCCGCAATATATGGTATTTTAAGCTTTTTCTTAAGTCGATCGGTGCGTCAGTTGCAGCAGGGTGCAGAGCGCATCGCCAACGGTGACTTCTCGCGGCGTATCAGAGTTTCTTCAATGAATCAAGAAGTCTGGCGGCTCGCAAACACCTTCAACAATATGTCGGATCGCTTACGAGACTCCTATCGGCGCTTATCGGTTGAAACTGAGCGAGATCGCATTATGCTTGAAAGCCTCGGTGAGGGTGTTATTGCAATCGATGAGCATAGGCGCATTACTCTTATTAATGCCGAGGCGATTGCACTACTTGAATTAGAGGAACAATCACAGCTCATTGGTAAAGCGGTTGAAGAAATACTCTCGTTACTTGATGAAAAAAATCGACCACTTGCCCCAACTGAAACACCGGTTGCTCAAGTGTTAAAAAACAATAAGACAATTCGCGGCACTTATCACTACCAAAAAAAGACTGGCGCAAAAATTATCATCGATTTAAGCACTAACCCCGTCATGGTTGAGGGCAAACTCTCGGGCGCCGTAATGAATCTACGTGATGTCACCAAAGAACGTGAAGTTGACCGTATGAAGACCGAATTTATTTCGCTGGCTTCTCACCAACTGCGCACGCCACTCAGCGCTATTAAGTGGTTCAGTGAAATGCTAGTGGCCGGTGATGCCGGTGAGCTCAAGCCTGAACAGGCCGATTTTGCCCGCAATATTGCCGATTCAACCGAACGTATGATTGCGCTCGTTAACGCTCTGCTTAATATTTCGCGTATTGAATCGGGCCGTATTATGATCGACCCCAAGCCAACTGACCTTCGCGAATTGGTGTCAGGGATCGTCAACGACCTCAAAGCCAAAACCGAAGAGAAAAAGCAAACGCTTATCATTAGCGTCCACGAAGATTTGCCAAAAATTAAACTCGACCCTCGTCTCATTAGTCAGGTGTACATGAACTTACTCTCCAACGCTATCAAATACACCCAAAAAGGTGGCGAGGTCTCGGTCTTTATCTCAAAAAAAGACAACGATGTCATTTCGCAGGTGACCGACAACGGCTATGGCATCCCCAAAGAGCAGCAGGGCCGTATTTTCCAAAAGTTCTTTCGGGCAGCTAACGCCGTTAAAGTGGAAACAGACGGCACAGGGCTGGGCCTTTATCTCATTAAGGCGGTCATTGAATCGTCTGGCGGTAAAATATGGTTCGAGAGTGAAGAGGGCAAAGGCACAACTTTTTGGTTTAGCATTCCGCTGAGTGGCATGAAGGCAAAAGAAGGCGAGGTTACACTGGATGTCTAATATAACGGAGAGACAGCATGAAGACGGTAGATCATAAAGACCGCAGCAATTACAAAAAAAGAAGGCTGCGGAACTAGTTGAGCGCATAGGAATACAAGAACAAAGAATATAATAAAGAGGTATAATAGGTCATATGTCCAAACAAAATCCAACTATTATGGTGGTCGAGGATGAAACACTCCTACTGCAAGCCATTACTAAAAAACTTAAACTATCTGGCATGGATGTGCTGTCGTGCGCCAGCGGCCAGCAGGCGGTTGATTACCTAAAAAACTTAGATGAACTGCCCGATGCCGTTTGGCTCGATTATTACCTCAAAGATATGAACGGCCTCGCCTTCATGGAAGAGCTAAAGAACAACCCGACTTGGGCCAAGATTCCGGTTATTGTTGTGAGTAACTCGGCAAGCCCCGAAAAAGTACATAACATGCTAGCCCTAGGTGCCAGAAAATACATCTTAAAAGCCGAATACCGACTCGACGAAATTATTGTCATGATCCGCGATTTTCTTAATGGCAGCGACATCAGGCCAGTCGCCTCTGGAGCCGAGCAAACAACACCTAATCAGCAGCCGCCGGCCAAATAACATGCTACAATACCTAGTGAATATCAGGAGCACCACATATGTCTGACGCCCCAAAAACTATTCTTATCGTCGAAGACGAACGACCGTTGTCACATGCCCTTGAGCTAAAACTACAGCACGAAGGCTTCAGTGTCTTTACTGCCGGTAATGGCCAAGAAGGGCTTGATCTCATCAACAAACAGCATTTCGATGTTGTACTGATGGATCTCATTATGCCCGAAATGGATGGCTTTCAGATGCTCGAGCAAATTCAAAAAATGCCAAAGCCACCCGCTGTTATCGTGTTATCAAACTTAAGCCAGCATGAAGATGAAGAGCGCGTGCTCGCCATGGGTGCAAAGCACTTCTTTATTAAATCTGATACGCCGTTGACAATTATTGTTGAAGAAGTCAAAAAAATCTAACTCCTTATAAAAGAGGAAGGGTGGGATGTATCCGAGTGTCGATGAGATAAAATCGGTACTGTTGCAAGAGAATTATATCTCTGAAGCAGACAGCAAAGCCGCCGAAGAGGCGTCGCACGACAGCGCCGGTTATGTTGACTTTTTGATTCGTTCCGACTTGCTCACCAAACCGCTATTAGGTCAGGCGTTGGCTGAATGGCATAAACTGAAGTTTGTCGATTTAAGTGCGCATGCAGTCACCAAAGAAGAGATCGAGGTAATTCCAGAGAATATAGCCCGCCAACAGCGCGTCATTGCCGTGAAAACAACACCCGATGCAATGCTGCTGGTCACTGATTTGCCTGAAAAAATCGACATTAAAGCACTAAGCCCATATCTTAAAGACAAGAAGCCACTCCTTGCCTATACACTACCGGAATATATGGAAGCTGGCTTTAACGCCTACGAACGGCCGCTGGCCACTCGGTTCTCACAGATTATTGAGGCCGGACAGCGAGTGGCCCCTGAGATTGTTGATGAAATAATTAAGGATGCGATTGCCTTTCGCGCCTCTGATATTCATTTTGAACCGCAGTCCGGGGAAGTCACCGTACGTTTTCGGGTTGATGGTGCCCTGCGCATTGCCGGCACACTGGCCAGAGAATATTACGACAATATACTGAACCGTATCAAGGTGGAAAGCGGCATGCGTATCGATGAGCATCTCGCCGCTCAAGATGGCGCCATTCAACGTACCGAAGGCGGCCATAAAACCGACCTGCGCGTCTCACTGGTGCCAACAATTTACGGCGAAAAAGTCGTTATGCGCGTACTCAGCTCATATGTGCAAGATTTTAGCCTCGCCGACATTGGCCTTGACACGAAGCACCGCGAGATGATCGAACAGTACGCTGCCCGGCCATTTGGTATGATCTTAACCACCGGCCCGACCGGCTCCGGAAAAACAACAACCCTTTATGCGCTCCTTAAGTTGCTTAATAAAACCAATGTTAATATTACCACTATTGAAGATCCTGTCGAGTATAAAATGCCGGGCATTAACCAAATTCAAGTGCGCGAACAAACCAATATGACCTTCGCTAAAGGCCTTCGCGCCATTGTTCGCCAAGACCCGAATATTATCTTAGTTGGTGAAATTCGTGATCGTGAAACTGCTGAAATTTCAGTCAATGCCGCTCTCACCGGTCATTTACTGCTTTCGACCTTTCACGCCAACGATGCACCAACCGCTATTCCACGCTTGATTGAAATGGGGATCGAACCGTTCTTACTATCGTCTACGCTCGAGATCATTATCGCCCAGCGCCTCGCGCGTAAAATCTGCACTAACTGCCGTTACAGCTTGCCGCTCAGTGAAGCTCTAAAAAATATCAAAACCCCTGGTGGTCATCTAGAGAAATACTTCCATGGCACTTCAACCGTTTACGCCGGAAAAGGCTGTAATGTATGCAGCCACTCTGGTTTCAAAGGCCGTATAGCTTTATTCGAGCTCATTGAAGTCACTCCCGAAATGCAAGAGCTTATTTTAAAGTCACCATCAAGTCAGGCAATTGAGATCTTAGCCCGCAAACAGGGAAGCCGGCCAATGTTTGAAGACGGTCTTGCAAAAATTAAAAGCGGTCAAACAACAATTAGTGAAGTCGTACGCGTCGTACCACCACCGGCAGAGTAGGCGATTATGGATAAGACGACCAAAAAAACACCATCGAAACAGCCGAGGCGTCATTTACCCTTTAAAGAACGTGAGTATTTTAGTGAAAACTTAGCCATGCTCCTAAAGTCGGGGGTGCCGGTTGGCCAAGCTCTTGATGCCTTAGCGACTTCAACTCACAACCGCAATATGAAAAAAATACTCGACGGTGTACAAGGCGATATCGAAGCCGGCATGTCACTGGCTCAGGCACTCGAGCGCTCTCATATTATGAGCCGGCAGACACTTGCCTTAGTGCGGCTTGGTGAAAGCTCGGGGCGCTTAATTGATAACCTGCAACTCGCCGCTCAACAAGAAGAGAAGCGTCATCTCTTTCGCTCAAAGCTTCGCTCAGCCTTGATTTACCCGGCCTTTGTTCTAAGCCTCACCTTAGTTGTTGGCCTGGGAGTGGCCTGGTTCTTGCTGCCACGGCTTAGTGATACCTTTTCACAGCTCGGTGCTGATCTGCCGCTTGTGTCAAAAATTATGATTAACTTTGGCTTGTTCTTGAAAGAATATGGCATTATTGCCGTTCCAGCCACTCTAGCAGGAGTGCTGCTTATCGGTTATATTGCATTCGGCTTTCGGCCAACCCGGCGGATTGGCCAATGGCTCCTCTTTAGTTTTCCGGGCATTGGTAGGCTCATACGTGAAATTGAAATAGCGCAGTTCGGCTACCTACTAGGGACGTTGCTTGATGCCGGCCTGCCAATCACGCAGGCCACCAACTTGCTCGAAAACGCTACTAATGCCACCAGGTATCAGCGCTTTTATCACCATCTCGGCCAGTCACTGAGTGACGGCTATAGTTTTAAGGAAAGCCTTGATCACTACAAAAAAATAGGCAAGTTGATTGACCCTTCAGTGCAGCAAATGGTCATCTCAGGTGAACGCTCTGGCTCGCTCTCGATGGTTTTACGCACCATTGGCCGTACATACGAGCAAAAAGCCGATACTACCACTAATAATCTAGAAACGATCCTAGAACCAATTTTACTCATTATTGTGTGGTTAGGGGTTATGGTGGTAGCCGTAGCAGTGATCATTCCTGTTTACAGTTTAGTGGGGGGGCTTAATGCCTAAGGCCGAAGCCGGCTTTACGCTGCTTGAGGTACTGCTTTCAGTAGCAATTATCGCACTCCTCACGAGCATTTCACTGCCAATTTATGAGTCGTTTGTGCGTCGCAATGACCTCGACCTCACTGCTCAAGGTATTGTCGCCATGATCCGCCGAGCTGAACTATACGCCCGCTCAGGTTACCATGACGACTCCTGGGGGGTTGCTATTAGCGCTGGCACGGCAATAATTTTTAAGGGGCCTAGTTTTATATCACGCAACATTACTTACGATGAAACCCTGATCATACCCGACACCATTAGCCCAAGCGGCCTGGTTGAAATGCAGTTCGCCAAGCTCACCGCCACGCCCACTCCGGCGAGCGTTGGCAGCATTACTCTAAATAGTACTACTAACGATACGAGGACAATCACGATCAATGGCGAAGGTATGGTCAATTATTGATTACCACCAAAAAATAGGGGTAATAAAAACAACACAACAACGTGGCTACACTCTTATCGAATTGCTGCTTTACGTGGTTGTCATTAGCAGTTTGCTTACTTCAATAACATACTTTTTTGGGGTAATAGTAGAAGCCCGGGTAAAGAACCAAACTATTGCAGAAGTGAATGATCAAGGCAGTGCAACAATTGACGGTATTACTCAGACTATCCGTAATGCTACCTCTATCAGCACACCCGCAGCAGGCGCCAGTGCCGCCTCATTAACTCTCGTGGTGCCTACCGGCAGCCTGAGCCCAACTATTTACTCGCTAAACGGTACGGTTCTACAGATCAAAGAAGGAACAGCCGCAAACGTTGCACTCACGAGCGGTGATGTACAAGTAAGTAATTTGCTCTTTAAAAATCTGACGCGCGCAGGCACGCCAGGCATAGTACAGGTGAGCTTTACGCTTTCACGCATTAACCCGGTGGGCCGAAACGAATACGATTACCAAAAAACCTTCACAACATCAGTAGAGGTGGGTTGGTGAAAAAGCAAGAACAAGGCTATATCGCGCTCCTCGCCGTGCTGATAATTGGTGCCGCGGCCACCGCCATAGCGCTTGCTTTGCTAACGACAGGTATCGACAGTCAACGTGGTGGTTTGGTAGCTTTGCAGTCTAAGCAAGCTCGCTCGCTCGCTGTCGCCTGTACTGAAGAGGCACTACAACAAATTCACGATAGCGCCAGCTTTACCGGCACCAACCCAATCACGCTCGGTATGGGTAGTTGCAGCTATACCGTCACCAACACCGGTGCCTCAACGCGAACCATCACCACGACAGCTACAGTTGGAAGTGTTGTACGCAAAACACAAGTTTATGTTACAATTGGAGCGTCAAGCTTAAGCATTACCTCGTGGCAGGAGGTAAATTAAAAAAATATGTAAGTTAGTAGTTAGCACTAAGAAAGGGCGGGCTCTTATGTTACAGCTATTAAAAAAACGTAACGCACTTCAAGCAGGATTCACACTTCTAGAAGTCTTGTTGGTAGTTGCAGTTATCGCTATTTTGGCGGGAATTGTAATTATCGCTATTAACCCAGGCAAAAACCTGGCAGATTCGCGCAATTCACAGCGCTCAGCCGATGTTAACACTATTATTAACGGCGTCTACCAGTATGCGCTAGATAATAACGGTACGTTACCGGCAAGCATTACTACCTCAGATACTGAAATCTGTGCAACTGGCGCGCCTTCGTGTACCAGCCTTGTTGACCTCTCGGCTCTCACAAGTAGCGGTAAGTATTTAGTAGCAATTCCAAAAGATCCACAATGTAGTACCGTATGTGCCACAAATGGTGTCAGCTATACGATTAAAAAAGATGCTAACAATCGGCTGGTTGTTACCGCGCCCGATGCCGAAGGCAAAACAATTAGCGTAACGAAGTAATACTATGCCAGCTATTAAGAAGAAAGCAGCGCCCCAGAAGAAGCAGGCGACAACAAGAGCAGCCAGGCGCACTGAACCAGCGATAGCTCGCACCCAAGAGACACCATTTGCTCAGTTTATGGGTATCGTTTTGACGGTTTTATGTTTGGTGTTTTTCCTTATGATTCTTCTGCGATACGGGTAACAAAGATCATCTCGATCTTCCAGGCCGGCCGACTAACTGTCGCCGGCCTTTTCATGTACTTGCAACACACCAGTGTACTCAAAAAGCTAGGCCTGAGTAATAGGCCTATTTGAGGCCTCGAGTCATCGCTAGGGTATATCAGCAATCACAAAGTCATCAGCATAAACTGTATTGCCAGCACCCCCTGAACTACTGACGAGCTCGACAAATACACTGGCAGTGCCCGCTGGTGCTGTAGCATCAAGCGTTCCTTGCTGCCAGCTGGTTGTGAGCGTACTAATTGGCACGTCGTTTGTTTGCACAAGTTGATCGTTAAAATCAAACCATTTGACTCGCATTGTCATGCTTGATATAGCACCGGTGCCTCGCTTTGCCCAGAAACTGATACGCTTATTGCCAGCTGCCGTGCTAAAGCCCGGGTGGTTGTCTAACTGCACACCCCAGCTTCCAGAGCCGGTCACACTCACTTGCAGGCTGTGAGTACCTGTATGGGCCTCTGCTGTCGATCGTGTAATCGCATCGTTGAACCAGGCTACCCATTCACCGATTGCACCCTCGAGTGTCGCCGTGTCATCATCAAGCGCATTAGGGTCGGGCGGCGGTGTTGCTGCACCATCGAACGTAGAACCGTTATCTTGGCTAAATGGCGTTGCCTGCCATGTGCTAAAGAACACTGTTTCGCCAAAGCCCTTCGCGAAGCGCCAGTTACCAAAGTATTTATTATTAAAAAACTTATTATTGTTGTTGAACATTACATCGTTTTGAACATTACCGACATTATAGGCAGCCGGTGCCCAAGGGATATTGTTTGAACCAGTCGCGTAGAGCGCCTGTGCACCACAGAAGTTGCCCGCACATGGTACAACTGCTTCGTCGAAATGGAATTCATTGTTATATACCTGCACATTGTTTGAGTGCCAGCGGCAATCATTGGTATATGGCTGAGAACCGATATTTGTATAACAAGGATGTGTCGAGCTGATCGGATTAGGGTAGGTAAAGTTATGCGGCTCAGGAATCAATGTCGGGCTAACAAATGGAGTGCAATAACCCTTTGAGGTGTTACCGTTTGAGTTACAGAAGCGATTTGAGTTTTCGTAAATTGAGATACCAGAGAAGTTGTCATCAAGCAAGTTATTATTGATTCTTAAGTCAGAACTGCCGCTCGTGGTTGACTGTAGCCGGCTATCACCACCCGATTCTGAGATGTAAATCGCAGCACCAGGTGACCCTTGGTTGCTGACACCCGATGTCCAGGCGTTACGCTTTATAACATTGCGGCTAATCGTAGCATTATAGCTAATTTCATACCAAATGCCTTCACCTGAGTTATGTTCGATCCAGTTACTGTCAAATAAGAAGTCAATGTCGTTTGTATCGGCCCACAAACCGGTGCTGAGGTTATCATGTACATAATTATTGGTAACAATTGCACCCTCAACATCCCAGAACTTGCCACCGCCAGTACAACCACAGCCAACAATCTGAGCCTCCCAGTTGTCTTGATTATTGCCAACAATTTCATTGTTATCAATGACGATATCTTTAATGGCCGAATCGCCATCAATTGGCATTTTAAACATTGAGAAGCCATACTGGCCGTTATCTTTCAGGCAGTTATTGCTCACGGTATTCTCACTCCCCAGGAACACCGCCGCGCCGTCATTATGGTGCGCGTTTAAATACTCCATTGTCCAGCCGTCGGCCGCATCATGGTTGATGACACCTTCGTTATTATTGTCATTGCCGCTACCAAAGTTACGAATTTCTAGATAGGCAACTCGGACATTCTCGGCAAAACCAGTAAAGGCATACTTGTTAATATTTTGCCCGTCAATTATTGCACCTGGTGCACCAATATATGTGCTATTTGCGCCAGCTATAATCTGGCCAAACTGATCATTACCTAGCGTATGTACACCTGGTGCAAACCAAAATGTCTTACCGCTCTGGTTAAAGTTAAAGCCTGCATTGCTGCCCGCCGGCACTGTGATAACCTCAGCTGGCATGGAAGTTGGCCCATCATTCCAGCCATTATTGCTGCACACTTGTAACCGTTGCGGCAAATAAGCCCACCAACCTCCGGCCGTTCGTTCAGGCGTGGGTGTTGGGCCAGGCATACCACCTGAATTGCCGCCAGAACTATTACCCGATGAAGAAGAGCTGTTAGCCTGAGTGCCAGAGGTTGATGCAAAGCTTGCGCTTCTTTCAACAACTCCTTCAGAAGCTTCACCTTGGGGTATCACTTCATCTGCTACGATAACAAATACAAAAATATCACTCTCGCCGCGATTACCGGCTGCATCATAGGCAACAGCTTGCAGCGTATGCTCACCAGAGTCGAGATTTGCAAGATTAATCGTTACCCTATAGGGCGGCTCAATACTGCGCGCCACCACTTTGCCATCAAGCAAATATTCAACTCTTACGACCATAACATTGTCTTCTGCCTCTACCGACACCTCCAACACCTTGCTTGTCGAAGCTAAGCTGAGGCTTGATTCGGGAATAGTAAGCTTAACTTTTGGCTGAATGCTATCGGTTTGCTGATTTGTCTGAGGCTGATCGGTTGATGGGGGAGTTGTACGCAAGCTTAAAAAGAACCACACCCAAAAGCCAATAAGGGCAACGATAATTATCGAGATAACTACTATTATTTTTGTTTTCATTTCCCCTCACTTCAAAAGCATAAGCTTTACTACCTATAGAGTATGCGGTAGTACCTTTGTAAAGTCAAGAAAGGCAAACCCTAAGGTGCCACTGGTGTATTCATAAGCTCGACAATCTGTGGCGCGCTCAGTGCCGTGCTAAAAACCCGAACATCATCAGCTTGTGCGTTCGAAGAGGTTGGCAACACGCTAAAGGCCAAGGAGCCAGCCGTAAGGGCTCCTGTTGAAGAACCACTTCCAATCTGTGTGCCATCTCGGTAAAGCCTGAGCGTAGTGCCATCGTATGTAAATGCGATATGCGTCCAGGTGTTAAGGGTAAGAGCGGTGCCATCCAAGCCAACTAGGCCACCGTTGATTCTTACGTTACCCTGCAAGACGTTTGCCGCACCAAAATCACCACGCTGAGCCCATAGTGCAACCTGCGTGGCACCACCCGCGTCTGCGCTGTCCCAAATACCAAAGAGCGCCTGAGTAGCGCCTGCCGTTAAATCAAGCGGTCGCACCCAACCCATAAGGGTAATCGCGCTGCCACTTAATGTCCATGGACCAGAAGCGCTGCCGGTTACGCCAGCATTGCCTAGCCCCGTACCACCTGAATGGCCAGCAGGCCAGGTGAGGGTACCCGCTACAGCAAGATTATTGCCGCGGTCTGAGCTGTCGCGGGCAACCGTACCCGAACCTTCGCCAAACCCCCATGATGCTAACAGGTTGGGGTATCGTTCCCTTCGCCGCAGTTCAGTGACGCGAAAAGAGGGGAGTGCCATAAACTAGAAGCCCTTTCCGCCAAGTGCTCCGTACCATGTAGTACCACCGTCAACCGTAAATAAAGAGATAATATCCATCCTTGAGGCGGTCAGCGTTAATACTGGTGCCCCTGCCGCGCCCCAACTTACTGTGCCAGGCCACGTCATGGTGCGTGAACCAGTCGCATCCTGAAAAACAAGCAGTGTCAGTGCCCGCATCGCGCCAGCTGCCGGGCTTGTAAGTGTTAGCGTGCAGTTAGCCGTGAGCGTCAGCTTTTGAACATTACCATTGGCTAAATCAATGGTTGCAGCTGTACCCGAGTTACCAGCATCAAAATAGGTTTCGCCACCACCGTTGATAGGAGTAACGCCTCCACCACCCGAAACCGTCGCCCAGGTACCGTCACCACGAAGATATGTCGTGTTATTAGCCGTGCCGCTACCAAGTTGTGCAACCGGCACCAATGTTGAGGCATTGAGGCTGGCATACCCGTTAGCTGCAGCTTTATTAGCAGTTTGTTCAGCGCCAGTAATCCGGCTGTCATTACCCTGGGCAATTGTTCCGGATGTCGTTCCAAAATTAGCAGAAAGTGTACGGTTTGCGGTTAAATCGCCGCCGCCGGTAAGGCCAGTGCCAGCTGAAATAGTAATTGTTTCATCAGCTTTACCGGCCAGGTCGGTTGTTAAGTTGGTAATTTTGCTTTGCGAAACGCCTGAGGCAATTTTCGCATCAGTAACGTTACTGTCGGCAATTTTAACTGTTGTGACAGCATTGGTGGCAAGCTCGGTGGGGCCAACGGCATTGGCAACAATTTGTGCATTTGAAGCCACTCCTGAGAGGTCACCGCCCATTGCAGGGTCACCGCCAGCGCCGCCGTTTGCCCAGGCAAGCCCCGACCCATTATAGCTTAACACTTGGCCGCTTACCGGCACGTTTGAGGTGCTTAATTTATCATTTGTTACCGAACTATCTTGCAGTTTTGACCCAGAAACAGAGTTATCTTGGAGTGCTGAGGCACTGACCGCATTTGCCTTAACGGTGCCATCGCTGTTAAGCGAAACTGTTAAGTAATCATTGAGTATATCACCCCATACATTTGTATCTGCCCCTGGTTGTGGTAAACGCGCCATAGTTTATCGCCTAATTTATACGTTGTTAATTTTTAACCTATGCTTAACAGCATAGTAGCAAAGTGCTTGTGCTTCGTAAATACCTAAAATCGCATTTTACTTGAGCACGACAGTCGCAAGCCCAAGAAATACCAAAAACCCAAGAACATCAGTGGCAGTTGTTATAAAAATAGTTGCCGACGAGGCAGGATCTTTGCCAAGCCGCGCCATAATAAGTGGCACGAGTGTACCAAAAAAGCCCGCAACCAATAAATTAATGATCATGGCAACAGCAAGTATAAGCGCAATTCTGATATCGTGGTTAAAAATCATCACCACCGCAGCCACCAATACGCCGTTAATAGCGCCGTTGATGAAGCCGGCGCCCATCTCATTACGAAGCGCCCGGTAAGCTGTTTTTAACTCAATTTGCCTCAGTGCAATGCCACGCACCAATACCGCAAGCGTTTGGGTTGCGGCATTACCGCCCATGCCAGCCACAATTGGCATATAAATTGCCAAGAGCACGTAAGTATCGAGTGTATGTTCAAATAAACCAACCGTCAGGGCGGCCAAGAATGAGGTTGCAAGGTTAATAATGAGCCACTTATAGCGATATTGCACCTTATGTCGAATCGAATCAGAAACGCTCTCTTCATTATTGATACCGGCAAAGTTGTAAAGCGAAGCCGAATTTTCTTCTCGGAGTATCTTCAGCACATCATCTGAATAAATGATGCCAAGTACGGCTTTGTTATCGTCAAGCACAGCTACTTTATTGTGGGGATGTGAACGGAACAAATGCAATACATCACTATGGGTAGCGGCGTATGAAATTGCTGGCACATGTTTTACATAAGCGCCGATTGTTTCATCTTTGTCGACGAACCCAAGCTCATGGCCAGGCAAAAAACCCACCAGCTGCGCCTCACGCATCACCAAAATGGCTGGCGGCCGGCCGGTTTTTTGTTCGTGGCGACGAAACTTGCGAGCCACCTCAACAACATTATCAGTATCTTCAACTTGAATGTAATCGAGCGTCATTAACCCGGCGGCAGTTTGGGCATCAAACTCGAGTAGGGTAGAGAGTGCATTTTTCAACTCATCACTCAACATCTTGAGCATAATGGTGCGCTTATGGCGTGTCATAATCTGCAAAAGGTCGGCTGCCTCATCGGGCCCTATGCTGTTAAGCAGAGGCAGTAGCTGTCTTATCGAAAGGTAATGCATAAGCTCACGCTTCGCTCGCGGAGTCGCCACCCGCAGGGCAACAAGCTGCTTTTCGTACGGCAATGCTAAAAATGCCTCAGCACGTTTTTTACCCCTATGAAAGAGAATATCTGCCAGCGTAACAGGGTGCAGAACTGGAATATTTGAAAGAAATTTCATAAGCAGTTTCGTTTAGCTCTACTATAACAGAAGATGCTTGTCTCATGCTTGGCTTATTATAGTAATTAGCAAAACAGAATCAGCGACCACTACAAATCTTTCACGAGTTCTCCGGGTTATGCTGCGCTTCAAACAAAAAACTGCTCAATAGCGGTAGGGGCATCGGGCGGAGAATGAATCCGCCCGATGCCCTGACACCACCTGAAGAGCGCTACGAGCGTGGCGGTGATACCGCGATTGGCGCCGGGAAGCGGAAATCGCGAATGATCTGCCCTAGGCGCATAGAGCTCGTTCTGTTGATGTGATCAAGGCGAACAAGCTGCGTCAAGATACCCATGACTGCTTGGATACACAGCAGAGCCCTCGCATGGCCGCTCACAGGTGCGACCAATGTGAAGCCCAGGTAGAAGAGGCAGAAACCAAGCCCTATCGCAGCTTGATTGTGCTGTCGTAGTCTCTCTGCGGGGTCTTCCGACCAACTGGGCATAGTGCCGTAGATAGCCAAAGCCATCATGGCTCCGCCCGACAGCACGTGTGCCAGCACGGCCCAAACATTCTGGCTTGTGAAAACGCCAATCATGAAGGTTGCCGCTCCCACCAAAACGTATACCACCCTGAGTGCTCTCGGCATTGTTCGTTCCTTTCTAGTACCCTAACAGAAACGCCTTCAGGAGGCGTATATGATACTCTACAATATTATATTGTAAAAAGCAACTCCTTTTTCACTTCAGTTATTGTCGCGAGCGTTATATACTAACCATAAGCTAAAGTGACCATAGGAGGGTGGCCTATCCGCTTAGAAATGACGCACAGCTCACCTTCGGTTTCGAGGGAGGGTTACAGTAGCAAAGTAGTCATTGTCTCATTGCAAAGCATAGTGAACACTACGCAGCGAAATGAAAAATGGCTAGTTTGTTATTGCAACGCCGCCGGAACAGGAGGGTAACGTGGGTGATTTCTCTCAATCGATGTTCACAGGGTCGCCGTTTTGGTATCGGCGAGTTGCCGAAATCAGCCTGCTTATTGATGCCGTTATTTTGGCATTGTTCGGCGTTACGTTTCTGGGTGGCGGTGCCAACGACCCAGCGATGCAAATTAGTGCAGTCGCAGCCGGGGCAGCTGGCCTTAACGCCATTATCGCTGCCGTAGCCATTTTCTATCGTAATGATGAACACTTAAATATCTGGGCAATTATTGCCTTTGGGTTACTCGTGGCCACAACCGCTTTGTTAATTCTAACAACTGGCGGTATTGCCTCGCCCTATGTCGCACTCTGGATATTGGTTGCCACCTTTGCTGGCTTATTCGGCCTGCCGGGCCTTTTGGTGCTTGGCCTTTTAGCTAACGGTTATATCGCCTGGCAGTTCATGGCACCGCAGCCCGGCCTCACAAACGACCGGCTGCTTATGTTTGCGCTGGCTTCAGATTTACCGTTAGTCGTCAGTTATATTATTTGGCACAGCAAAAGTCAGCACGAAGCAAAAAAGTCCGAAAAGGTCAGCCAGCTCACCAAGGAGCTATCAGAGGTTTCAAACAAGGCTGAGATTGTCATCAATGCCATTGCCGATGGCGTGCTCGCCCTTGACAGCAAAGGCACGATTCAGCTCATTAACCCAGCCGCTCAAAACCTGCTTGGCTGGGGAAAGAATGAGGCCATCAACCTCGATTACGCACTTGTTATGAAGCTCACAAGCAAGCAAGACCAACCGATCAACAATGGCCAAAATCCAATTGAGCAAGTGCGCGTTATTAAACAAACAGTTGTTAATAATGAACTCACCCTCACAAGTAAAACCGGCAAAAAAATGGTAACTTCGCTGGTTGTTTCGCCAATGCTCGACGAAGCTCATAATATTGCTGGTAGTATTGTTGTTTTTCGTGATATTACCGCTGAAACGAAAGCTCAGCGTGAGCAAGCCGAATTTGTAAGCACCGCCAGCCACGAAATGCGAACTCCCGTTGCCGCTATAGAAGGGTACCTCGGGCTAGCACTCAACCCACAAACCGCCCAAATTGATCAAAAAGCTCGCCTATATCTTCAAAAAGCCCAAGAAGCAGTGCAGCACCTCGGCAGATTATTCCAAGATTTGCTCACCGTCACTCGTGCCGACGACAACCGCCTCAAACAGCACCCAAAAACCACCAATATCGTTGCCTATGTTGAATCGATCGCCGAGAGTCTTGAGCCAAAAGCAAAAGAAAAGGGTTTGAAGCTGCTATTCGCCGCTCACGGCAAAGACACCGTTGACGGCCAGAAAAAACTGAGTCCAGTTTATTACGCAAGTGTCGATCGTGACCATTTAAGAGAAGTAGTTGCCAACCTTATTGAAAATGCTATCAAATACACCAAGCAAGGTGAGATCATTGCTGATGTGACGGGCGACGATAAGCATGTTATTATCAGCGTTAAAGACAACGGCATCGGCATTCCAAAAGAAGATATCCCTCATCTGTTTCAAAAGTTCTATCGAGTCGACAGCAGCGACACACGTGAGATTGGCGGCACCGGGCTCGGGCTCTATATTTGCCGCAAGCTCGTTGAATCAATGCGCGGCAGCATTACGCTTGAAAGTGCGCTCGGTAAGGGCAGCACATTTTATGTAGCATTGCCACGGCTCAGTGGAGCCCAAGTGCGGCAGCTGCAAGATTCAGAAGCCATTGAAGCCTTGCAAGAGCGGGCAAGTGGTGCAACGACCGCAAGTGCTCCCGCACCCATGCCGCCGCAGCCAGCACCAACAGCCGTTAAGCTACAGCATATCGATTTCGCACCGTTGGCCGGCTCAGCCCAGCCCACACCAATTACTGCAGCCCTGCAGCCACAAACCTCTCTAGCAGCACCCGCCTCACCCCAGCAGCCACGCCCGCAAACGACAGCCCCTCGCCGCGAACCAACAATCACCGAACTACAGGCACAGTGGCATGCAGCTCACTCGCAGCCCGCACGTGAACCAGCCACACCACGGCCAATAGCACACACCCCTCAAGCTCAGCCGCGCGGGGCAATCTCTATTCCAACACGCCAAACCGCCCCTGTTATAACAAATAAAGCATAAGTGCTATGGATTTTTTTAAAAACACTGCATACAATAGAAAGTAATATGACAAAAATTATGTTGGTTGAAGACGACAAGAGCTTACGCGAAATTTACGGCGTGCGCCTGCTTGCCGAGGGTTATGATATTGTATCAGCCGGCGATGGTGAAGAAGCCTTAGCCATTGCCATCAAAGAACGGCCAGCACTTATTATTAGCGATGTGATGATGCCAAAGATCAGTGGCTTCGATATGCTTGATATTCTGCGCTCTACCACTGAAACACGTGGCGTTAAGGTCATTATGATGACAGCGCTCAGCTCAGAAGAACAACGCGCCCGCGGTGAACAACTTGGCGCCGATCGTTACTTAGTGAAGTCTCAGGTCGGCATTGAAGATGTTGTCAGGGTTGTTCATGAAGTGCTCGGTGATGCGCCCGGCTTTACGCCTGGCCAAGCTCCTCAAGCTGACACCGCAGCTCAAGCGGCTACGCCTGCACCAACCCAGCAGCCAGCATATCAGAGCCCACAGCTCGCCACCGAGCCGCCGGCAACCGACCACCCGGCCGCCTTGCCTCAGCAACGGCCAGCACCTACAGCTCTTTCGCAAGTACCACCACGGCCATCGCAAGCAGTTCAGCAAGCCGCGGCGCCAGCAGCAGCCTCGACACAAACCGATCAAGCAACAACAACATCTGCTCAGCCTCAAGTCCCAACACCGGCACAAACTACGCCTGCACAGCCCACAGCCAGCAATAATAGAGCCGTCACGGCATCAAGTACTACCCCCACATCTGGCAGTGGAGGCAACCGAGTTATTCAACCAATCTCTGACTCAGCCACCAAAAAAGTCGACATTAACGACTTACTAGACAAAGAGCTGGCCAAAGAGGCGGGTGTTGATATCAATAACCGGCCACCTGTAGTAACCGCTGATCAAGAACGGGCAATAGTAGACAACCAAGTCAATCAGTTCGCCAACCAGCCAGTTGACCAACCCGCTCAAGTGGCTGGCCAGCCAGCACTTCCTGATGTACAAATTGACGAAAGTGGTGACTTCGTATCAAGTTCATCTGCCCCGACAACAGCAAGTGCCAACAACCAGCCAGCAACACCACCCGCCTCACCACCTCGACCACCGGTTGCGCTTTAGGGTGTCGTTCACCTGTTCCAACCCCTGTTAGCGCCTATCTTTATGATACTCATTCAATCATTTATTGAATGTAAGTTATACTGAAAGTCATGAAAAGTGACTATATTCGTCTCAATAAATTACTAGCTGAACAGCTAGGCATATCACGCCGCGAAGCCGATGCCTACATTATGACTGGCAGAGTGCAATTAAATGGGGTTGTTGCCGATCTTGGTGCTCCTGTTGCCCGTGGTATTGACGCACTCACGGTTGACAATAAGCCCATTAAAACCACGCCAATAAAACAAACCTATCTTTTACTTCACAAGCCGGCCGGTTATGTTTGTTCACGCCGTCAGCAGGGCGAAACACCAACCATTTATAGCTTGCTGCCCCTTGAATTTCAGCCCTTAAAACCGGTTGGCCGGCTCGACAAAGACAGCTCAGGGCTTATTTTGCTGACCAATGACGGCGACTTTGCCCATGAAATGACACACCCTTCCTTTCACAAACAAAAGGTTTATTATGCCACACTCAATAAGCCACTTGCACCACTTCATCAACAGATGATCAGTGACCATGGCATTCAGCTTGAAGATGGCAATAGCCGGCTTAGTGTTAGCTCGCTTGCTGACACACCCGAACAAGCTACATATCCAAAAAATACCTACCGGGTCGTCATGAGTGAGGGCCGCAATAGGCAGATTCGCCGCACCTTTACAGCGTTAGGCTATCATGTTGATCGGCTTCACCGAACACAATTTGGCAGCTTTTCCCTCGGGTCACTGGCCGAAGGTGAGTTCAGTAGCGCAGCCGGCTTGCTCTAATAGTACAGTTATGTCTGAATTTCTACGATTTGATCATTCAAAAGAACAGGGGCCGAAAGACCCGCTGACAAAGGTATTTCTTGGGTTCTTCGCAACTCTTTTCGCATTCGAAATAGGCTTTATGCACCGCGGTAAAAACCCGCTTTTTTCAAAGTTCTTTAAATAGTCAGGGGATTGATTGAAAGGCAATTCGCCCGCAATAAGGGTATAGATACCCTTATCATGTTATAATAAGCATGTTTATGGCTGTTGCACTCCCTACTGTTGCAATTATTGGTCAAGCGAACGTCGGCAAGAGTTCGCTTTTTAATCGTGTCGTCGGTTCGCAGCGAGCAATTGTTGCCCGCGAGGCTGGTACGACACGCGATAATGTCGTTGAAAAAGTTTCATTCCATGAACATACTTTTTGGTTAGTTGACACCGCTGGCCTTAAAAACCCTGAAGACGAATTTGAAGCCACTATTCAAGATCAAATAACCGAGGCTGCCGAGGCTGCCGACGTTATCGTTGTAATGGTAGATAGCACAAAATATCCCTCTGACCAAGATCGAACCGTTGCCAAAAAAGCCCTCAAAAGCCGCAAGCCTGTCATTTTGATTGTTAATAAAATCGACATGAAGGGCAACCTTGCAACAGAGGAATTCTTACGCCTCGGCATTGCCACCATTATTCGCACTAGTGCCGAGCACCGTACCGGTATAGAAAAACTGCTCGAAGAGATAACCACACTACTGCCAGCTCAAAAAGATATTTCCGATGATAATATGCTGCACATCGCCCTTATTGGCCGGCCAAATGTTGGTAAAAGCAATTTATTTAACCGACTCGCCGGTAAGCAACAGGCGGTCGTGGCCAACATCGCTGGCACGACCCGTGATGTTAATCGAGTCAAAGTCCGTTACGAAAACCGCGATGTTGAGCTGCTCGACACCGCCGGCATTCGGCGTAGCGGCAAAATTGAAACCGGTATTGAAAAGTTCAGCGTATTACGGAGCCTGCAGGCAGTTAACCAAGCCGACGTCTGCTTACTGTTAGTTGATGTCAACGAACGCGGCGTACAGCTCGACCAAAAACTAGCCGGCATCATTAAAGAGGCAGGCAAGGGGTTGATTATTGTGGTAAGCAAATGGGACTCATATGAAAAAGACGCCTATAGCCGAGATCAGATTGCCGCAGAGCTAGCACACGAATTCACTTTTGTGCCATGGGCGCCGCTTATCTTCACCAGCGCCGTAACTGGCCAAAATGTGACGAAATTATTTGAACTGGCAGCTCAAATCGACGCCCGGCGCAAGCAAGAGTTACAAACCAGCGCCTTAAACCGCGTGCTGGCCGCTTGTATTCAGAAGCATCCGCCTGCCGGCCTTAAAAATCGCCACCCAAAACTACGCTACCTTGTGCAAAGCGATATTACACCGCCATGGTTCATTCTGTTTGGCAGCGATTTAAAATACCTTCACTGGAGCTATAAACGCTACCTTGAGCGTGAGCTACGCCAAGCCTACGACTTTAGTGGCACGAGCATTATGATAAGCTACCGCGATACCTCGGCCGAGAAAAAACGAAAATTGCGCGAAGAAAAACGCACTGATTAGACTAAAACCTCAAGAAAGTATGGACACTCGCATCAGCCGGCGGACGAGTCTAGGGAGTTATAGGCTCGCCCGCCGTAATGCCCGGAAGAGCTAGGAAATCTCGTACAGCGAGATATGTCGCCCTCCAGCTATGTTAGTAAATCTGACAACTTCTCCGGGCGCCAACTCCTGATGACATATGTCGTTGGCTTCGGCAAAGGTGAAGCCAACTCTTGAAAGGCCAACATTACTGACGAAAAAATCTTGGCTCTCTCTACTCTGCTTGATACGAACACTCAAGCCGCTTGAGATTGAAGTAACGGTTGTTTTACCGGTTTCAATCTCACCCGACAGAACCTTCAAGGCTCCAGCTTCAGACACCAGCACCGAGCCAGATGCTTGCCATTCCTGGGGTAACGGCCAGTGAGGCGAACAAATCACAACCGGTGATTCATCCTCTACCAAGGCGCCCCGTATTGCCGCGGATATTACGACGAGACCAACGACAATCACGAAAATCAAAGCTCCGAATCTAAAGATCGCACGAATCACTTTCTGCTCCGCGTTGCTCGTCCATACTTTCTACATACCCGATGTGTATCAGGTTTGCTTATCGTAGCACGCCAGAGGTATAATTACCAGGTGAAATTAATTATTGGCCTCGGCAACCCTGGCAAAGAATATGAGCACACCCGACATAATATCGGTTTTTTAGTAGTTGATTCACTTGCTAAAAAATGGGGCACCGAATTTCATACCAAACCAAAGTTTAACGTCGAGGCCGCCGAAATAACTGTCGGAACCGAAAAGGTCTGGCTTATGAAGCCAAACACATTTTATAACCTCACTGGTGAAGCGGTTCGAAAAGCGCGCGATTTTTATAAACTAGAAAATAAAGATATTTTAGTGATTCACGACGATATTGCCTTGCCATTCGGCACTATTCGCAGCCGCACCAGCGGTAGCAGCGCTGGCAATAATGGCATAAAGTCGTTAAACGAACACTTGGGCGAAAACTACGCCCGTATTCGCATCGGCACATGGAACGAGCACCGCGAAAAAGCCGAGGCAACTGACTTTGTATTAGCCACGTTATCCCAAAAAGAAAAAGAGGGGCTCCTGGCGATATATCCCGAAATCATGACAACAGCCATGAAGTTCGTTCAAAATCGCCTGGAGCCCACCACGGTTGTCAAGCATTGAATGAGTAAAGGGTAGATGCCTAGCTGGCTAGAGTTCGCAGCCCATGCTGTCTGATTTTCCTTCGTAGGTGCATTGGGGGTGCAGCCACGACATCGGACGCTACCGGGGTAGTCGCTTCAAACCAAGCGAAACCAGGTCGGTTTTTCGTCATCCTCATCAGTTGCACCACCTGGCTTTGCGCCTCCATGCGGAGGATCTGAGCTTCGAGGGTGCTCCATGCCCAGCCGGGATAGTATCGAATACGTACCCCATCGACCAGGTCTTCCATGATAGGTTCAACACTCACAACTATATATTAACAGGATTACTCGGTAAGTCAATGTCCAATGCCAAAGCCACTCTCTAGAAGCAACCCAACAAGCGGAATTGTAGCAATGCCAATCAATAAGAACATGCTCTGTAAATTAGCCTGGCGGTGCGGCTGTTCGTGAATATCAGGGATAATATCAGCGGCAGCAATATAAATAAAACAGCCGGCCACAACCGCCAGCAAGAGCGGCACGAGTGCCTCAAGGCTAGCACCCAGCCAGAAGGTAAGCAGTGCCGTTACTAAGGTGGCCAGGCTGCTCAAAATGTTAATAACCAACACTTTTCGAGGCAGCATGCCCTTACCTAGCAACATACCAAAGTCACCAATTTCTTGCGGCAACTCGTGAGCAGCAACCGCCAAGGTGGTAACAATACCGGTTGGAATACTCACCAAAAATGCAGCACCAATCGCCACGCCATCAATCGCATTGTGTATGGTGTCACCCAGCACAATAAGCGTCTTGTGCGAACGCTGCTCGCCGTGTTCGTGGTGACGATGGAACCAACGCACCGTTCGCTCCATTACAAAAAACAGCACAAAGCCAATCAGTGCCCAGGTAAGTATGGTTTGCTCAGTGCCGCCCAGCTCATGCACTTCATGGAGCGCCTCAGGTAATACATCGAAAAATGCTGCGCCAAGCAAGGCGCCGGCACCAAACGGCATGGCGTAGAGCATGATTTTTTCACGCTTTACTCTTTTGTGTAACAATAAAATACCGCCAAGAAGGGAAATCAGGCTACCAAGTAAGCTGGCCACTGTTAATGCAAATAATGTCATAAAACTCTCTTGTTTGAATAATTAGTTTCAATTGTAACAAGCCAGCCTTGCTTATTGCAAACTTATCGCAAAAAGTAGTAGTATTGCGACTATGAAACCACTTGAAAACCGCTTAATCGAAACATTACAAGCCCACGGCGTGCGTTCAACAATGGCGCGCCGGGCAACTTTTGCAACCCTGCAAAACGCGCTCGAACCACTTACTCTGCAGCAAATCGCAATAAAAACAAAAAGTGCCGACCGAGCAAGTGTGTACCGCACGCTGGAGCTTTTTGAAGCACTGGGCATTGTCAGCATCGTCTTCATTGGTTTAAAGAAACGTTTTGAGCTAGCAGCACCGTTCAAAAGCCATCACCATCATATTTACTGCGAACGCTGCAAAAAGGTCGTGAGCATTGACTCACCTTCGCTCGAAAAGCTCATCAAAAGCATTTCTGAGCAAAAAGGCTTTCATTTGCACCAACACACCTTGGAGCTGAGTGGTATCTGTGAAAACTGCGAGAGAAGAGCCGACACACAGTAGCTTCGCCCCACTCGAGAGCCATACGCGACAGGAATAACACAGCTCCCCCTCACACATATTTCCACGCTGTCGCGCCAAGTGCCGCACCGGTAACGGCCGTTGCGCCAAGCAGTGTCTTTTTTGTTAACGAGTACTCTTTGCTCTCTTCACAGAGGGGCGCTTCGTGCCGCTGCTTGAGACGCCCGCCAAAGTATGACCCTGTCGCCCAGATGTGTGAAGCAAGCTTATCTGCCCAAGTTAATCTATGCTCGTGCTCATGAGGGGAAGATACGCGATGCCCATGACCGTGATCACATCTATGACCCTTCTCAAGCTCTTCGAGACTATGAGCATGGTTCTCGGCCAAATTTTTTTCTGTAGGCCGAAATAAACACACCCCATACGCGCCGCTCACCATCGCGATCCACTGCTCAACATCAACATTATGCTTTTGAACTAATGCGCCAATTGTGGCTGCTGCTGCCGAAGGCACATCAAACCGCCCAACATGCATCATCAGGTCTTTTTCTTCCATAGTCATACTCGAACGACCTTCAAGTTGTTTTTTGCGACGAATGCCTTTTTGTAAACGAACTAATAGTAATGAGCTTAACGACAAAGAGGCAGCAGCGGCATACAGCGCAACCTGGTTATGCTCAGATTCTTGCCCCGATGCGAGATCAACACCTGCCTTCATTCCCGCCAGCCCCGAGCTCAATGTAATCACCCAATAGCCAAATTTACGCCGACGTTTCAGCTTCTCTTCAGAATATTTGTGCCCGTTGCGCTCATTGTCGGTCTGGGTACCGTAAGACACCGCATCGCCCGCATTATGCAAGCCATCCGCCAGCACCGAAAGTGTATTGCTCGCATGACCAAAGATAATTTCTACCGCACCCAGCAGGGCATTACCGCCAACGCTTGCCCATTGCCACGCCCTAGAAACAGCTGATCGACGCTCACCAGGAGGGTGGGGCGGTTCAGCCTCAGGTGACGGAGGTGTGTTGAGAAAATTTAGCATAGCAATTATGATGCCAAAAGAGAGAAACAATTGCAATCTTATCGCAACAGCAACTCAAATTGCAAAAATATTAATTTTTACATATGAAAACGCCCATAGTAAGGGTGGGCATCACTATGGGCGCATTCATCCCTTCAACCCACCCAATCTGGGCATTAGCGTGACCCACCTCACAAATAAGAGGTCCGCCGGTTAAAGGGGTTAGATTACACGTTAGCGTATATTAGAACCGAGGTTCAAGCGTATAGGGAAGTGGAGGGTCAAAAAACTTCCTATACACGCTAGTCGTGCAACCTAACAGATAGTTACTAATTTATTGAACAAAAGCTCTTTAAATTAGCAGCCTAACTGTTAAAGTTAGGGGGTATAAGGTGCATGTAGTTATCCCAGCGAGGCTGTGGATAACTTACCGTGACCCATAGTAACACGCTGAATTATTTATGTCAATACCTTTTCACACAAAATAATATGAAAATCAATAGCACTGCTCCAGATAAGCATAAGTTCTCACAGATATTAATTAATATTGACCCAAAGGTAGAAAAGTTTTATTACATTGGAGCTTTACCCGAAAAGCGAATGCCAACGGTTGCGATTGTCGGCACGCGTAAGCCAACCGCTTATGGCAAAGAAACAGCCTACCGGCTCAGCAATGAACTGGCAGCTCAAGGCATTATTATTATCAGCGGCCTCGCGCTTGGTATAGATGGTATCGCCCACCAAGCAGCGCTTGATGCAGGTGGTACCACGCTCGCTGTTATGGGTGGCGGGCTTAATCAGATATATCCCCGAAGGCACCAGCAGTTGGCCGAACACATTGTCAAACAGGGCGGGGCACTCATAAGCGAATACCCAAACAGCATGCCCCCTTTGATGCACCAGTTTTTAGAGCGCAACCGAATTATCAGCGGTCTTTCAGATGTCGTTATAATCATTGAAGCCGCCGCGCGTAGCGGCACGCTCGCCACCGCGCGCTGGGGCTTAGAGCAAGGAAAGACGATTATGGCCGTACCCGGTAATATTACCAGCCCTCTCTCGGCCGGCTGCAACCAGCTCATTAAAGCAGGTGCGCACACTATCACCAGTGCAAAAGACGTTTTAGATGCGCTCAATCTCTCTGCCGGTCATGCTCAGCAACCACTTTTATTTGCCAGCTCACCTGAAGAGCAGGTTATTTTAGATGCGCTGCAAGCCGGTGAACGCGACGGCGAGCTGCTGCATCAAAAAAGCGGCCTTGATGCCGCCACATTTCAGCAAACGCTAACCATGCTTGAAATTACTGGTAAAATCCGACCGCTTGGCGCCAACCAATGGACAGTCGGGTAGACCGGGCCGGGCGCGTGGGAGTAGAGCATCCACGTGTCCGGCGCCGGCAAACCAGTCTCTAGAACTTGTGAATCACGCTAAGGCTGACGTAAGCCCCCTCGGGAACATATTCGATACCGGCACTGATACCGGCCATGTATGCCGGTTTGTCGCCGCACATGGTGCCACGGATTGCGTCGCTCATGCCATCGATGACCACGCCGATGTCGTGCAGCAACCGTGCGAAACAATCCGCACGGAGGGCGCTGCGAAGATTGAGCGCCACACCACAATTGTTCATGATTCCCAGGTCTGCGCTCGGAACGAGCATCGACATCTTAAGATCCCGCACCTTCTCAACCTGCCTGATACAGTGCGAGAACGAGGCAACCCTGGCGGTGGCCATCAAGGCAACCGCCAGCCGTCGTTTCTCATCTTCCGGCAAGAACGGTACGATCATCTCGATCGCATCGATCTGCTGTTTCAACAGCACCGCACTATGCGGTGTTTCCAGCGTAGTCACGAGGTTCCTTCCAGAGAGTAGGTTCTAGTTTAAGGCCGAGATTCAACTCTCTAGAAGAGAGCGCCTCCGACTCTAAGCCTATTATTGTTCTACGCCTTTATAGTAAAATTGTCAATAAAATTGTTGTGTTTTAGCTAAGTGTATTGTACAATCCAAAAACTTGCATTGTTTAAGTAAATTATTTAGAGTAGCAAAAGCATGATCAATCACAGATGGTCTTAGGCAAAGAAGGGAACCACTTGAGCAGTAAGAATTTGGTGATCGTTGAGTCGCCAGCCAAAGCAAAAACTATTGAAAAATATTTAGGCAAAGACTATATCGTAAAAAGTAGTATCGGCCATATTCGCGGCTTGCCCAGTAAAAATGGCAGTGTTGACGTGGCTAATAATTTCGCACCAAAGTTTGAGGTTGACCCCGACAAAAAGAAGGTGATTGCCGAGCTTAAAAAAGCCGTTCGTGAAGCCGATACCGTTTGGCTCGCCAGCGATGAAGACCGCGAAGGAGAAGCCATTGCCTGGCACCTTGCCGAAGTGCTCAAACTCGACCCGAAAAAAACCAAACGTATCGTTTTTCACGAAATTACAAAAAATGCACTTGACGAAGCAGTTAAAAACCCGCGTTTTATTAATATACCGCTCGTTGAAGCCCAACAAGCCCGTCAATCGCTCGATTATCTAGTGGGGTTTGAGCTGTCACCAGTACTCTGGCGCAAAGTGCGGCCACAACTTTCAGCGGGCCGAGTGCAATCGGTCGCCGTTCGCATAATTGTTGAACGCGAAGCTGAAATCGACGCCCACGCCCCAGAATCAACCTTTAAACTTACCGCCGAATTTGTTTTGCCAGACGGTACCGTGCTGCCTGCCGCTAGCCGGCAGAAATATCAAACCGTCGAAGATGTTCGCAAAATACTCGAAGCATTCTTAAAAAGCAGCTTTACCGTTGCCAGTGTCGAGAAGAAGCCAGGCAACCGTAACCCCTCAGCACCATTCACCACCAGCACATTACAGCAAGAAGCCAGCTCAAAACTTGGCTACAGCCCCCGCAGCACTATGCAGCTGGCTCAGCGCCTTTACGAAGCAGGGCATATTACCTATATGCGTACTGATTCGGTTAATCTCTCGGCTCAGGCACTCGGTGCTATGACCTCGTTTATTAAAACAACCTATGGTGAGAATTATCATCATTATCGAACGTTCAAAGCCAAATCGGCTAATGCGCAAGAGGCGCACGAAGCAATTCGCCCAACTGATGTGAAAAAAGAGTTCGCCGGTGCCGATGAGCAGCAAAAGAAGCTCTATAACCTTATTTGGCGCCGCACCCTCGCAACCCAAATGGCACCAGCAGTTTTAGAAAAGACCACCATTGCTATTACCGCCAGCGAAAGTCAAGAAATTATGGAAGCAAAAGGTGAAATCGTTGTCTTTGACGGCTTCTTGAAGGTGTATGGCCGCAGCGGCGATGACGTACTGCTGCCAGGAGTCAAGCAAGGCGATGCATTGCAACTGCAAAAAGCCGAAGCCCTCGAAAACCTCTCGCGCGGGCCAGCACGTTACACCGAAGCAAGCCTGGTTAAAAAACTTGAAGAGATGGGCATTGGGCGGCCGAGCACCTATGCCAGCACTATTAACACTATACAAACACGCGGCTATGTCGAACGCGGCGACCTTGAAGGCGTAGAACGCCCCATAAAGAAGCTCATGCTTGAAAGCGGCCGAATAACAGAAACAACCGAGAAAATTGAATACGGTAAAGATAGTAATAAGCTCTTTCCAACCGACACTGGCAAAGTAGTAACTGACTTTCTTGTTAAATATTTCAGTGCAGTCATGAACTACGACTTTACAAAAGCCATTGAAAGCGAACTCGACGAGATTGCCATTGGCAACAAAGACCGTGTGAAAGTGTTACACGAGTTCTACGACCCCTTCCACCAATTAGTAGAAGCAAGTGGTGATATCTCGCGAGCCGAAGCCACCCAGGCCCGTCATATCGGCGACGATCCAAAGTCGGGCCGGCCAATTTTCGCACGGTTTGGCCGGTTTGGCCCAATGTTACAAAAGGGCGAGCAAGCCGATGACCCAAAACCAGAATTTGCACCGCTGCCCGCTGGTGCTCGCATTGAATCTGTAACGTTAGAACAAGCGTTAGAAATGTTCAAATTGCCGCGGCTTGTTGGTAAGACTGATGATGGCCAAGAAATTAAAGCTAACATTGGCCGGTTTGGCCCATATATCGTCATAGACAAAACATTTGTTAGCATTAAACCACTCGACCCACACACCATTACACTTGAAGAAGCCCGTGAACTTTACAAAGCCAAGTTAAAAGCCGATGCTGAAAAAAACATCGCCGATTTCGGCAACGGCGTTAAAGTGCTCAACGGCCGGTTTGGCCCCTATATAACCGATGGCAAGAAGAACGCTAAAATTCCAAAAGATACCGACCCAAACACAATAACACTCGAACAGGCCGAGAAAGCCCTGGCAGAGGCAAAACCAGCTGGCAAGCGCCGCGTCTTTAAAAAGAAAAGCTAGCTCACTTCAGCTTGGGCTGTTTTGAGCGCTTCAATAAGCTGCTTCATATCCTCAAGCTTACCGACTGTCGCCCGAATGGCAGATTCGCCTTTATAGCGTTCGAATAAGTATGTCAAAATACCATGGTTGTCGCCTAAATAACCATGAAGTTTTTTGGTTGGCATATGAAGCGGCGCAAAAATGGTATACATATCAAGCGAAGGGAAGAGCTTATAGCCTTCCACTTTTCGCAGCCTTTGGGCAGTAACTTCTTTCACTTGCCGCATACGCACTAATCGCTGCTGAAACTCGGGCATGTGTTTTAACGCAAAGAGCGCCCTTGCTTGAGAGTCGACGCTAATATTAAAGAATAATTTATGCTTTCTAAACTGTTCTGCAACCTGTGGCTGTGCAATAATATACCCAATTCGACTGCCGGCCATAGCCGCAATCTTACTCAGCGTTCGCGACACAACTAACCGTTCATATTGAGACACCAGGTCTATCACAGTTTGCTGGTGGAACTCAAAGTAAGCTTCGTCGGCAAAGACATGGTAACCAGCTTCAAGCAACTCAATAAATTGCTCTTTGCTGGTTATTTCACCAGAGGGGTTCGCAGGGCTATCGAGCATTAAAATACTGTTCTCAGGCGTACAGCCGGCATCTAAAAAAAGTTGTGGTCGTAGGTCTTTACGGTCAACCTCAAGCGAAACTACCCGCAAGCCTAGCCGCTGAGCATAATTGCGATACTGGTAATAGTTTGGTGGCACTTCGGCCACGATAAGTTGCGGGTTCAAAAGAAAATGCAGACGAATAAATACATCAACCAATTCATCTGAACCATGGCCACACACAACCATTTCGGGCGGTACTCCGGTGTAGCTGGCGAGCGCCGCCCGCAGCTCCTCGGCCACAAAGTCGGGGTAGAACGCAGTCGACTGGGGCGGTTTAAAGTTCTTATAGATTCCTTCAGCATGAAAGTTCACTCCGAATTGCAGCTGTATGAGCCGTTTTGCCATATATACCCACCCTATATCTGTAATTATTGCATCATTATTTAATAAGTTTTTAACAACTTAATCATAAGTCTTAATGTAATAAATTGGGTGTTTACTTTTTTACTACCCCTGTTACTTTTTTAAATTTTTACATCATTTAACGTGCTTATGCAATTGTTTGTAAATTTTAGCGACTTCATGCTATAATTTGTGTTAGACAAAAAGCACGAGGGTCTATTGACACAAAAATCTTTTTGTTTTATAGTACCTTCTATATATGACAAAAATTGTAATCCGAGGAGAATTTATGAGCGACATGTCGGCTGCCGAAACCACGACACTTGATCTTCACAACGCTGTGCAAGATATCTTAAACACCATCGAGCGAGAGCGCGAACGTGAAATCGTTGCCCGTCGCTTTGGGTTGTATGACCGCAAAGAAACATTGGAGCAAATCGGCGAGCTTTTAGGCATTACTCGCGAACGCGTTCGCCAGCTTGAGAAAGCTATTTTAATTCGTTTAAAAATCGCCGCCGAAGAAGCAGGCAAGCTCCCACATGTCGCCCAAATTGAAAAACAGCTCATACGCCATCTACATGAAATGGGGCGTATTGCTCGCGTCAGTGACCTGAGTGAACGAATCGGAAAAGGCGAGCACGGTGAACGCGATAAAGCTCATGTTGCATTCGTTGCCGAACTCGCTCCACATCTTGCCGTGGTTGAAGAAAACGACCACTACCACCATGCCGTTGGCATTGCCGAACATCATGATGAGAAAAAAATTAAAGCACAAGTAGATGAGATTGTAGGTGCTGTTAAAAAGCACGGTCAGCCGCTAACAACAGAAGAGCTGCACGGCAAGCTAAATCAAGAACACCCCGACCATGTTCGCGCCTTAGCGCGGGTGAGTAAAAATTTGGCTGAGCTTAAAGACCGCTGGGGTCTTTTAAAATGGCCGAGTGTGAACCCTAAAAATATTCGTGACAAAATTTACGTCATTCTGGAAGAAAACGGCAAGCCGCTTCATTTCTCGGCTATTGCTGATGCTATAAAAAAATCAGACTTCAAGCGTAAAGACGTCACTACCCAGGCAATCCACAACGAACTCATCAAAGACAAGCGTTTTGTGTTAATCGGCCGCGGCATTTATGCATTAAGCGACTGGGGATACAGCAAAGGTACCGTTGCTGACATTATCAGCGGTATTTTAAAAGAAGAAGGCAAACCCTTGCACCGAGACGATATTGTTCGCCGCGTACTGAAACACCGCCAGGTAAAAGAAACGACTATTCTTTTAAACCTACAGGGTAAACCACAATTTAGACGTGTCGCAAAAGCGACATACGCCTTAGCCGAAAGCTAGCCACGCTCATTCGCCTAGAAGCCCTGCCTCAATCTAGCTTCTCTAGAAAAGTTGCACTCTCCATCAGTTTGCGAGACAATAAAGAGTAAGCGATATGGATACACTTCTCGCCTTTTTATTCGGGCTCATCACCCAGTGGTATATCTGGATCCCTATTGTAGGAGTCTTGGCCTATTTAACATGGAAGAACAATCGCACCGCCAAGGTCATCAGCCAGCAAGAACATATCTTATTGGTACTTGAGATTCCGCGCGCAAATGACAAAAAAGAGTTGGCCGCCGAGCAAATGTTCGCTAGTTTGCATGGTATATTGCGTGACAAAAGGGAACTCCGGCAAGAAGGAGGACTGCAAGAACATATATCTTTCGAGGTTGCCTCTATTCAAAAACATATCCGTTTTTATGTATGGGTGCCGAGCCACTTGCAAAATTTTGTTGAAGGCCAGATTTATGCGCAATACCCGAGTGTGCAGATTCATATTGCTGAAGAAGACTACACCGGTCGCGATATTAAATCAGAAGTTGTTCACAGTGCCGAGCTAACAGTGAAAGACAACGATGTCTTACCAATTAAAACCTTTCAGAGTTTTGAGGTAGACCCGCTGGCCGCTATTACTGCGACACTCGCAAAGCTTGATGATCCAAACGAAGAAATGTGGATTCATGTTATGGTGCGACCCATTGCCGATACCTGGCATAAGCGCTCAGCAGCGTATGTCTCACGTGTCAAAAGCGGTGGCGGGGAAGGGGCTAGCGCATTTGGGGCAGCCGCAAGTTTTGTTGGCGCTCTGGCAAAACCGCCCGAAACAAACGACAAGCCAAAAGAACTCTCTGAGCGCGATCGTACCCGCATGAGTGAAGCCGAAAAAAAGAGCACAAAGCTTGGTTACCAGGTAAAAATCCGTTTAGTCTATGTGGGTAACGATCGCCAAACAGCCCGGCTGCGCATGCAGGCGATTGTTGGTACCTTTAAGCAATTTAACAGTACAAACCTTAATGGTTTCGTAATGAAGAACGCTAGCTATGACCGCGATGCGCTTGCCCAAGCACGTGCCCGCTTCTTTATCGACAAAGGCTTTATTCTTAACATCGAAGAGCTCGCCAGCGTCTTTCACTTGCCACACACCAATGTAGAAACACCAAATATTGTCTGGGCCAGCTCTAAAACCGCTGAACCGCCTTCAAAGCTACCGATTTTGAAGGGAGTGCCCGAAGACAGCGAGATCAGCGCTTTTGGCCTTACGAACTTTCGAGGCTATCAACAACAATTTGGCATGTATCGCTCAGACCGCGGCCGGCACGTCTATATCATTGGGCAAACCGGGGCGGGCAAGTCGGGCCTTTTGCAGCTTTTTGCACTCTCTGATGTTTTTCATAACCAGGGCTATGCCATTATCGACCCACATGGAGATTTTGCAACTGATAACATGCGGTTTATTCCTGCGCACCGCGTTCAAGAGGTGGTATATTTCAACCCTGCTGACACCGCTTTCCCGGTGGGCTTTAACCCTATGGAGGTCATTGACCCTAACCTCAAGAACAACATCAGCTCAGAGATTATCGGCGTTATGAAGCGTATGTTTGGTGAAAGTTGGGGGCCACGGCTTGAGTATATATTGCGCTATACCATTCTGGCATTGCTCGATTACCCTAATTCGACCATGCTCGATATTACCCGTATGCTCACCGATAAAAAATTCCGAAAAGAAGTGCTTTCACACTGTAAGGATACGGTGGTGCTCAACTTTTGGCAGGTAGAGTTTGCGAGCTGGCAAGATAAATTCGCCTCTGAAGCAGTTGCACCAGTGCTAAATAAAGTTGGTGCATTTGTTGCGAACCCGATTATTCGAAACATTATTGGCCAGCCGCGCAGCACCTTTAATATTCGAACTATTATGGACGAGGGTAAGATCTTAATTGTTAACCTTTCAAAAGGCTTAATTGGCGAAGATAACGCCTCAATTCTCGGTTCCTTTCTGGTAACCAAAATTCAGCTCGCGGCAATGAGCCGGAGCGACATTCCAAACATTGAAGACCGCCGGCCGTTCTATCTGTATGTCGACGAGTTTCAGAATTTCGCCACCGACTCATTTGCAACCATTCTGTCTGAAGCCCGAAAATATGGTTTGAACTTAACAGTTGCCAACCAGTATACTCGTCAAATGTCGCCAACTGTGAGTGATGCTGTGTTTGGTAATGTTGGTACGGTAATATCGTTCCGCGTCAGCCCTGAAGACGCACCTGCGCTTGCCAAACCGCTCGCACCGCAGTTTGTGCCTGAAGATCTGCTTGCCATGCATAACCGCAGCTTTGCAATCAGCATGATTATTAAAGGCGAGAAAGTCCCTGCGTTTTCAGCAACTACGCTGAGTATTCCGCCCAACCAGACCGACTTTACCCAAAATATTATTGAGAACACCAGGCACTTATACGGTCGGCCGCGAGCTGAAGTTGAAGAAGAGATTCAAACACTTATGACCCCTAGAGGCCAAGCACCAACTCCGCAGTCGCAAGCCCAGCAGCAGCAATGGCCAATTGATGCCCAAAATAAACCAGCCCCTGCAGCACAGCCAAAACCTTCTACTCAGCCACTAGCGACCCCAACACCCCAGCCGCGGCCTGAAGAATCAGCAGCAACACCACCAACAAAGCCACAAGACGGCCATGGTAACGCCGCAACACAGCCAGAGGCAACACCAGCTGCACCAAAACGTAGACGCAGTCGTAGCCGCTCACGTAATCGCTCTAAGGGTAGTGAAGGTAAGGGCGGGGCAAGCATTGCCGTACCCGAGCGCAAAATGCCTACTTCATCTGAAGATGGCACAGAGCTGAGACTCCGTTAAATATTACGTCTGTTAATTTATTGAACAAAAATAGAACAAAAATATATTTTGATCTTAGAGAGAGCCACATACTAAAAGTCTTGCTGTGTACACCGTGAATGGTTTCCACGCCAAAAACAATCACAAATAAATAAAAGCGCAAGGGGACGCACGGCACTATACGAGAAGCAAAGAACCACAAGGGAAGTTGATGCGTAAGGTGTGAATATAATAACACTGAATACCTTAGATACACTGTGTCGCACAATATATCTTTTACGACATACATCTATCCAATCAGATTTGTGTAAGAATACCTGGGAGCAGGGGTATAAATCTCAAGCAGGGGGCCGTACTACTTATAACATAGAGAACAGATGACAATCTATCGATCGGTCGGTCACAATACTCAATACTGTGTCACTATAAGACCCGTTCAATGAGCTTTACGCTTTTACTTTTAGGCTTCGATGGTCTTGCTTTTTTGAGCTAAGGTTCTAAAATATACTTTTCCACAAGTGCGTGAAAATCATTTCTAAAAAACATTTGCTTTTTATCGTTTCGATTATATTAATATATACTTTCTCCCCCTTTCCTCTTGCCTATGCCAAAACAGTGAGCGCTGTTGCATTTATAAAATACTGTGTTTATATATATTTTTCTAGTCAACTTATGCTTATTATTCACTAGAACAAAAATAGAACTTGAAAGGAGATTGGCTCCAGTGCAGGCCCGCTTTGCCTGTCCCAACAGAGGTTTAAGGCTACCTACCCATGCGTGACAACGCCCTGCTTTAGTCAACGAAAAGCTCAGCACCTCGCCTTACTTGTTATCTATAGTATGCCCTTCCCTCAATCCGAACATCGACATATTGTGGCTTTACTTGCTTTTCATCTATAAATGTAAGGGCTGCAGCTATGTCGTCGACCTGCTTGTATGGATCTCTGTCGATATGGGTTTTAAGCGGATATGAGCGATCTTTAAAGTAAATGTCAAGTTCTCTCATTGATGTTGGAATAATAATTCGCTCAACGCTACCAATTTGCTTTAGCTGAACTGCCGCTAGAAGTTGCCCGAGGTAACGAATAAACCGTTTTGAGGCCACTGAATTACCGTCGGTTGGCTGAAAGCCCGACGCGTCCTCCACCTTTAAACGGGGCTCGGGGCCATGCAAGGCCGTAAATGCAATGCCGTTTGCATCTATATAAAACCGCTTGTCGCCAATTTGCCATGTGGCCAACGCTTGGCGATATGTGATATGAAAGCTACGGTCTACACCAAGCCAACTACTCTTCAGCTGTATAGAAGCTATTTCAGGATAACTACGTTCTATAAAGGCCATAAAGCGCTGCCTCTGCAGGGTTGGTACAAACGCTTCGGTGGGAAAACTTTCGACATATTCTTGTATACTGCGCCGAATCTTCTGCTGCTCAGCTGGCGACAGAGCTTGATTATCGGCCACTATTTTCGCTCCAATAACAGTGGTCGCAAGCAGATACCAGATGCCGAGTGCAACGAAGCTACACGTGATGACAATGCCAACCAGCATTCGACGTCGCCGTTGTAGCTCATGTAATTTTAATCGTTCTGATTGTAGATCGGTACGCTTTGGGGCGACTGTTTTTACATCGCTGGCTGCACTGCCTGTTAAGGTTCGGCTGCGACGAAAAATATAAGCCTGTCGCGGATCAGCAGCGTGAGGCTGCCTTAAAGCAGATGCCTGGTGGCGTATCTCACCTTCACTCCCCCGCCCTTTTCGAAAAAATCTCATTGCTTCTCGTGCGCCCTCATCAAAAGCTTTGCAACATCTTCAGCAGCATGCGGCTTCGCCAGGATATGTATGTTTTTTTCTAGCTGCGCACGCTGACGATTGTCGTTAAGTAGCAGCATTATGGCCTCAGTTAAATGTTCGTGATGAGCTTGAATGTCGTCGTCATTCAGTACGATTGCCGCATTTGCCAGCTTGTAAACGGCGGCATTTTTAAGCTGATGGCCATTTGTTAAGCGCGGATTCGGCACAATAATAGTCGCTTTAGCAGCTGCCGCCAGTTCAAGTAGCGTACTCGCACCAGCCCGCGTCACAACCACATCAGCAGCGCATATTATTTGCGCCATTTTCGTCTGGTCAACAAACTCATACACATGGTAGTGATCATTTTTGCCCACCGACTTTGCAACGGCTTCAGCTTTATGCAAGCCCGTTAGATGAACAACTTGTGCCATTTTAGTAATGGCTTTTGCGCCTTCGCTCACCGCTTTGTTAATTGGCAGCGCACCGCCACCACCCCCCGTTACTGCCACCAAGGAGCGGTCTTCTACTAGCCCAAGGCTGTGCTTTATTTTTCTACGCTGAGCCTCGCTAGTCGGCATATATGCACTGCTTATCGGTATTCCAACATAATAAGAGCGGGCTTTGGGATATGAATAAAATTTAAGTGGCGCGCCCGTTGCAATAAAACGGGCGTAACGTGACAGAATACGATTTGTGAGACCAGGGTGAGCGTCTGAATCATGAATAACCAAAGGAATGCGAAGTATTGCTGCTGCAAGACCAACTGGCACACATACAAACCCCCCTTTGGTAAATACAACGTCTGGGCGATTGCGCAGTAATAGCCCCACACTCTGCAAGAAACCAATACCAAGGGTAAAAAAGTCTTTTACATTGCCCGAGAGTGTGGGCCAATAAAAGAATTGTTTTAAAAATGGTATACCGTGATACCGCCGCCATTTACCCGCCATAATATAGCTGACCATCACCGGCACGGCCGCACGCGACATAATGTCTTTCGACTGCTTTAAAAAGCCTTTATCGCAAATAAAATGTACTTGCAAAGCAGGGTCATGCTTATTCAGCTCATTGATAACGGCTAAGACTGGCGTCACGTGACCGCCAGACCCGCCGCCCGCTGCGACGATTTTCATCTGCGTCCCCTTGGTTAGATCGTTTATAAACAGTATATCGTGAAATTTGAAAAGCCAAGCCCATAATGAGCATAATAAAGATTAAGCTTGTGCCGCCAAAACTCAGAAACGGCAACGTAATGCCGGTCAGCGGAATAAGGCCGAGCATGGCACCGATATTTACCACAATGTGTGCACCGACCCAGCCAGTGATTCCGCCGATGATCAAGCGAAATTCAAGCTTTTCAGACCGATCAAAAATAAGAATTATTCGATACAAAAGTGCCGCAAATAAACAAAGAACCGCAATAGTACCAATAAAACCAAACTTTTCAGCGACAATTGCAAAAATAGAGTCATTTGCCGCTTCAGGGAGATAACCGAAGGCCTGAACACTTTGGGCAAGACCCTGGCCGAAAAAACCACCGCTGCCAATTGCTATGAGCGCCTGTTGAATATGATAGGTGGCAGCGTCAGTAGCGGCATCATGGTTTAAAAAGGTTAGCACGCGCGCAATACGGTGCGGCGAGGTAATAATAAGCAAAAGCGCCACCCCTATAACTGCCGTTGACGAGAGTAGTAGGTAGCGAGCTTTTACCTGGGCGGCAAACAGCATACTCAGCGCAATCGCAATGATAACAATGCCTGTTCCCATGTCTTTTTGTAATATAATCACCAAAAATGTTAAGAGCCCAACAATAATACCAACAGGCAACAATGTTTCTTTAATATTTTGTAGCTTTCCGGCGCGTGAGCGCGCTGCCAAAAACACTGCCAGATAAAGCAGCAGTGCAAGCTTCAACAGCTCAGCCGGCTGAAACGAAAAGAGGCTAAAATCATACCAACGGCAAGCGCCGTTATAGCACAACACTAATGGGCTCCCGGGTAACGCACCTAGAAATGTCATAGTAATCGATATAACAACAGCCACAACAAGCAGAACAGTTGCAAGCTGTAGCATAATCTGAATTGAAAATCGGCTCGCAAATAAAAATGCAGCAACACCTACGAACAGAAAGAAAAACTGGCGGTTAACTTCATAACTTTGCGGTAACGCCGGGCCAATAGCATAAAGCACAATTAAGCCGATCATCATGAGCACAACCATGAAGATAACTAGCAAATAATCTGGTCGGTGACGGCGCAAAAGCTCACGCCCGCCTTTGCCTTTTTTTTCACGCCTGATGAGCGTTACTTCACTCACGCTATGAAGCCCCCACTCACCGCAATCAGAAGGCCAATAATTGCACAAATTTCAGCAATCACCCAAAAACGCATGGTTACTTTTGCCTCTGGCCAGCCGATAGCTTCTAGATGATGATGAAGCGGTGCTGAAAGAAATATTTTTCGCTTAAACAAACGCTTACTGACAATTTGCAGCAAGCTCGAGCCAGTCTCAAGCACAAATAGCAGCCCAATGACCGGCAGTAGCAATAACGTATTTGTCAGCATCGCCACTACTCCGAGCGCCGTACCAAGCGCAAACGAGCCGACATCTCCCATAAAAAAGCGAGCCGGATAGATATTGAACCATAAATACGCCAACAATGCACCGAGCACCGTAAAACAAAAACCGGCAATACCGACATTTCCCTGCATAAGTGCTATGAATCCGAATGTGGCATATGAGATCGCCAGCAGCCCACCAGCCAGACCGTCAAGACCGTCACTGATATTAACTGCATTACCGGTGGCAACAACAACAAAGATAAAGAGCGGAATAAGCCCCCAGCCAATTGAAACATCGCCAATATAAGGAATCAGCACAGAATGATACCCAAGTTTGTAATAAAAAAACCATGCAGCCGCGGCGGCAACTAGTGTGATCATTAAAAATTTAATAGGGCTTCTCAGACCTCTAACACCGCCACCGAGGCCACGAATATTAATAATGTCATCAATCATCCCCACAAACCCGCCGCCCAAAAGCGCCGCCAGCAATAGCCAGGTTTGATCTCGGCTAAGGTTGCCCAATAACGTAACGAGTGTAATGGCAACAACCCCGATAATACCCGCCATTGTCGGTATGTGCCGTTTATGTTTTTCAGCGTGCAACTTCGAGAACACTTGCAGCACCTCGCCTGTTGTTGAAGTGGTGCGCTGTATCTTCCAGAACCGATAGCGATACGCCAAGAAGGTATAGACCGGAGTTAAGGCCATAGCAACTAAAAACGCCACCACCCCAAGGGCGATAATTCGTGTTAGTGCCTCTGCTAAGAGAGTAACTGTTTCGGGTGGGAGGCTAAAACTCATGGGTTCTCGCTTTCGTTCATTTATTGTACCTTTGGTATACGTAAGTAATCTAGGAGCCAATTAGATATATTGGCAAATATTGGCTGGGCAGCAATGGTGCCATCAAACCCAGGCAGCTGTGAATCAACTATGCGTACCATAACAACATAGCGCGGTGTTCCATTACCGCCAAATCCAGTATAAGTGGCAATTGCGTTTTCATCGCGATATTTGCCGGTTTTTGGATCAATTGTTTGTGAAGTTCCACTTTTACCGCCAATAATATACCCTGGCTTATCAGCTTTAGCGTATACGCGCATGCGGGCACTTTGAATCATTGACCGCAACTCAGCTGAAGCCTGTGCTGAAATAATACTGGTCGCCTTAACAGCCGGTGCCTGCGGGGCAATATCGCCATCTGGTTTCATGGTGCCTTCGATAAGCGTTGGCTTATACATTGTGCCGCCGTTAATTGCCGCACTAAACGCCATTGCAGATTGCAGCATAGTTATATTAAAGCCTTGCCCGAACACCATATTGGCATAGCGAACGTTATTACCCTGTTCATCATCTGGTGAAAATATTTTGCCGGCTTGTTCATTCGTTTGCTCAATGCCGGTGAGCTGGCCAATACCAAATCTATTTGTAAAATAGTCATACAGCTGCTGCCGAGCCTGATAATTTACCTGCCCCTTTCCCATCTGTTTCAGAATATAGATAACGCCGCTGTTGAGCGAATGCTCAATTACACCAGTCATATCCGTGCGGCCAAGGTACTTGCCAGGCTCAGCGTTTTTAATGCGGATGCCATCAACAGTATCGTAGCCCACATTAGTAAAAACCGAGGCAGGTGTCACGGCACCACTGTCAAGGCCGGCCACCATTGTTAATGTCTTAATGCCAGAACCAGCCTCATAGGGGTCACTCACCACGGGGTTTTGAAACACCCCGTAATCAGTCATCTTATAATATTGGCTGGGGTCATAGGTCGGCAGTGTAGCCATTGCCATCACCCGGCCCGTATTAGGGTCAAGCACCAAAGCACTACCATGGTTTGCCTTGGCATTCTTTAAACCTTCTGCCAAGGCTTTTTCAATATATGCTTGAATATTACGATCAACACTAAGCACAATATCGTCACCGTTCTTGGGTGGCGTAATAACATCATCTTTACTACTCACAGTCAGGGGGATACCACGCGCATCAACAACCGCCGTGCGCAAGCCGTCTTTGCCAGCCAAACGATTGTCGAGCGCGCCTTCTAAGCCATATTGGCCCTTGCCTTCCCTGTTTACATAGCCAAGCACTTGCGCGGCCAAGGAGCCCTCAGGGTAGACCCGTTTTTGCTCCGCCTGCGTACCCACCCCGCTCAGTTTTTCTTTCATAATAAGATCAGCCTGCCTCTTATTAACCTGTTGCGCCAACACGACGTAACGACGTTTTTTATTTTGCAACCGCTCTTCAAAACCAGTCACCATTTCACCACCAGCCACGCGATGAATCACATTTGCTATTCTATGAGCGTCTTTTACTTCAGCCGGATCAGCATAGACCGTATAGACAGGCTCGTTTAATACAAGCGGCACGATGTGATCGCCATCTTTCGCATAGATAAGCCCCCGAGTAGCTGGCAAATCAAACTTTTTATCGTGCTCTGCCGCCGCCAGCTTCACGAAATCAGCATGAGCTACAACCTGCAAGTAAAACAAGCGGCATACAAAAACCGCCCCTATTGCAAGAAAGATCAATGCAAAGAGGCGCGCTCTAACTGATAACTTTTCTATAACTGGCATAATGCTTAATTTCGATAATCAACTTGCGTAGGTGTCACCATTGCACTAGCGACATTGCTCTGCTCTGCTCTCAGCCGTGATTCAAGGCGTGCTTTTTCAACCAACAGCTCATCTCTTTCCTCTACTAAATCCTCCCTCTGTTCAGAGAGCGTATTAATAGAATAGCCATATGTGCTGGTTTTTGTGATCTGGGTAAGATAAATTAAACCAAGAATACTTAATAATAGTATCACCATGATCGTATTCGTAACAGGCCCAAGACCGCGTTGCACGCGAAATGCAACCGTATTTTGGTTTCGGCGCCAGCCGCGATCATCGCGTCGAGGCAAAGAGGATGCAGCAGCGTAATACTGAGTCATGTTTTTTCTTTTCCGTTTTTATATTTTTCTTGGTGGAGTGTTGCCATTTTCGGCAACACTCCCTTTTTTGCAAGCAGACCTAGAGGACGTGAACGTCAACCGTTTCTACTTTTGACTTGTCGACAACCGTAATTGGCATGAAAGCAAGTCCTTTCTATATGTTTATTTTCACGGCGGCTCGAAGCTTAGCACTCCTGGCGCGCGGGTTGTGAACGTCGCTTATGTCTCCGCGAATCGGCTGTTTAGTTAAGGAACGCAGGCGAGCTTCATAGCCAGCCTCTGTCTCTTCTTTTAAAAACCGCTTGATGATACGATCTTCGAGACTATGAAAACTAATGATTGCCACGCGGCCACCTGGTGTCAAGAGATCAGGTAGCAATGTTGTCAATTGCCTTACTTGCTCGAGTTCGCCATTTATCCTAATGCGGAGAGCTTGAAAAGTACGCACAGCTGCGTCAAGAGAGTTCTTCTTGACAACCTGTGATATTACATCGCGAAGCTCCGTTGTTGTTCGAAGGGGCCTGTGCTCTATGATGCTTTTGGCTATTCGCTTCGCTTTTGGCTCTTCGCCAAAAGTACGAATAATGTCAGCTAGCTCTTCAGCCGATGCCTCATTAAGAAGCGTTGCAGCTGTTTGCTCTTGCCGACGATCCATGCGCATGTCAAGCGGGCCTGTCATACGAATTGAAAAGCCTCGACTCGCGATGTCGAATTGTGGTGACGACACCCCAAGATCTGCGAGAATCATGTCAAATTGCCTCCCTGCAGCACGAAGCATTGCCGTTGCCGATACAAAATCGGTATGCAAAAGCTTTGCACCTGCGTCCTTGAACGGCTTCAGGGCATCAATTGCCATTTCATCTCTGTCGACCAGCGTCGCAAGCGACGCTTTGCCAACCCGATCAATGACCGCCCTCGCATGCCCGCCATAACCAGCAGTCAAATCAAGGTATGTTTCACCTTTTTTTGGTGCTAGTAATTGCAGAACGTCGCTTAGTAAGACCGGTTCATGATGAAGTTGGAGTTGTTGTGGTGGTTTTTTGGTATTCATCTTTACAATGCTACCATTTTTTTGTTCGAGGTCACCTATCCAGCAGCCAGTGTTTTTATTTTGTGCATACTTGCAGTGTTTTTGTTTTTGTCAATGGAGTTGTTGTGGTGTGGGGACTTTGAAAAAGTTCCCGAGTAATCTCCATTATTTTTGAGAGACTTGTGTGAGGTGGAGTTTTTGGGAGGTGTAAGTTTTCTGGTTTCCCAGAATTCTTGAGGTGCAAGAGCTTGCTTGGTGGTTAGCTCTAGATCCCACCCACTGGTTGCCGGGTAGTTGACCTCGGATTGGTTGGTCGATTAATTAATTGTTAACGTGCCCGTAAATTACTTTGCCATCAAGCGCCAATAGGCTCCTGCCCGTACTGCCACTACCTCTTTTGAGATATGCGCGTGGTCAAGCAAGTGCTGCTCTATGGTAATACGCCCCTGCTTGTCGTCCAGCGCGGCCGATGTTTTGCCCATTCGAAATTGAACATTTAAATCGGCTACTCGCTCATCGAGGATGCTTCCCTTTAAAGCTGGCTCAACTTGGTCTTGCCAAACTGTGGCCGGAACCAAGTGCAGGTACTCACCGAACCCTCTGGTCAACACTACTCCACTCGCAAATTCGGCCCGAAGCTCAGCGGGTATCGTTAACCGCCGCTTGTCGTCAAGTTTGCGTTCGAAGTAATCTATAGTTGCCATTAATTCGGCTTTTTATGGTTTGTAATTTACGTGGTGGTTTTTGTTTCGCACTGTAGGTGCCTTTTTAGGTCACCCACTACTACCCACTGACAACATAGTACTCCCCACCTTTACCCACTGGCAAGGGTTTTTTGACAGAATTGTGTAAAAGTCCTAGTTTTCCACAATTCTGTGGAAAGTAAACAAAAAGAGGCAGCCTTACAGTCACCTCTTTACTCTACCTTTAGACTATCGGGTAAATAGCCAGGCAATAACCTGTTGGTCGTAGGCGGTGGTTGACTGCACCACCAGCCAGCTGGTGAAGAAAAACAAATTTACCAATACCGACACAACCAAAAGAGATGTTTTGACATCTTCAGTGAGAGCATGGTCGATAACCATGGCGGCATTAGCTGTTTTTGTTGCTGCTTGAGTGTTTTTGTTTTCTTTTTTCATAATATATTTAACATAACATAGAGTTGACTCAATGTCAACTATTAATTGAACCTGAATCACGAAACTCTTCTCCAGATCGTGTGAAATCGGTTTTACTAACCGATTTCAGCCCAACACTTCCATTAAGCTCCACTGGAGCTTAATGGAAAGAGAGTGGTCTGGAGAAGAGTTTCGTGATTCAGGTATGATTGGGTCTTGGGCCAATTCTTCTCGTCTCTCTGGCTTTGGGGGTGGAATAAGTCAGTACATTAGCCTAAAATTTCTTGATAATGATAGGTTAAATTGTTTGAAGCAATGACGAAAATGCTACAAAATATTAGTAGCGCGAGCAACGTAATCGTTTGCCTTGAGCCAGCCTTGTAGCGTGCCAACATCGAGATATTCACCCGTTACTGGCACGACTTTTATTTTACCCTTTTTCGCAAGGTACCGGTTAAACGGTTCAATGTTAACATACTTTTCTTTGCCCGGAACAATGGGGTCATCAAAAAATCTAACAGTTTCATCAAGAAGATCGCTGGTAAATAAATATTCGGCCAAATTAATAAGAGTGCTCGGTGCTTCTTCTGGCTTTGGCTTTTCAACCATGTGATCAAGGTAGCCGTTGTCGCCCACCACCAGCACACCATACTTCGAAACTTCTGCTCTTAGTACTTCTTTCGTGAGAGCAGCCGATTCGCCTTCGGGTATTTGCTGAAGAAAATCAGTCAGCGGGCTATGGCCATCTTTTCCGTATAGCAGGGCATCGCCCATTATCACTAACGCAGGCTCGCCGTGCGGAATAGTAGGCCGAGCCAAGGCAACTGCAGTATTGGTGCCGTAATGGTTAAATAACAGTTCATTTGTTTGCTCTACAAACTCAAACTTTACTTTTGGGGGTTCAATGAGCTCAATATATTTTTGTTTACCGTGTTTATGAAGATATTTTTCTAGTGCTTCATATTGGCTGTAAAAGTCTTTTATTTGGGTTGAGTCTTCATTTACCACAAATACAATGTGTTCAATGCCGGCTTTAATACAATCTTCAACAATATAATCAACGAGTGGTCTGTCGAGAATCGGCAGCATGCATTTTTCAACCGCTTTCGTAATTGGCAGGCGCCGAGTACCATAGCCCGCAGCAATGATAATGGCATGTTTACATGTCATGAATAAATCTCCTTTTGATAACCTTAGGTTACCATGTTTATACACATTGCTCGTAAATTCAAGAGCAATAATATGCCCAATAAGAGGTTAACTTTCTCGAACTTTAGCTATAATCTTAGCAAACCAGAGCGCACTTGGGCGCGGCGTGCGCTTCATAGTTTTATAATCAACAGCATACAGCCCGAACCGAGGCCATTTGCCCAGCGCCCACTCAAAATTATCAATTAATGACCAGTGAAGATACCCGAACAGCTTGACCCCGTTTTGGCGCGCCTGAATAAGTGATTTCATGGTTAATTGCAGCCACCATTTTCGCCGACGATCATCAGCATCAGCTAGCCCGTTCTCGGTAATAAGAATGGGTTTTTTATACGTTTTATGCAGCCATTGCAACACATCGGCGATACGCTCTGGTTCCATACTCCAGCCTATATCGCTTTGATGGGTATTGGGCTGGTCAGTTTGAAAACCGATATAGCGGTCGGCAAAATAGTAATTAACGGCAATAAAATCAAGACGGTGCTTTACCTGATACAATACCAATGAATCTCTCAAGAACCGCTGCAGCCAGGCACCAAACTTACTGACCCATCGGTCGTCACCGGCATAGGCCGCTGCATATGTTTTTGCAAAGCTTATAAGATAGGGGCGCTTATGCTTACGTAATTTCTTATAAATTATTTTATGAGCAATTAATAGGTTCCTGTATACTTCAATACTCTCTAAAAATGTATGTTTTTGTGGTGGCCAGCTGGCAATACGATAGCTATTATAGACAAATGTGTCGGGTTCGTTGATGGTAATGACATATCGAACATCTTGGCCGATTTCACGCATAATTTTATCGGCAAAGTTAGTAAAGTATTTTATATTATTATAATTTGCAAAGCCCCCTTGTTTTTCAAACCATACCGGATGTGTAAAGTGCCAAAGTGTGACAACCGGTTCTATGCCGCGAGCCTTAAGCGCCAATAGATATTCTTTATAGTGCCGTACTGCATTATTGTCCCAGTCTTTAAAACTGTGCGGTTGAATTCGCGACCATTCAATACTAAACCGAAACGCATTCATGTTGAGCCGAGCTATAAGCTCGAAATCGCTTTCATAACGCCGATAATGGTCACTTGCCTGCCCCGATATATAATTCTGCGGCTCAAGTGCCTCATCTTTAAAACGCCGCCAGCGCGGGAGCCACTCATCTTTATACACCGACTGCTTACTGAGTGCCAGGGCATTCATATCCTCCCACTCGCTCCACTGATTGTGGTTGCCGCCCTCAACCTGATGAGCACTGGTGCTCGCACCCCACAAAAAGTCTTCAGGGAACAGCTGGTGCAAAAAAGACGAACTCATTGTTTGTATTGTACACGATCTATGCTGCTATAATACTTCTAAAGCTATGGTGCTGATTGTTTTTCGTGTTTTGTGGCGCATATTTATTTTCTTACTTGGTGTATACATTATTTATTTTGCAATTTTTCGAGCGCTTCCCTACTTCGAGGCTAAACTTCCACTTGCGATTGCCGTTCTACTTATTTATTGTTTATTGGCATACGCGGCCATTCCAGCACTGCTTCGACTGTTCCGGCTAGTCATTAAGCCAAATCACATTCCCATGTATGTCACCACCCCCGACGGCTGGCCAGCTGATCCGGTTAATATTGCGATTGTTGCCCACAGTAAAAAACATTTTATAGATGCCATGGTGAAAGCCGGCTGGTATACTGCCGACCCGCCAACACTCAAAAATGTCATTCGCGAAGCAATTTCTGTTATATTTCGAACCCCATATCCAAATGCACCGTTCTCAAAGCTCTATCTTTTTGGGAGGCCATTTGATATTGGGTTTCAAATGCCACGAGACGCCAATAAAAGCGCCCATGCCCGCCACCACGTTCGCTTTTGGCGACTGATGCTCCCGGAGGATGACAACCATCATCACCATTATCACTTTTGGCATAAGCATCTGAAGCATCTTCTTGGTACCGACAAAGAAATCTGGATCGGCGCTGCAATTGACGACACTGGCCCACTTGCCATAACTTGGCGTAACGGCCAAATTACACACCGTAATGACCCGCTCACCGACAACGAGCGTGATTTTATTATCAACACACTGACACAGTCTCATAAAATAAAACGGATGAGTGACATCCAGGCCGGCGAACCGTTCAAATTCCGCGGCCAAGTACTACGCAATAAGTTCATCTGCGATGGCAGTATTCGCGTTATTGAGCTTAAAAACCCACTATTCATAAATTTAGCCAGCAAAAAATCTAAAAGGGTCTAACTTTTGGCAAGCCAACCACCCTATAGAGCCGAACAGTTGAGTATAGCTTAACCAGCAAGGCTACACCGGCAACAGCAGCACTGAGCCATGGCTGTTGAAAAATAATAGTTATTAACAAGAAAATTGACGAATTTGCGGCCTTGCCAAATAATGACCAATTAAGCTGAAAAATTTGCTTGTCAATCAAATAGAAATAGTTTGGGCTCAGCAGTGGCCAAAACAAGAAGCTGAGCGAGAGAAATCCATCAATAAACATAAACTCAACTAAATACAAGCCAATTGCCCATAGTAGTTCAGGATGCCAAAAACCAAAAATAAGGTAAATTAACCCTACAGAAAGCCGATCGGCCATAATATCAAAAATCGCACCACTGCGCGTTTCGCGCTTTGTCAGCCGCGCCACCAGACCATCGGCGATATCGCCCACCCAATAGGTTGCAATGGCAGCAATCAGCCAAACGAGACTATCTGAAGTGACCGCAACGAGCGCAAAGGCCACCGCCACCAAGGTACGAACAAGTGTAATAGCCGAAGGTACTGTCGCTAATGTATCATTCGCCGGTAATTGCCACCCGTGATGCTGTGATTTCATAATGATTTTATTTTATAGTGTTAGGCTAGAAAAGTATATCGCATCATTTAGGTTCGATAATATGGCCCCATGCATGTTTCTTCAGATCATCAGCTTTTCCGGCCGTAACGCAGCGAACATCGTTCGTGAGCGAAGTGCGATCCAAAGAACAATGTGCAGGCCATACAATCGAATAGTAGCGACTGCAAAACCATAATATACAATCATGAAGCAACTTCTGCTATATTAAAGACAAATGGCTCGGAGAAAATTATCTCAGTTGCCGGAATTTGACCGGCCTCGTGAAAAATTGTCTCGAAAAGGTGCCGCCAGCCTATCTGATTTCGAATTGCTTGAAGTCATAATTGGCAGCGGCGGCCGCGCGGGCGATGTTAGCTACCTTGCGAAACAAGTACAAAGGCTATTATCACGCGGTGTCGGTTCACTTAATCTTGAAGCGCTCACCGCCCTCAAAGGAATAAGCACCGCGACCGCCACAAAACTATTAGCATCGCTAGAATTAGCTCGCCGTCATCTAGTTCGTGACGCCGAGCCGCTGAGAAATATGCAAGATGTCCTAGCTCGCCTTGGTGATATCCGAAATAAACAGCAAGAATATTGCGTTTGTCTTTCGCTCGATGGCGGCAACCGTTTGATTGCCCAGCGAACTATTACTATCGGAACGCTCGATAGTGTCTTGGCACACCCACGCGAAGTTTTCTCAGACCCGATTGTCGACCGCGCCGCATCAATTATTGTCGCCCACAACCACCCATCTGGTGCAGTGAAGCCAAGCCAAAAAGATATAAGCCTCACGCAACAACTTGCTGCTGCCGGCCAATTATTGGGTATACCCTTAAAAGATCATCTGATTGTGACCAAATTAGAGCATTATAGCTTTCGCCAACACCATTTATTATGATAGTATGATTCGGTGGTAAAACTATGAAACAAAAAACAACCTACCTTGAAAACCGCGAACAGCTCCAATCACCCGCTATTCTGGCCAGCGATATTGCCCGGCATTGGCAAAGTCGATATGCCCATAGCAAAGCAGTTGTTATTTGCGAACATCCGCATACCCTTTTAAAAAATATAGAAAAACAGTGGCTACGACTTACAAGTCAGCTACAACAAAAGCGGCTGCGAACAGCGGGTGCTGATGAGATTCTTGAATTAACCTATGCCATTACACGCATGCAGCACATTGCCTTTGCCGTATGTCTACCAGCGCAGCGGCCATCAGCGCATATGTGGCTCATGCGCCCTCATGAAACAATCGGTGAGCTTGCGAGCACTTGCAGGAGTATTTATGTTACTTGCCGCACTCCGCAAATCGAGGAGTTGCTCGAACATGTTTCGGCCCACAGCCTAGTCATTGATTATGCCGATAACTCGTGGCCAGCATTCACCCGTTCTAAAATTGAGCTCGAAGAGAAGGTGTACGATGCTTGGAACGAGCTGCATACATTTTTTATACAACATGACATTGACATTAGCGCAATTACTTATAGCAATTCATACAACGCTGAGAACATCGATAACGCTATTGATACGCTAATCGATGTGAGCAGCTCCTTCTTGCGTCATGCCCACCATTTTCAAGAAATGCTACAGCTTGCCGAACCTTTACAGCTTGAACATAACGCCAAACAACAATATGAAGCTGCTAATTTGCTTGCCCGCCGCGTTGCGGCCTTGAGCCCTAATGTCTTCGGCCGCTTTATTAGCCAAGCACTTGATGACGAAACTTTCTATCTGCAAGATCGTTCACTCGAAGTGTTCAGGCGTGAATCAACCAAAGCAACTATTGCCTATCATCAAAAAGCTGGCCGTAATAACTTAGCACGCGCGCTTGAGCGAGCGTTCTTAGAAGGCGCGCTCGCTACCAGCTGAAGCCGACGCTGTGACAATCTTTAGAATCTCGGAGCCATATAATTCAAGCTTTTTGGGCCCAAACCCTTTTATTTTTAACAGCTCCCGCTCGGTCCTTGGCTTACGGGCAGCGATATACTCTAACGTCGTATTGTGAGCAATGACGTAGGCAGGTTTTACAGCTTCGTGAGCCAGCCGGGCCCGCCATGCTTGCAAGGCGGCAAATAATGCTGGGTCAACTGAGACTAGTGTATCACTGGTGTCAGCTTGCCGTTCCGTGGCTTGTTCGCGCAAGGCTGCAAATTGGATCGATGCTTCTTGCGACAAAAGCCGTAATTGACTATCGATCGAGAGAGCTTCTTCACTCACCATCAGCGCCATGCGGTTAACACCAAATAAACTGAGCGAATCAAGCCGGCGAACCCGCGAAAGCGCCACATAGCCCATGCCAGGCACGAAGGCACGACGTAAATCAATTTTGGCCGCGTCAAGTGTCATACCCTGGCTTTTATGAACAGTAATAGCCCAGGCCAAGCGAAGCGGAATTTGGTTGATGCTGGCACGTTTTTTATCACCGTCGCGCAGCTCCCAAGTCTCGGGCCGCATTGTAATGATTTTGCCGTTTCGTAACTCTATTACCGGGTAATCAGTCATCGGCTCAAAATCAACCACCACCCCCAGGCTCCCGTTAGCATATGAGCGGTCTTGGCTGTTTTTGATACACATCACAAAGGCGCCTTTTTTAAGCTCTAGGTGTTCAAGTGCTAGGCATGACCGCTTTAGTGTGCCCACATAAGTATCTTTACCGGTCGTAAACATGGCATAACTCACCGTATCACCGCTCAGCTGATTAAGCTTTTCGTTATTGATACGGTCAACATCAATATTAACAGTATGCAATTCGGTGATATTCTCGCCACCGACATCCGCATCAACCCGATGAAGCAGTGCCTCAGCGTGATGACGCCGAACATCACCTGCCCTTAGGGCGTTTAGTATGCTAAGAAATGTCTCGTCATCTTGCCGGTGCTGCTCGTCGAGGTAACAAATAACAGGGTGAAGCTCTGCCCAGGCCTGGCTATTAACAACAAACCCGCCTTCTTTGCCATCACGGCGATTGACGGGTGGTAACTGAAAAAAATCACCGCACAGAATTACCTGTATGCCGCCAAAGGGTTCGTGAGATTCACGAACGGCCCGCAACACCGTGTCAACCATATCGAGCCGAAAGTCATGCAGCATTGAGATCTCGTCAATAATTAGCACATCGGTTTTTTCAATGATATCGCGGCGGGTCTTTAATAAGTGCTCTTCAAAATGCGGTTGCAGCTCATCGTGAATGCCAATGCCACTCCAACTATGAATTGTGTTGCCGCCAAGATGTGTTGCCGCCAGACCAGTAGTTGCCGTAACTGCCACATGCTTGCCGGTGCGTTTCGCACGGCGAACAAACTCACTTAATACAAACGTTTTGCCCGAACCCGCCGGGCCGGTGAGCAATACGCTTTTGCCTGAGAGCATGATTTCTAATGCTAATGTTTGATCCATCTTCTTCCTGTAGTTGACAAGTTGCTTACGACTTTGCTATGTTATGAATATCACCATGACCAGGCAGGCCTAAGGTTCACGCCGATCGCCACTCCTGGTCGTTTTATTTGCTCTAAAAATTGGCCGTAAATCGCTTACAAACTTCAGTTTATGGCGATATTTATTAAGTAATTTTGAATAGGAAAACCGATTTGGCGCAAGAATAAGGTGTAACTTGCCCTTCTCTTCAAGATAATCATAGAGGCTCAAGAAATCACCATCGCCAGAAACAAATATTGCGCGGTCGTATTCTTCAAACAAACGTGCCGCAGCAAATAAGGTAATGTCGGTGTCAACGTTGCCCTTGGTTACCAGCAGACCTTCTTCATCAAAATGGCTGGCGATCTCTTTAAAAATTAAGATAAACCCCGCCTGCTGCAAAGCTGCGTACAAAGCCGTATGCGCCGAGACAAAACCAATAAATAGATAGGCAACATCAACATGGTATTTTTGGTGCAGGTAGTCATGAAATTTCTTAAAATCTAATTTTCTGCCGGTATACAAAACCTTGCCTTTGTTGTTTAAAATATCGTTTTGCACACCCAAATTTAAATTTTGGCTATCAATAAAGGCATAGGTAACAGGCTTTTTGTATTGATCACTCCCCTTGGTCATGAGGTAATTATAACAGATAGGCAGCCGGGATTAAAAATAGTCCCAACATCATCTCTGTGATTTGAGCGAGGTTCTGTCATGGGCTATTTCTAACGTGCTACTTTTAGATCTCTAAGGTATAAGTTAGCGATATTCAGGGTTTTCATACCCGAAATGCTCACCCTTTTTCCAGGCATTCGCCACATTGCCTAGTGCTGGCATGCCGCCCGTATCTTTGAGCAGCTTTGCTATGTGCATGAGATTATAGGTGGTAAATGTGACATTGCGGTTCGTAAAGTCATTTTCTGGACCGCCCGAGCCTTTTTCAAGGTAACTTGGGCCGGGGCCAGCCTCGCCCACCCAATAGGCATCGGCTTGCGGGGGAATTGTATAGCCAATGTGTTGTAAACTATACAATATATCCATAGCGCAATGCTTGCCTCCATCTTCGTTACCGGTAATAATACAGCCGCCGACCTTACCATAGTAGGCATATTGGCCTTGCTGGTTGAGTTCACCGGAACTACCATATAACCGTTCGATTAATTTTTTGGTTTGCGAGCTATTGTCGCCCAGCCAAACCGGGCCGCAAACAACCAATATATCGGCAGCCTGCACTTTTTTATATAGCTCGGGCCAGGCGTCGCTTGTCCACCCTTTTTCACGCATGTCGGGGTATACACCAGTTGCAATATCGTGATCAATTGTTCTGATAAGCTCGGTTTTTACCCCATGTCTCACCATGAGCTCCATGCTCGCTCGAAGTAGCCCTTCGGTATTACTCACTTCGGGCGATTTCTTCAGTGTACCGTTAAAATAGATAGCGCTTAAACCTGAGAAATCTGGGTTTTGCATCGTGCCTCCTTATTACTCATTGTATAACAAAAGAACGTACCGGAGCATGATGAACACACTCCGGCCGCTACCGCAAAACACCCCAGCTTCTTTGACGACCGCTTCAGGCTAAGCGGCGAGCATTAGTTTTTCTCTGAGTGCCTCTATTGTCCGCTTGCAGTTTTCTACCGCCTCTTCACGCAAGCGCATCAAAGGCTGCTGCTGCGCTTCTCGTAGCTCAAAAAGCAGCGCATTAAACTCAATCAATTCTTTGAAGGTAACAGTTTGCGAGGACAATTGAGCCCTCAATTCTCGCGCTTCGCTCCAAAGCCTACCGAGCGCCGTTTGATGCTTGGTAAACTCTTCCCACCAGGCACATCCGATAAGCCAGATAGCGATAAATGGCACCGCCACAATGGTCGAAGCTATAATGCCCTGAGTTTGCGACATGTTGCCCCTTAATGCACAGAGTTTTTACAGCTGCATTTTTATTTTACTAAGAAAAGACTATGTTTCATTCTTTTCAACTAGTTTTTTGCTTTTTATCTCATAAGTATTACCGGTAAGCTCCGAGGTAACGTAATCGTCGTGTAGTAAGTTAACAAACTTATCAAGATCTTTACCGTCCATAATAATGATATTGCCGAGGTCATCGAGCATAAGCTCTATGCCCAGCTCATCAGCATGTTCCACCAGATCTTTTTGCTTAATCACTGTCATATCGATTTCTTGCAGCTTTTTAACTAGGCGTTTCTTGCCTTTTAGGAGGCTTTGTAATGTCATTTCTTCGGGCAACACTAACTGGTAATTAGCTTCAATCTCGGCAACTTTTTGATGGGCAATGTGTTGCAGCTTGGCATTGTATTTAAAAAGCGACTCAAACTTTGCTTCGTCGAAGACGAAAATCGTGCCGTCAATAATGAGCACTTGGCGATCAGGCATCACCCTTAAGCCAGCCGCAGCATCAAATGTTTTGAAACTGTTGCCGCTAAACATCCAGGCCGTATCGCCCTTCAAAACCTGGGCTTGTTTTATGAGTTTCACAATATAAAACGGCTTCGCAAGCTTCTCGTGCGAAAAGCACGCAATAATAGCTTTCATACCTTTAAATTCATGTTGATCTTCGGCGAATAACTCTAAATCGGCTCCCGCTTCTTCAATTGTAGAAATAACATCAGCCGCATACTCAACTCTTGGCAGCGCGGTTCGTTGTAGCACATTATCTTCTTTTTCGCTCATCTCAAAATCGCGCACACTCATACCTTTTGCCGCACCCTCGTGCACATAGCGCAGCATATCGGTTAAAAATAGTTTTTTAATCTGTTGTTTCAAGTTTTCGGCAAAATTAACGGTGTACACCGCATAGTGTTTATCGAAAAAATAAAGCTCGACCTTCAGCTCATCTTTTAATGGTTCAGTGTTTGTTGCCCATAGAAAAACATCGGTGTCATCGTTGTTTGGTTGTTCCACTTTTAGTGCCCCTTGCTTACATTAAGAAAAGAGCCCCGCCCATAAAGCTAAGCTCTCTTCGGATTATTCATAGTATAACATCTTCTAAAGTGAGGCGAGCAACATTAGAGCTGAATAGAATCGCCTGGCCGCACATTATGCCACTGCATATTCTCGGATAATCCACGACCGCCGCCATACACTTGGTGCCCCGCTTCGCTCAGCAGCCCATCATGCACTGCAAACACATGTTTTGGTTGCATGGTGTTTGCAAAAGTAAGCGTTTCGTCAAGTTTTGCCCAGGGTGCATTCAGCGGTAAGGCTAGCCAAGCTGGTTTTGCTTCGGGTATAAAATAGCTATCGCCAGGAACAAACAGCAAATCGTCAATTATCACCCCTATGTTCTCGATAGGGTCGATAGTTTTAAAAATCTGAGCATGCTTACCACCAACAAATTTTAGCTGAAAATCACCAACGGTTAGCTCATCGTTGGCTTCAATAATATGCACGGCACTACCAAGATCGACCGCTTTGTCGGCAACCGAAGCATTCGTATAAATCATTGCTTGTGGGCTGTCGGTCAGTATTTGTTTCAGTTTTTCAATATCAAAGTGGTCAGGGTGCTCATGTGTGATAATAACGGCATGGATATCCGCAAGATCAGTCAGGTCATGAGTGAAGACGCCGGGATCAATTAACAGTTTGGTTATGCCTTTTTGCAAAAGCAAGCATGCGTGAGTATATTTTGTAAGTTTCATGTTTTTATTATAGCGCTTTATAAAACCAGAATGACGAAGGTTGCTTTTTCATTACTTATACCATTGTGCTTGAAGGCCATGAAAGAGCAAGAACACCCGCCCAGAGTCCAGAATTAACCCTGCGTGAAGCAAAGCAAAAAATCGCGCCGCCGCACTTGCTTTTATTGAGGTTACTGGCGCCGCGAATTCACCCCGAGACCTTCACTTGGGAAATATGGTAATAAAGCCGATCACTAAGTCAATCCTATTGAATAGTAGTCAAACTTATATTAAAGTGCTATAATCTGTTCACTCCTTATCGGAGTAGTGACAAGCAGAGAGGTCGTATGACCATGGATGCCAAAACAAGCACCGACGAGCTCAAGGCCGCCCTATTCGAAGGTACGGCCATCATACGAATGACTGGCACAGCCGCCAATCCCAAAAACGATAGGCAGCGCGAGCAGCTCGCCAAGCAGTTCGCACAAATTTGTTCTGCCATCGAGATGGAGATTCTGAAGCATCTATCAACGCAGCCGATCGAGTTTGGCAGTGGCGATATGAAAACGATCATGAGCCGCGGCATCGAGTTCGGGGCAGATCTGGTGCTGACTTGTGAGGTGCAGGCTGCATACCCGTTCGTTGCTTCGGCAAGAAAGCTTGCCTTAATCATTCTCAAACAATTCACGGTTGCCGTCATTGCCGCAATGACCAACGATGATGAGCAGCATGTCTACTTCTGCCCCACCATCGAAGCTCCCGCCACCTAACCAAAAGTGTCGAATGCGACAAGCAGTGAACTAGGCGGGCGCCTTCACTGCATCGCTCGGCTACTCTGCTTGTCGCATTCGCCCCATGAAATAATCGCCGCCAAGCGATGCTCATGCACAGCACTCATCAACAGTTTTTAACTTCAGACAAAGCAAGGTTTTTAAATGGCTGGCACACCAAACGCGTCATCGGTACTCGAACACTGATAAGAATGTCGCCTTCGGCCGTCACCGCTATGGGTGGAGCCAGCCAATAAAGAGCGCCATGACGAGCAGTGTCACCAGCTCATGGCTAAGATTCATCAGAGTAAGTTGCCAAGGGCGACCCTCGAAGGCATCATGGGTCAACATACGGGCGGCCACGAACCCAAGCCAGAGCCAAAAAGCCGTGGTGAGTGCATCTTGCATGAAAGAATTGTGAAAGAACTGATTCGAAAGAAAGCTCACATGCGCCAACACATATGCACTAATAAAGCTGACGATTAGTGTAATGACCATTGGCCACATGCCATTTTTGCCAAGTTCTTTTTCAGATTTGCCAATTAGTTTCATCCATTTATTGCCAAAGACTTTTGGCGTATACCAAATGGAGCCGACAACCATGGTTGAAAGTGTCGCTAAAATAACACCCCACCAGTTAACTGCTACTTCCATGTCATGACCTCCGTTATTTATACAACGAATTATGCGCTTATTTTTAAAATCTGTCTAGAAAGTTCTGCCGATTGTCACGAAACTAGCGATGCTGCCAGCGCCCAAGACCATGCAACACGATTTCTTCGGTGCTCATGCTAAGGGGCGCGTTAGCAAAGTATAACAAGCTTTCGGCCACATTGCCCGCAGGCAAACCACCTGCTTGAGCGGTTTTTACGCCTAACTCGTTCTGCGTGTCTGTCTCGAGTGCACCAATCGTCACCAGTGTTGAGCTAACACCTTGGCGGCGTAAGCCCTTGCCAAACGCTTCATTAAAAGCCCCAAGACCAGCCTTGGCGGCCGCATACACCGGCGCCCCTTCAGCGGGATGCTGACCATGATAAGAACCAATATTAAAAATGCGCGCATTTTCTTCAAGTAATGGCAAGTAGGCTCGGGTTGTTAACATTGGGCCAAGCAAATTAACATCAACCATTTGACGAATATCGTCGGGGTGCATGTCTTCAAACGAACCTTTTATGTGTACACCGGCATTGTTCACAAGCACTGCCAGCTTGCCCATTTTTTCACAAACAGCTTGGACAGAGCTTTCAAGCGCTTCGAAGCTGGTAACATCTGCGATAACATGTTCAATCCCAAGCGAATCAGCAACCGAAGCAGTCTTAACGGCATTCCTGCCCAAGATACACACTCGCCAGCTGTTTTGTGCGGCAAATGTTTCGGCAATAGTACGGCCAAGCCCTTCGCTACCACCAGTAATAAGAATGTTTTTCATCTACTATTTCTCTCAATAATTAATAAGGTTTTAGTATTATATAATAACTCTCCCATGAGCGCAACCTAATACTGGCACTGTGCCCCCGCAAGAGAAATTGATTGCAATGAAACACTTGACGATTAGAGCAAAGTTTCTCAAAATAAAGCTGAACGCTTACTATTGAGCGGTTTAAGTCATACAGGCGTGCCGGAGCCGAAGCCCGGTATATCGAAACCGTTTTCGCTAGGCTTGATGTCACAAAAGTCAGATACATTCGTGTCTACACGCGGCCCTCAAACGGTGAAAGAGGCCTCTACAAACACTGCGACCTTAACCTAGCGGTGTCGGTCACCATCTTCTAGCTCCACCCTCCCTACCTGAGCGTCTGCCCTGCCTTCCGCGGATTCCCCTTCAACGGCAGTTGAGTCCTTCAAAGTTGCAGGGCTCAATTGTTAGCTTGAATTATTAAATTAAGATTAAGCTAACCAATGATTTCTTCGACTTTTAGGCGTTTTTGTTCAGTGCTATCACGATTACGCACCGTCACTGTGCCATCTTCGAGTGCCTGAAAGTCAACAACAACACAATATGGCGTGCCAATCTCATCTTGACGGCGATAACGCTTGCCAATGTTGCCGTTGTCATCCCACATAACGGCACCGTGTTTCTGCTTTAATGCTAGGTACACCTGATGGGCCTTTTCAACCAACTCAGGCTTGTTCTTAAGAAGCGGCGAAACGGCATACTTCACTGGTGCTAGTTCGGGGCTCAGCCGTAAAACAGTTCGCATTTCACCATCTGGCATTTTTTCAACCGTGTAGGCATCAGCCAAAACTGCCAAGAAAACCCGGCCCATTCCCATTGAGGTTTCGAGAATCCAGGGAATGTACCTCTCTTTCGTTTGTGGATTTGTGTAATGTAAGTCGGTGCCTGAAAACTTCATGTGCTGCGTCAGGTCGTAATCAGTTCGGTCGTGAATGCCCTCTATCTCGTCAAAGCCAAGTGAGGGGTAGTTGTATTCAATATCCCAGGCGTCAGATGCATAAAACACAAGGTTTTCATGCTGCTTCCAGCGCAGATTCTCTTCTTTTATACCTAGCGAAAGATACCACTGCCAGCGCTGCTGCTTAATGCGCTCATACGCTTCTTTATTTTCATGCGGTCTAACAAAATATTGTGTATCAGCCTGCTCAAACTCACGGGTACGAAAAAGAAAATTGCGAGGGCTAATCTCATTACGGAAAGCCTTGCCTATCTGAGCAATCCCAAACGGAACTTTAACCGGCATGGTATCAACCACATTTTTAAAATTAAGATAAATACCTTGGCACGCCTCACCGGGCAGATACACAGGCTCTGCATATTCACCGGTAAAGTCACCTAAATTAGACTTTACGAGCAAGTTAAACGATTTAACATTGCTAAAATCTTGGCTGCCACATTTCGGACATTTAATTTTATCTCTGTTTTCATCGAATAGCTTACTTAGCTCTTCTTCACCCATTTTTTCGTCGGCCGTGACGCCAATAGCACCAAGTTCTTTATCGACTCGAATACGTGTATGGCACACCTTACATTCTGCAAGCGGGTCAGAAAAACCGCCAACGTGTCCAGAAGCCTCCCACACCTTAGGATTCTTAAAGATGGCCGAATCAATACCTACAAAATCGTCACGATCGTAGACGTTCGACTTCCACCACGATTTCTTGATATTGTTGAGCAGCTCTACGCCATGAGGCCCAAAATCATACAGGCCGGCTTCGCCACCATAAATATCACTTCCTTGATACACAAAACCGCGGCGCTTCGCCAAGCTAACAATATCTTCTAACATTACTTTGCTCATATTGGCATCATTATAACAGATGAATAATAAACTTTAGGTATCAGGCTGATGTTTTATAATGACACTATGCAATTATTCGAATCTGAAGCCGGTCGAGACGAAGGCCGATGGCTACGAGACCAAGCCCATGAGTCTTTTAAGAATGGCGACGAGCCATCGAAATGGCATAAGCTTGCTTCTACGGCAGTAGCCATACACACTATAGCATTCAGCACGAAACTGTCATCGCCTAGCCTACGGCGTGAATATGCCGCCTCTGTTGCAATGCGAGCCCGCCTTGGCCAGCGCCATGAACTGGCCGGCAACCAGCCGTATGGCGGCGACGACATTCTTGATGGGCTCCACTACGCCATGGCCGAGCTAAGAAAGCCCGGTCGCCCCGACCAATACGAAATTAACTTTGTGGCTGCCGCAGCCTTCAGAGAAGCGACCCATGGTTCACGGTTTGAGGCCTTAAGGCTCACCGCGCGTTCGGCATTAATTGCATTTTGTAGCGAATCACCACTACTAGCATGCGAAACCAACCCCGACTTATCAACCACGGAACGCTGGAAGGCCAAAGGCCGGGCACTCGGCAGAACAGCCATTGCAGCAATTGGTACAACGGTTGGATCTCAGATAAAGCGTGTGACTCCCTTCACTCGCCTTGCCTCTAAACTGCTCTAGATCACTAGGCCAGCTAAGGTATTTCACTCGTCAATAACACGCAGTAACCGCAAGCAATCATCGATCACCCGCTCTATACCCCCAATCTGGTTAATGACAGCTGGTGTTTTTAATTGCAAGAGTTTTAAAACTTTTAAGTGATCAGCCTGATACTGGCCCTGTTCGATAGGAACAAAAGCCATGTCATCAACCGAAAAATTGTAGCGCTTCTCTTCAGCCAACTTCTCGTTATTTGTATCACGTGCAAGGTTTAAACCGTGACCAAGCAATGAAATAAACTGAACACGAAACCAGGCCTCAGTCACACGCCGGTCAATTGTTTTTGTATGTAAGTTCATCAGCGTTACCTTCAGTAGCTCATAGAGCGCTGCGTCTTGTAGTGTTTCAGCTGCTTGCTGCACCTTTTTTAACACCACGTAAGCAAACTGCAGCCGATTATAATCGGCTAAAATTTGATCAAAAAATGTATTCATGCGGCTCGATGTAAGAGTCCATAGCTCTCCCCTTCCTTTGCGAACCGTTACCTCAACAATCGCAAGCGGCTCAATGCCACCAGCTAGCTTACTTGACGGCTTGCGAACGCCTTTTGCAAGAAAACTTATACGGCCTAGCTCCGGCGTCAAGATAGTCACAATTCTATCTGTCTCGCCATAATCGACCCTTCGTAGCACAATGGCTTCAACCGACACAGCCCTCGCTTCATTCATGCGTCGTCATCTCTGCGAGAAGCCCTGCCAGCTGATGCGGGGTTATCTCTGCCTTATCCAGCACAGCGTGTACTCCATAGTGCGTTAATGCCTGGCGGAAAGAGGCCGTCAACTGCACCGTAGTACATACAATGACCGGTATGGCCATAGAGTCTTCATATGATTGCAGCTCATGCAAAAAAGCAATGCCGTTAGCATCGGGTAGCATCATATCAAGCACAATGGCCTGTGGTAGCCGTTTATCTAGAGCTTCAATAGCCGCCTGACCACCAGGGCACAGTGTTACTTGAAAGTCGCGCTGTTCTAAAATGTCCCGATATATCTCACCCTGCCAGCGGTCATCTTCAACTATAAGAATATGTTTTGGCCGTTTCATAGGGGCAAAGCGAGCTGCCGTGAGCTATGTAACATAACTAAGCAGTGGCCTCCCCGCTGGCTCGCAAGTAACTTTAATTCTCCACCCATAATATGAGTGAGTTGCTTGGCAATTGAAAGCCCGAAGCCAGTGCCAGAATGCGAGCGTAAAGGCTGCAGCAAGGGCGTAGTACTACCGCCAAACCGCTGAAGATCAGCCTGTTTGAACCCGGGGCCGTTATCGGTGACATGAATACGCGACAAATTATGACTGCGCAATAGCTTTACGGTTACTATCGTTTTCTCAGGAGTATGTTTCAAGGCGTTATAGGCAATGTTAAAGAGTACGTTATGCAGTAACTGACGATGCGCCACTACCACACATTGGCGCTGTGCTGCTTGGTAGCGTAATGCCTGGCCAAGTTCGTTTGCATAGGGTGCAAGCTCGTGTAACACCTCTTCGCAAGCGATTGTAGCGTTCACGGGCTCAAGCGGTAACGTCTGTTCGCCGAACCGATAAGCCTCAAGCAAGCCGGTGGTCATTTTAAGAAGCTGTTCGGCACTTAGAGCAATTCGCCGAGTATATTTCTGACGCTCTTCAGCCGAAATGTCAGCTGATTGCATATGCTGAGCATAGAACTTTATAAGGCTCAACGGCGCCTTTAAGTCATGCGCCGCCGTTATGAGTGCATGGTGTGATGCACCTGCAGTTACCCCATCAAAAAACCGTATCTCCTCGAATTCTCGCTGCACTCTTACTCCCGTTCACTCTATTGTACCAAAGAAGCTTCAAATTTAGCTACCTCAAGGTATGTAAAAAAGCTAAGGGTTAAACTTTAAATTCTTTAAGATAATTTCGTTAAAATCATTTAACCGAGCGGGGTCTTCAGTATAAATTCGCATTGTTTTATCACGAACTTTAAAGATAACCATAGCGCCATTCGGCACTTCACGGCTAAACTTACCATCGAAACGAACCCCGCTAAAGCCCTCAATAGTGACTGGTGTTGAGCGTAATTCACCTGATTTGACTTTTGGTTGATATGTTCCATTGATAACATCGTCATATTTACGGCCTTCAATAGTGACACGAAGCGCAAAGAGCGACTTGCCATCAACAGCCGGTACGGTTATGGGCTGAAAATAGGCTTCAAACGCACTATTGGTGCTCTTTTCAATGTATGAGCTCCATATTTTAGGATAGTCAAATTGTACACGGCCTAAATCTTCAGGGCCAATAAACTGCCGGTACGGCTCTTTTTCGCGTTCAGCAAACTTCTTATCATCTTCGTCGCTTTGTTCTTGCTTTGCTTTTGTAACAGCAACTTCAACTTTCTGATCAACGTTATTTTTTTGGTCAGTGTAATTAAGGTATGCCCACCCCGCAAAGCCACCAACACCAAGCATTAAAACCACTGCAATAATAAGCGGAATAAGTAGTGGATTAATCTCGCCTGTTTCTCTGTTTCGAATCATGTTGTTTTAATAGTAACGGCAAACGCTTATGTTGTAAAGTAAGCCTGGCCCTCGCCTTACAATATGTATAAAAATAGCGCTCCGTGTTTTGCTCTTGGCTTATGCCCAGGTAGTAAAAAACCGAAGCTCACCACTTTGAACGAACTGTTGGTAAGCTCTTTCTCACGAGTAAGCCACTTACTCAACCGCTCCATAAACGGGCCTGCACCAAACAAAAATACACCAGCTGTCCCTGCCGGCAAGTGCCAGTTCCACATATTGCCCCACACTACTTTTATATTCTTGTAGTTTCGGCACCGCCAGGCGGCAACTGCCCACAAAAGAGGGTTTATCTCAATACCAACCGCATCACACCCTCGCTCGGCTGCATGTTTTAACATTACACCGTCACCACAACCTATATCAACAAATAGCTCCCCTTTCTGTAAGCCAAGTAGTGCAAACGCTCTCTCAGCAGTGCTTCGTTTGGTTGGTACATAAGGTGCGCCCTGTAATAATGAATAAAGCAGCAAGATTGATAGCGCCGACAAAATAAACCAAAACATTATTCGCTGGCTTTTAAAACAACTTCAACTTTGCTTTTAGTAGTCGCTAATCGCGCCTCTAACTCTTTGAGCAATGAGTTTGCCTTTTCGTAGGCCGCAAGCGCCTGCTCAACATCAAGGTCGGCCGCATCAAACTCGGCAACTGCTGCTTCGAATTGCTGCATCACCTCGTTAAACGACATCTTAGCCAAGTTGATCGTCTTTACTTCTGACATGTAATACCTCACTATTTATTATTGCTCGACTCGTCTCAATAGACAATTGGTCACCCGGCTGCAAAGTACGGCCATCGCGTAGCAGCTTTTTGTTGTGCCGCACCAGGCTATACCCACGACTCAGTGCCATATTCGGGTGCAACTGGGCAAGAAGCTGCCGATATGAGCGTAGCTGCGCGCTCAGTTGCGTAAGCTGTGCGCTCATCCGTTCATGCAATGATTGACGCTGGTGTCTAACAAACTGCAATCGCTCTTTCAGCTTCGCATGTAAACCGTCTTTAAGCCGTTTTTTTGTAAGCCCTAAACGTTGCAGTAGCTCATGCGCATCAGGAGCCAGCAATTCTGCCGCATTACTTGGTGTCGAAGCGCCAACATCAGCCGCCAGCGTCGCTAGCGTTTCATCGGTTTCATGGCCTACACCAACAATAATCGGCACTCGGCTAGCTGCAATAGCACGAACTAAATTTTCGTCATTAAACACCGCCAGATCATCAGCACTGCCACCACCCCGGATCAATGCAAGGATTTCTGGTGGCGTAGCGTGAGCGTTAAAATATTCAATTGCTCGAATAATATCATCAGCCGCCCCCATTCCCTGTACTCGCACATGCGCAACCTGCAAATGAGCAAGTGGCCAGCGGGCAGCCACAATTTTACAAAAATCAGCAAACCCGGCCGCCTGGGTGGAACTAATAACACCAATTGTTTCAACATTGGGCGGCAGAGGGCGCTTGCGATCTTCGTCAAATAGCCCCTCTTTTGTAAGTTTTACTTTTAACAGCTCATAGGCGCGCCTTAGACTCCCCTCGCCTACCGGTGCAACATGCTTAACAGTGAGGCTAAATTTACCCCACTTTGTCAGCCGCGGCACTGCCAGCACCCGCACCTTCATACCGTCTTCAAGAGGCACTCGCAGCTGGTATACTGTCATAAAACAATTCAGTGTTCCCTCGGCATCTTTCAAATCAAAAAAAACGTAGTTGTTGTGATTAATTTTAAAACTTGAAACCTCACCTTCAACATATAATGCCGGATACGCGGCATCAAGTGTTTGATTTACCAGCGCAATACAATCACTGACACTAACGACGAGTTGGGTTGATTCCATCTTTGCCAAACTTTAAAAGCGCCATCTGGTAGAAGATGTAGCCCGTGCCGATTGTCATAATAATAAGAATCACGCGAGCCAGCAAAATGCCAAGAATTGCCGTTCCTTGCGATACACCAGCGCTGGCCAAAACAGAAATCATAACCGCCTCATAAGCACCAGCACCACCGGGTGTTACCACAAACGCACCAGCCACGCCAGCTAAGCCATAGGCCACCAATAACGCCGCCGGGTTAACAAACTGGCCAAATGAAGCAAAAACCAAGAAGAACAACATAATATCAAAAATAATAAAAGCAAAGCCCCAGGCAAGCGGGCGCCTCAGCTGCCTAGGGTTATGCTTGACTTCAATGTAATCTGCATGCATCTGCATAAAGAAGTTCTCAACACGAGCTTCTGCAATAATATTTTTGCGTTTTCGCAAAAAACGATTCAATACAGCATTAAGCGCATTAGTCAGTTGCCGGGCGATTGTGCGAACACGGTTTGTTGAGCTAATAATATACACAAATAGCAGAGTTGACAGCACAATAAGTGTTGAAATAGAGCTAGCAAACAGGATCATGAGCCGGCTCACATTGCCATCAAGCGCTAAAAATAACAGCGAGATGAGAAGTAGAATGAGATATGCCACAAATGTCACAATAAACCGTAATGCCTGCGCCAAAGTAATGCGCGCACTACTAACACCAAGGTGTTTAAACCGCCAGTTGGCATATGAAATACCCGAGAGCCCGCCTGAAGGCAACACGTGATTAACGAAGTTAAATTCAAGTGAAAAACGCACTATTTCAAGCGGCTTCACATGCATAAGTTCTTTTTTGGCTCGTAAAAAACTCACTAAAATCTCACCGCTAGCGTAATAGCTAAAAACCTGTACAGGTATGATAAGAGCAATTACCCACCACTGTACCCGCCAGAGTAAATCAAGCGCCCGCACAATATCTTGCCACGAAAATATCACCAGTAAAATAACGGTGATAAATGAGACAATACTCACCCAATGACGAAATGACATTGGCTCTATTATATAGCAACCTGACAAATTAATAATAGCCCGGGAGAGGTTTTGCTTATAAATCGTAATGGCTTAAGATAATATCATGTATATATGCATTCTTGGCCGGCAACCCGCACTCAGTATCGCCGAGCTTGAAGCTCGTTTTAATGCCGAAAACGTTCGGCCACTCCCTAGCGCTGCCGCCTTAGTTGAAACTGAAGATACCGCCAGCTTTTCGCAGTGTGGTGGCACCATAAAGGCTGCCAAAGTGTTGAATGTATTGCACGAGACAGCCTGGCCACAGATCATCAAGCAGCTTGAAAAAGCCTTACCTGATTTTTTACACCATATACCTGAAGGAAAGTTAAAATTCGGCCTTAGTACCTATGGCTTCGATGTTCGCCCAACCCGAATTAACGCTGCCGGTTTGCAGTTGAAAAAAACCATTAAAGCAGCCGGACGCTCGATTCGGGTGGTGCCAAACCAAGAAGCAGAGCTTTCAAGCGCACAAACACTGCACAATCAGCTCACCGGGCCACTTGGCATGGAACTCCTCTTATATAAAAACGGCAATGAGACCATTCTTGCACAAGTCGTATACGGCCAAGATATTGATAGTTACAGCCTGCGCGACCGAGAGAGACCAAAAAGAGATGCCCGTATTGGCATGCTACCGCCAAAACTGGCACAAATTATCATTAACCTCGCCTCGGCCCATGCCCCAATTGCAGATGAAGAGACTGAGTTTTTAACCTCTCAGACGCTACTTGACCCGTTTTGCGGCACCGGTGTGTTACTGCAAGAGGCCGTGCTTATGGGTTTTTCAGCTCACGGAAGCGATATTGATGAGCGAATGGTGCGTTACAGTCAAGCTAACCTTAACTGGCTGCAAGAAAAAATGGGCGCACGTTATCCGTGGCAACTTGAAGTGGGCGACGCCACCACTCACCGCTGGGTACAGCCAATTAATGCCGTTGCCAGTGAGACCTACCTCGGCACCCCACTCAGGGAGCTGCCACCGGCCGCTGAGTTACAACCCATCCTTGACGAATGCAACCAACTCCACCGTGCATTTCTTGAAAATATTGGCAAGCAGTTGCACAGTGGTATACGGCTGTGTTTGGCCGTGCCAGCTTGGCGAACAAAAACTGGTTTCAAGCACCTGCCTGTTATTGACGATCTGGACGCCCTGGGGTATAATCGAGTAGATTTCAAGCACGTGAGACAACAAGATCTTATCTATCACAGAGAGAATCAAATTGTTGCCCGCGAGCTGTTAGTGTTAATAAGGAAGTAATATGTCAAAAGTTAAATCAGGTGGTTCTACCCGAAAAACAGAGGATTCACAAGGCCAACGCCTTGGTGTGAAGCGTTTTGGCGGCCAAAAAGTCCGAGCCGGCGAAGTGCTGGTTCGCCAAGTTGGCCAAACAAAAATTGCCGGCCCAGGTACTTTTGTGAGCCGTAATTTCACCATTCACGCCGCCCATGACGGCATCGTAGGCTTCAAGAAAACCAAAATTAAGCGTTTTACCGGCAAAACCACTCGTCGTACCCAAGTTATTGTTGAAGCTGCTATTCAAAAAACAGCTTGAGTCTCTTGTTATTTCTCGAGTGCACGCTTGAGAGCCCGAAGGCTTGACCTTGATTGATCAAGTGATTCTTTTATTGTATATGTTCTGACACCATTGGCCTGTGCTAGCCCTAAAAGCTCATTTAGTTTACGGCTAACAGTATCTATATCGTTATCATTGAGCGCCCATTCAGCTGTTTGCAATGCACCTTTTTGGCTTTGCTGTTCATTAAGACCATTCGTTAGCGCACCTTGTATGTTAGAGCCACTTCCGTGTTCTTCGCTAATTCGGCTCATCCCCCTGGCCACCATAACACCGTCTTCATTATCTGTATTAACCCTTGAATGGAGTGTATTTGAAGTTTCTGCAAACGTATTGAGTGAATGCTGAGCGTTTTCAAACATCGCTCGGCGCCGGTCAATTGTAGCTCTTATATCATCGAAGTAATGCCCAAATTCAGTACTTCCCCCGTGAAGACGAGCGTTGTTAATTGCTGAACGCAATTCCTCAATTTGACCATCTAATTCATGCCTAGTTCGAGCTTCGGGCTCTATCAGCTCATTATGCAGTGCTTCACTCAGCTTATTAAGCGCGTCCTCATAAGCTCCTAGGGTTGCTATATGCTCGGCATGCCGCCCCTGCACCTCTACGGACATTCCATGCACTCCTCCTTGGTCAAGAGCTTCTTTTGTTGCACCCTGTGTGCTGTCAGCAGACATATTATGGCTTTTTGTTAAAGTCTGGTAGGCTTCTTCAACCGAAGGTAGATCTGCTGCTTCACCATAAGCCAGCCCTTGTTTGAGGGCATCAGCCTTTCGCCGAATATGCGTGCCGGGATCACTTGGGTCTAAATTAACATATGCAACGGGGTACTGCTCCCCTTCTGCTCCACCCATGACAATACCGACTGCAGAAGCGGCCTCTTCGCCTAAGCCGTGAGTAATTTGTGCAATTCGTTCGCGAGCTTCTTTCGAGCCAGGTTCCAAATTAGCTAGCTCATTCGCAGCTTTTTCTGAAACCGGGATAAAGGTATGTTCTAATGTTTCTGCCATGTTTGTGTTTTTAATTAATATCTAAAATAATAGCACAATATTGTAGCTATGTCAAATAGCGGTTTTTTCTTAGTTGTTAGCCGCGGCTTCACCAATTCCTAAGTGATGCTTGATACGCTCAACAACATCGCCAATGACTACCTGCGACTTTACGAGGTAATCATCGACTCCAAGCGCTTCGGCGCGTTCTTTGTCTTTAGCCTGGCTTAGAGCCGTCAGCATTATAACGCGAATGTTTGCTGTTTCAGGGGTGTTACGCAAAATATCAAGTACATCGAAGCCAGTAATCTTCGGCATCATTGCATCAAGCAAGATAAGATCAGGCTTGAATTCTACTGCACTTGAAAGCGCGTCTTCACCATTGGCAACATGTCGAACATCAAAACCCTCTAACTGTAAACGAGAAGTATAGACCTGAGCTAAGGCTTCATCATCTTCTACAAGTAAAATCCTATACTGCTTATTCATTGCCTCTACTATACCCCACCCACATCAGCTTACGCAAGCTACTGTTTACGCTTTACGAATTCTATTGCGGCATCTTTTTGGGTGTCTTTGCCGCTTTTGAGCTCTTCAGCATTAAAAGGCATCTTTTTGTCGGGCTCGATACCCGTTCTGTCAATATTTTTGCCTTTTGGTGTAAACCACTTGGCCACCGTTACCTTCAACTGGCCGCCAAACCGTACATCTTCAACCCTCTGCACACTGCCCTTACCAAAGCTTCTTTCACCCATCAGTGTAGCTGCACCATGATCGCGCAAGGCTCCAGCAACAATTTCGCTGGCACTGGCGCTACCGCCATCAATCAATACTACCGTGGGTGTGCCTTTTAGAACAGGTGTTCCAGTTGCTTTCAGTGTTTGCAGCACTCTGCCATCTTGGCGTTCTTCGGCAACAACCTTATCACCATCAAGCCACAAGCCGGCAATTGCCTGCGCAACATCAACAAAGCCACCACCGTTACCCCGCAGATCAAGCACAACACCCTTCACATTTTTTGCCTTAAAGTCTTCAGCAGCTTTTGTCGCTAAATTAACCGTATCTACCTGGTTAAAGCGCGAAAGGCGCAAATAGCCGACATTACCCTCGCCTATTGATGGCTTCACACTGGGGTCAACAATGTCATCACGTGTCACACTAAACTCTTTAGTTTCGTTGCCGCGAACAATCAGTAGCTTCACGGATGTTCCTTTTTGGCCGCGAATGGTGGCCACGGCTTTTTCAACCTCCCAACTTATGGCGTCTTGATCATTGACTTTGCCTATAATGTCACCCGCTAAAAGGCCAGCCTTTTGGGCTGGTGAACCATCGAGAGTAGAAATAATTGTTAAATTACTCTCACGCTTACCAAGTTCTGCGCCAATACCGCTAAACCGTCCGTCGAGATCACTCAAGAACTGATTCGCCTCAGTGTCAGTAAAGTAGGTTGTATACGGGTCGCCGGTGGCACTCACCATGCCCTTCTTGGCACCGTCTAATAAAGCGTTGCTGTCGAGCTTGCCGTCGTAGTTGCTTCTTAGCAGCGCGTATAGATCGTTGAGTTCACTAAAATCAAGCTGTGCCGGTAAGCCTTTGTTATAGGCCGATGCAAAATTGGCGAATAATATATCGCTACGTGAACCAAGAACGAAAAAAGTAGCAGCAATGAGTAGCATAGCAAAAGCCGTCCAGCCAAGTGGCAGAGTTCGCTTCTTTTTCAGTTTTTCAATTAATCTGTTGGGTGTTTTAGCCACCAGAATCTTCCTTTCATAAGCTTTATCCGGTTTATCGTATCATATTTTACGTGTACATGCAGGCCCGGCTACTGCTAAAACACTACGAACCTATGTGTCGGCCTTCTAAAAGTAGATGTAGGTTAAACCGGAGGCGTTTATTATTCGTTCAGTGTAAGTACCGTCTATGTGGTAATTAAACTCGCTGATGCGGATCTTGCCGTCGCTACGAACCTCTTCGACATACATAGAGTGTCCATAAGGGCCAATTGCAGCAATTGCAACTGCCCCGGCTCTTGGTGTTGAGCCGGTTGTAATACCTTCTGTTTGTGCGCTCGCCGGCCATTGATTGGCATTACCACGCCCACCAAAATATGGCATACGGCGGCCCGACTGGAATACCTTCCAAGCGGTGTAGCTGACACATTCACGGTTATATAACCCCCAATCGTCAACCAATGAATCTTGCGGCGCCACATACCACTTTTCGGGGTAGCCGCCACGATTCGGATCACCGGCAATAAGCTCGCTGCCGGCAAAAAAGTTCTGGTTGGCACCATTTTGTTCAGCTCTTAGGCGGTTGATGTTGCTATTTTGCTGAATAGCCAGTTGCTGATAGGCCGCCTCTTGCCCGCGGGTACGGCTTAAAAGGTCTTGCTGATCTTTTTGTTTTTTCACGAGTGTATCGCGCATTGCCTTGCCGTCTCGCAGCACTTGTTTCACTTTTTTTTGCTCGGTAACAAGTAACTTTTTAGTAGCTTTTACTTCGCGAAGACCTTCTTGCGCACGAACCCTCAGCCGAGCGCGATATTCTTCACGGTCAATATAATCAGACAACGTGCGGCTTGAGGCGAGCATTTCAATTGGCGTGATCCCCGCCTCAAGATACGCCTTCCGCAGAAATACCCCTACCGCATTGGCTTTTCGCTTGACATCTTCTTGCTTTAATGTAATTTGATTGGCAAATTCATCATAACGTGTCTGGTTCTCGGCGATGGTAGTTTCTGCTTGGCTAATTTGGTTGTTTAACTCGCTTAAAGCCGCTTCAAGAGTTGCCGCCGCCTGGTGAAGCCTTGTTTGTTCGGTTTGATACGTCGCTATCTCACCTTGCAAAGAATTGATTTGATCATTATAGCTATCGGCAAGCGTCGGAGCTGGCACCCCCACTAAAATCAAACTACAAATATAAAGCACCCCAAGCTTAAGAATATGACGAGGAGTGTTTTTATATTGTTTTTTTGTGTTTGATGCCCATGCCATTTGCTATTATTATAGCATATTATGTTCTATTTTGTCAACAAAAACCGAGGCGTTTTGCATGACTTAGGACATGAGCGGCGACCAATCCAGCCCCAGAGGCACTAACGCAGACATCTCAGTGACTACTCTTTAAAGAATCTGGGAAGTAGGTGTAAGCCTTTCAAATAGAGCCTACCCGCCGAAGTAGATATAGATCAACCCACTTGCCGAGGTACGCATTTCACTATACTGGCCGTCGACAGCATAGTTGTATTGGCTGACTGTAATCGTTCCGTCGCCATTGACACTCTCAACCCACATAGCATGGCCATAATAGCCCGCCATTGAGATAGCAACCGAACGGGCTTTAGGTGTGGAACCGGTTGAGATACCGTCGGCGCGCGCGCTAGATGGCCACTGATTGGCATTACCGTGCCCGCCCCAATAGGGCATGTTGCCGTATGCCTGCTGCACCTTCCAGGCGGTGTAGCTGACACATTCACGGTTAAACATTCCCCATGGATCTACTAGAAAATCTTTTGGGGCATTGTGAAGATAATTTGGGTAACCACCACGACCAGGGTCCCCTGCTATAACATGGCCACCGCCCAAATTACGCCGGTTTGCCGCCGCCTGCTCGGCTTGCAGGCGGCTAATTTCGGCCTTTTTGCCGGCGATTTGCTGCTGATATGCTGCTTCTTCACCTCTTGTTTGAGCCAATAAGGCCGCTTGCTGAGCTTGCTGAGCAGCGACTTGTGCTTTCATATTTTCGTCATTTTTTATGAGCAGCTCAACGTCGGCTTTACGCTTTTCGTTTTTTGCTTTCAAATCTTTGATAGTATCGACAACTTCTTGGATTCGCTCGCGAATTTTATTACGATATTCTTGCTTATCAACAAAGTCGCTGATGCTCTTGCTTGAGGCAACTTTTTCGAGGTTGCTGACATCACCCTCAATATACATTTGCTTCAGGTTTTGCTTCAGGGCAGCGTTACGCTGAGTGATATCTTTCTCAGCTTGCGTGATCTGGGCTATCAACTCATTCTGCTCTGCTTGGTTGGCAGCAATCTTTGTTTGCAAATCAGCAATTTGGGCATTTAGTGCATTCACCGCTTCTTGCAGTGTGTTACCGTACACATTCAGTTCATTTGCCTTACCGGTTAAAGAGCCGGCTTCGTTCTGCAACTGCTTAATCTGTTCGTCATATTGATCAGCAAATACGCCACTTGTAGCAGTTGATGCCAGCGCCACTGCTACCGCAACAAGAATAAAGCCCGAAAGCCCGACCCGCTGTGAAAAAAAGAAGTTGCGTGGTGTAGAGTGCTTCATACGTAAGCATTATGAAACACCAAGTCAAATACGTCAAATGTGAGTATGGGAGCTGTGGACGAGAAAACAGTCAAATGTGGAAAACCTGGGGAATAAGGCTTAGTGATCTTTTAAGTAGCGGCGAATTGCCAGATATGATGAGAAAACGCCAATTAAGACACCTACTAGCAGAAGTGTCGGAACGATAATGATTGGCCAATGCTGAAATAGGGTGATAGTAGGCGCAACCACGATATCTTGTGCAGCCTTCTTGAGCAAGGTACCCGACTGAGTCAAAACAACCGCATACACCAAAATCAGCGAAATAGTGCCGGCAATAACACCATAAAGACCGGCCTCTACGATAAACGGGCCACGAATAAAGCTTGGGTTGGCGCCAATTAAGCGCATAATCTGGATCTCATCTTTACGGTTATAAATCGCCATGCGAATTGTATTAAAAATGATGAGCACCGATATAACCACAAAGACAATTGAAGCAACCAAGCTGGCTACCTCAAAAGTACGCGACCAATTGGCAATTTTATCGATTGCCTGACGGCGCTCACCTGAATTCGAAATAGGTGCTGATTGCAGCTCTTTAAACTCTTTTTTTTCGGCAACCGCACTTACCTCTTGCAAGCGGTTCGGGTCGCTTGTTTTAACACGCAAGCTTGCCGGAAAGGGGTTTTCTTGAATTTCTTGCAAGGCCTGCAGTTGCTCGAAATCTCCTTGGTTTTGCTGCTCAAAGATTTTCTTGGCGTCGTCTTTTGATATGTACATAATGTCGGTGACAATTGGAACCTCACCGACTGCTCGTTTCAGCCTTTTAAGCTGTTCTTCATTGATACCATCTTTTAAAAAGATCGATACGTCGATACGGCTGCGAATTTGGCTAATAGTGTCGGCAAAAATCATTCTGAGAATAAAGCTTGTTGTCACTATCAAAAGTGTCACCGACATAACAATTGTTGCCGCTGTTGTCAGCCAGGTATTACGGCGAAAATTATCAAAACCGTATTGCAAGACACGCGAGATAGTTACCCAGCGTCGGTTCACTTCTCTGCCCCTTGGCGATAGCTGCCTTTTGCCTCATCGCTGACGATTTTGCCATGTTCAATCACAATCACGCGGCGCTTTAGGGCGTTGACGATTTCTTGGTTGTGTGTGGTCAGTAAAACTGTTGTGCCATAACGATTAATTTTTTCAAGCAGGCGCACGATATCCCAACTGTGCTTGGGGTCAAGGTTACCAGTTGGCTCATCGGCAATTAAAATCTTTGGCTGACGAACCACCGCTCGGGCAATTGCAACACGCTGTTTTTCGCCGCCCGAGAGCTGGCTGGGAAATTTATGTTCTTTGCCCTCAAGACCCACTAATTCAATCACTTTCGGCACGGTATTCTTAATTTCGCGGTTGCTCATGCCAACGATTTCCATGGCAAAGGCAATATTTTCAAACACTGTTCGGTTTGGCAGTAGCTTAAAATCTTGAAAAACAGTGCCAATTTTACGGCGTAAGAGCGGAATGTGCTTGTCTTTTAGCGTGTCGTAATCAATGCCACCAACCACAATTTTACCGCTGGTTGGTTTTTCTTCTCGGGTTAAAATTTTGAGCAAAGTTGACTTGCCAGCGCCACTGGTGCCAACTAAAATAACGAATTCTTTTGGCTCAATATGGAGGCTTACCCGGTTTAATGCCGGTTTTGCCTCTTTGCTATACACCTTAGTAACCCGATCTAACAAAATCATCAGAGCTATTGTAACATACTTATAAAAAAGTGGGTCAGCCCCTGAACGAACCCGTTGTGCGGTTCGTTCAGGGGTGCCCGGAGCCTGGGGAGTCAATTACCGCGCTGGGGCGGCGCACTGGCGCTTCACATGGGCGGCGCGCAGTGCTTTGTCGCTGTCGAGCGGTACGAACTCTCCGTTAAGGACGACACCAACCCGCCACCCTGAGTGCTCGTGAGCCTCCAGGTGAACCTGGCAGCGCCGATGTTCACCAGGAGTGGCGGTGACGCTCGCCCTATGAGAGGTTCTCGAGAACGAGCCAAAGTTAACCTTGATGGCATCGCCACTAGCGGGTCGCATATCCATCAGCTCGAGCTGGTGTTCAATGCTGGCCGTCGCAGCAGCGGCAGCCGGAGCATATTCGGCCTCGTTCGACCGCGCGCCAAGCACAGTCTCTAGCAGAAGAAGCGGAATGCCGAATAGGCAGACGATAGCGAGCGGTCTGTCATATCTCCTCTTGGGGCCGCCGAGCACATCACGATAAAGTACCCGCAGCACAAACGCACAGAACATCAATAGCGCCAGTATAAAGCTGATAAGGGGTAGCAATTTAATTTCTCCTCACACTCCGGTTCACGAGATTGTGAATATGCTAATTATACAACTTATCACTAATATGTGCAATTATTATCGCTGGGGTTTATGTGTTTGCTTCGAGATAGCTTGTTATAAATCCATCGATTTTGCCGCCTAGCACCGCCTGAGCATCACGCTCTTCGTATTTGGTGCGCGTATCTTTCACGAGCGTATAAGGGTGCAGTACATAATTACGAATTTGGTTCCCCCAGGCTGCCTCTTTGGTTGGCCCTTTGATTTCAGCCAGACTAGCCGCGTGCTGTTCAAGCTGCAATTGAGCTAATTTTGAACGTAAAATACTCATAGCTGTGGCCTTATTTTGCAGCTGTGAACGTTCGTTTTGAATCGCCACAACAATGCCAGTTGGCAGATGCGTAATGCGTACCGCCGAATCGGTGGTGTTGACGCTCTGACCACCGTGGCCACTGGCGCGATAAACATCGATTTTAAGCTCTTTTTCGTCAATCGTTACCTCTTCGGGTGAATCAATTTCGGGCAGCACTTCAACCATAGCAAAACTGGTTTGACGCAGATTGTCGGCGTTGAACGGGCTTAACCGCACTAAACGATGCACGCCGTGTTCACCACGGAGCTTGCCGTAGGCATAACTGCCTTTAATGCTCAGTGTGGCGCTTTTAATACCCGCCTCTTCACCGCTTGATTGGTCAAGTAGTTCGGCTTTCATGTCGTTCGCCTCAGCCCAGCGAGTGTACATCCGAAGTAGCATTGCCGCCCAATCCATGGCATCAACACCACCGGCACCAGCGTGAAGGCTTACGATGGCGTCGTGGTCATCATAAGAGCCGTTAAATAAAAGTTCGTGGCGCAATTGTTGATAGGCTTGCTCGGCTGCTTTGAGCTGATCGCTCAATTCACCTTCAAGTGTTGCATCGCTCAGTTCGAGTAGCTCTACTATGTCACGGGCCTTCTTTTCGAGTTCACGCCATGGCTGCATCCGCTGAATCAACTGAGCCAATTTTTGTGATTTTTCACTGGCCGTAGCTGCATCGGCCCATATTTCAGGGCGAGCCAAATCTGCTTCAAGCACGTTTTTGTCGCGTTCAAGTTGGTCGATCTTGAGGCTTACTACTGCCTCGTGGGTGGCTTCAGCGAGATCACCCGCACGTTTTGATAAATCACTCACAGTTCAATCTTAACAGAATACGATAGAGACCGACAGTGCAACACCTCTAGTAAAGCAGCTTGCCCTGCTCGGGCTGGGCCGGAGCTTGGCGAAGCATATGAGGCGCGCTTTGGGTGTGTGCTGGCCAATCACCGCTAAAGCGCAGCATATAGCGCCCCATATCTCTCAAAGACTGCTCGGCAGCTTGTGTAACACCAGCACCTGAAGGCGAAGTAGTAAGGTATGAAAAACCATACGACTTGTGAGTGCGTGTGTTATAGACAACCCCGACATCGTGGCGATTATCGCCATCTGGATCATTCAACTGGCCAATCTTATTCACCAGCACAATAAAATCGTTACCAGCAAGCTGGCTTTTTACGCCAATGTCACTATAGATATTATTCACAAGCGCTTGCTTAACATAGCTACCAAATGCATCTTGGTTACTCATAAGTTGACGCATGACAAACATAGCCTCTTTTGATGTCGTATTGCCCAGATAGAAGCGGTTGCTATCGAGTACGATCAAACGGGTATGCTCAAGTTCAGGAACCATTGCTAAACGATTATTTGTTGCGGCGGCGCCATGAAGCACTCCGTTCACCAAAATCCTCACCGCAGTGTTACCTGAGCGAGTCAATAAGTCGGTAATTACTTCACCGACAGTAGCACTCAGGGGCCCACCAGCCACATCAAGTGTGCCGGCACCGGCACGACGATCACTTTCTTGCCACGTCAGAACAGTGTTTAGCGATATGCGGCCGGCGCGCAGCTCTTCAAGTGTCAGCATTGTAACGGGAAGCTTGTTGACACTCGCTGCGAAGTGCTCGGTATTTTCGTTGTGTTGTAAAATACCCTGGCCCGACCGCATGTCATAGAGTGTGACACCAGTTAGTATTTGCTTGGCTTCATTCTCGTTAATTGTACGCTGTGTCAAATAGCGAAGGATTAATTTTGCAATAACTGATGATTCGCCGCTATGTTGCAGCGCTGATTCGTCAACTTTTGACATGTTTAGTTGTATATTCTCGATCGGATTCTGCGGATTTGCCTGCGGGGGTAATTGTGGAGTAATCATAGTGCTTATGGTAGCTATTAAAAGACGGGTGTTCAATGTTTAATACAATTTTTACTACAAAAACCACCCTCAATTAATAATGCTACAATGACACTATTCGGTTTTCCGAAACTAGAGAGATGTCAACCAACTCGAAGGAGAGAAATGGCCTCAGCGATCAAGGTTAGAAAAGCATGGGGTATACCTAGAAAGCTATACCGGGCAGCGTTGCGCTCGAAGCTTTTCTGCGAATGGCAAGAGAAGCTTTCTGACTGGACGACGGTACGTGTTCGCATTAATGCGGTGGGATGGTGGTGTTCGCCGCCTGCAAATGGAGGTGCGCGGCACCGATCCTAGTGGTACTGCTCAGCATGTATTCCCTATGCTGCGCGGGCACACGGTTGATGTACTAGCATTGCTCGATGACGGCACCAATCTATGGGTAATCTTCGTTGGGCAGTGGCGAATGCCAATTGCTGAAATCAATCTGTCGAACCCCTCCGGCTCAGTTGAAGAGGCCGATTTTAAGTCAACAGCCCTCAACGAGCTGAACGAAGAGCTTAATACAGAAGGTGTCGAGCTTGCATGGTCTCCGCTCGTCAACATGGGAGCACTTCTTACTGGCAGCGAGCGACCTTTTACGGTGTCGCCAGGTGGTATTGACGAATACGTTACGCACTACGTCACAAAGGCCAAAGTGAGCCCGGCGGCCATTAAGGCTCTGCACGGTAGAGTTGCCGGCCTTCAGCATGAGGGCGAACGGACTACGTCGCACGTCATTCGGCTTGACAAGGCTTTTGCCTACCAAGCGGCAGACGATAGAGCACCCGACGAGAAGACCATCGCCTCGCTATTGATGTATCTGCATCTCCGTGGCCTGTATCGAGGAGGTCAACTCGCCCCGTTCAAAAATATAGACAACATCTTCTAGCCTTCGCCCCGCCCTAAACAACAGCACGCAGAACACCCCTTATGTGCCCCGTATGTTTATGGCGCGGGGCACATAATTTTACAGGGCATGAACGGCCGCAATAAATTGGTTGCCACGATCTTTATAGTTTTCAAACATGCCAAAGCTGGCACAGGCCGGACTTAAGATAACGATATCAGCTGGTTGTGCAATGTCGGCAGCCAACTCGATAATCTCTGGCATACGCATGGATTCAAGATTATCGTAGTTTGCAAAACCAACCGCTTCAAGCGCTTCGGCAATTCGAGGCGCTTCATCGCCAATAAGCAGCACTCGACGCATATCGGCATTAGTTAATGTATTGGCGAGCTCACCAAAGTCAGCCCCTTTTGAGGAGCCGCCGAGTATAAGGACTTTTGGCTGGTCGAAGGCCTTTACGGCTGCAATCGCCGAGCCAGGCGTAGTAGCAATGCTGTCGTCGTAATACTTCACACCATGCTTTTCAGCTACAAACTTTAAACGATGCTCTAAACCACTAAATTCTTGCAGAGCTTCGGCTAAAGCCGTTACATCTTGAGTATATTGCCAAGCTGCTGTAATGGCCGCACAAGTATTCAATACATTATGTTTTCCGGGAAGCAACAGATCATTTATTGAACAAATAAATTGTTCATTTATAATAAATTGGCTGTTCTTCACATATGCTGCAGGTGGCTTACCGTAGCCAAGCCTCGTGCCTTTTGACTGCTGAGCGATTGCTACTGAAGGCTCGTTTTCTGGCAGGAATATCGCAATGTCATGCTTTTTTTGCCATCGAGTAATGTTTGCCTTTGCAGTTATATATTCTTGCATATCCTGGTGAACGTCTAAATGATCGGGCTCAATCATGAGCACTACTGCTATATGTGGTGAGGTGTGCATGTCCCACAACTGAAAGCTACTAAGCTCAAAAACGACGACGTCTGAAGGTCGAATGTCTGGCAATATGTCGAGGGCGGCTATGCCAATATTCCCTACCAAATGGGCTCGCACGCCTGCCCGAGTTAACATTTCAAAAATGAGTGAGCTGGTTGTGCCCTTCCCTTTACTGCCGGTGACGCCAATAATGGGCGCTCTGCAATCTTCAAAAAAGAGCGCAGTTGCCGATGTAAGCTTACCGTTTGCCACTACACGATTAGGATGAATGGCCGGCCCCCGTACAACTACGTCAAAGCCATCGGCCTTAAACTGGCCGTTTTTGACATGATTAAAGTGTACGCCCGGCGGCAGCTTTTCTTTTACTGTCTTTGCTTCGTCAAAAACAGTAATATCAGCATTTTTTTCATGAAAGTAACGAAGCGTGGCCTCGCCTTCAATTCCAAACCCGAGAATGGCAACCTTCATGCTACTAGTATAGCACTGAGAGCTTATCGGCCAGACGACGCACTAATTTTATGTCACCCTTACCGATTGCACCGAGCGCCCACTGCTTATCTGCCATAATGCGGCGAGCAATGTCGATCATGTGAGTTTTTGTGACGGCGTTAATATTCTTTTGGATAGCCGAGAAGTCTTTCACATAGTCGTCATAGAAATAACGGCCAGCGTACCAGCCAGCAACTTGATCGGCTGTTTGGTAACGCATTTGCACACGGCCGAGTGCATATTGTTTAGCGGCATCGAGTTCTTCGGCTCTCAACTTACCGTTGAGCACAGCCTTTACTTCAGAAACAATAATGTCAAAAAGTGGCTCAACAGTGTCGATATTAACTTCGGCGCTAAATTGCCAGCTTGTCATGTCGCGGCCAAAATCAATATCTGAGCCCATGCCGTAGGCCAGGCCTTGCTGACGAGCCTTGCCCAAAATTCGTGAATAAAGTGTACCCGTTAATATATGGTTAAGCATATCCATGGCACGATAATCGTCATCGGCCAGCTCTTTTTGAATCGATGTCGCCCACGCAAACTGAATATTCTCGGCATCTTTGCGGCGAACAAAGAAAGGCGCTGCTCCATGAATAGTGTCTCTCGGATATGCAAGTCGCTCGCCTTTTGGTAGATCCCATTTTTCAAAAAAATGCTTAATTTCAGCTCGACGTTTTTCATTTAATGCACCGGCCACCACAAAACGCATATTATGAAGTGTATGGGTTCGTTTATAATGAGCTTTGATATCTTTCAGCTGAATATTTGCAACAGTCGCCAGCGAATCGGCAAACTCAACGGTATCAATGCCGATGGCCCGTTCAAGCCGAGGCCACAAAATAACACCATGACGATTCAGCATACCGGTGAGCTCGTTCCGAACATTCCCACTTTCGGCTTCAAATTCATTTTGCTTAAAATGTGGTTTGGTAAGTGCTAGTTCAAGCATGTCAAGCACGCGATCCCATTCGAAGTCAGCACAGACAACGACATAATTCATTGCAACATCATAAGTACTAGCGTTAAAATAAGCACCGTTCTTGCTGAGTTCTTCTTGAAAAGCGTGGGCACTTTTGAACTTATCGTTCGCGCCAAACGCCATGTGCTCCATTATATGAGCGGTTTCGTTAATATCTTTGCTGGCAGTATAGCGGTTTCCGGCCCGAAAATGCACTTGCGCACTCAGTGTGGTTGCGCCTGGTACATCAATAAGCAAGCCTTTCGCACCATTTTTTAGCTTCAACTCATAGACAGTATGTTTCAAGGGTCTTCCTTCTTCAGATTAAACAGTCAACTGGCATACATTATGCCATTACCGTGGGTATAAAACCAGCCGTCTTAGAGATTAAGTGTTCAGTTTTGAGCACCCACCTTTATGCAACGACTTGCTGCCTCAATGGCTTTATTTTCGGCGCGCTTTTTTCTTATTTTTGCGTTCTTTTTTACGCTTATCATGCACGGTAGCTTTCGCTTTTTTGGCCTTAGCTGGTTTTTTAGCTTCGAACTCGACATCAGGATTACCCGAAGTAATGTCGTTAACACCTTTTTCAACAGAGTGTTCAGCCGCTTTTGTAAGCGCAGTGTCAAATGATTCGTCTTTAGCCATACCAAGGTCACTTTCGGTAATATGATAAAGCGCTCGCACAACTTCAGTGCGTAGTGTTTCTTGCAGGCGATCAAACAAGCGCTGTGATTCTTGACGATACTCAACCAACGGATCGCGCTGACCAACACTTCGCCAGTGAATTCCGCTTCGCAAGTGATCCATGTTCTCAAGATGCTGCATCCAAAGGGTGTCAAGCACCTGTAGATACACTTCTCGCTCAATTTTGCGCATAATTTCTAGGCCAAAACGTTTTTCGCGTGTTTTATAGAGTTTTTCGGCCAACTTGAATGCCTCTTTAGCTCGCTCTTTTGGCTTGGTGTTCTTGGCTAACTCTTCAATTTGCTTGGCTTCGAGCGGAATGGTTGATTCGAAAGCTTCGGCAAAATTCTTATTACGCTTTGGCCCTTCGGCCGTGAGCATCTCGGCTTCTTGGTGTATGAGCTCATAGATACGCGACGAAACATCTTCAGTGGTCAATACCTGCCGGCGAATCGTATAAATGGCTTTGCGGTGCCGATTGATAACGTTGTCGTATTGTACAACGTTCTTACGAATGTCGTAGTTATAGCCTTCAACCCGTTTTTGAGCACCTTCAAGCATTTTGGAAATTGTTTTGTTCTGGATTGGCATGTCGTCTGGCACACGGAGTGTCTCCATGACGCCAGCCAGGCGTTCACCTTGAAAGATGCGCATTAAATCATCTTCGGTTGATACATAGAACTGGCTCATACCCGGATCACCCTGACGACCACCGCGACCACGTAGCTGGTTATCGATACGCCGCGCCTCATGCCGCTCAGAGCCAATCACTACTAAGCCACCAAGTTCTTTAGCCTTTTTGTCGAGCACAATGTCGGTACCGCGGCCAGCAATGTTAGTAGCAAGGGTGACGGCACCAACTTGCCCGGCATTAGCAACGATGGCCGCCTCGCGTTCGTTATTTTTGGCGTTCAATGTCTCGTGCTTCACTCCGGCCTGCGTCAGAGTGCGGCTCAGCATTTCGTTCTTTTGAATAGAGGCTGAGCCGATCAAAACCGGGCGGCCCTGCGTTTGAAGCTCTTTGACCGTTTCAGCAATGGCTTTAAACTTTGCCGCCTCGGTTTTAAAGATGATATCGGTTTTATCTTCGCGAATAACTGGCTTGTTGGCCGGCACCTGCACAACATCGAGCTCATAAATCTGGTGAAATTCTTCAGCTTCAGTAAAAGCAGTTCCGGTCATGCCCGAGAGCTTTTTATATAAGCGGAAGTAGTTTTGAAATGAAATAGTCGCCAGGGTCATGCTCTCTTGCTGAATTGGTACGCTTTCTTTTGCTTCAAGCGCCTGGTGCAACCCTTCGTTATAGCGGCGGCCATGCATTAAGCGGCCGGTAAATTCATCGACGATAATAACTTCGCCCTCGCTTGTTACTACGTAATCTTTGTCGCGCTTAAAGAGAGCTTGCGCCTTCAGTGATTGATCTATGTGGTAAACCATGCGAACATTTTCGGGGCTATAAAGATTATTAATGCCAAGCTGTTTCTGTACTTTTTCAACACCGCTTTCACTGAGGCTTACGGCCTTATGCTTTTCGTCAAGAATGTAATCTTCTTCTTTGAGTTTTTTAGCGACACCTGCAAATAGCTGGTAGCCTTCGGCGCTTTCCATGGCCGGTGCTGAGATAATCAGGGGCGTGCGAGCTTCGTCAATGAGAATTGAGTCAACTTCATCAACAATCGCAAAGTGAAGACCACGCTGACGAAGCAGGTCGACTTCGTTCACCATATTGTCACGAAGGTAGTCAAACCCGAATTCATTGTTTGTGCCGTAGGTAATATCGGCGGCATAGGCTTCTTTACGGGTAGCGGGGCGCAGTTTACGCATGCGTGGGTCGGTATGAGTATCGTTATCAAACTTTGGGTCAAATAAAAATGATTGTTCAGCAATGATAACACCGACCGACAAGCCCAAGAAGTGATATATTTCACCCATCCAGCCAGCATCGCGCTGTGCCAAATAATCATTTACCGTCACCACATGCACACCTTTGCTCTCGAGCGCATTCAAATAGACAGGCAGGGTTGCCACTAGGGTTTTGCCTTCACCGGTTTTCATTTCGGCAACATTGCCCTCGTGTAGGGCCATGCCACCAATCAGCTGCACGTCAAAATGGCGCATTTTGAGCTTACGGTCGGCTGCTTCACGTACAATCGCGAAGGCTTCGGGTAATATCTTATCGAGCGAACCGCCCTTTTTTTGTAGTTTTTCTTTTAAAACTTCGGTTTGTTTTTTTAGCTCGCCGTCTTTCATACTTTTATAAGTATCAGCCAGCTTATTAACCTCTACTACGCGCTTTTTAAACCGCTTAATAATCCGCAACTGCGGATCACCAAACACCTTCGTTAAAACCTTATGACGATTCATTCATACACTCCCTACTCAGCCGCTTTATTTCTCGAGCGGTTAACATCTTCTGATAGTATAGCGTAGCAAGGGCAAGAAAGTAAGAGTTATTCAACCGCGAGCTCATCTTCGCTCGCTAGGCTTGGCCGACGTCGCAGGCGGCTCAGAATACCTCGCCCATGGTCAGTGCGCTGTTCTTTATATTTACGCATAACATTTTTAAGCTTCTGCTCAACAATATCGACAGCCGCAAATATATTCATAGTACTGTCTTTCACTACGAGCAACTCATCGGGCACATGGACTTTTATTTCGCATTCGTATTTATTGCCATGCTTTTCGTTCGCCTCTTTTAAAATAACTTCGGCGTGCAGACTTTCGCGTGCGTGGCGAGGCACAAACCGGTCAAGCCGGCCAATTTTCCGCCGAACATACTTCTTGATATCAGCTTTTAATTCAATGTTGATCCCGGTAATGTCAATGCGTTTTATCATAGCCTTATTATAACAAAGAAGTCTACCCAAAAGCACGAGGCTCAAAATCAGCCGCTAAATAGTATGACGACTACCGAGATAAGGCTGAAGAACACGTGGTACCCGCACGGTACCGTCTTTATTCTGGTAATTTTCAATAATCGCAATCAAAGGTCGCTGCGCAAAAGCAGTCGCATCGTTGGTGTGCACAAGCCCAAGGTTACCCTTAGTATCACGAAAGCGGGTTTGCAGCCGACGCGCTTGATAATCCGTCATGTAATCAGCCGTGTGAGTTTCGCGATAATTATTTTGGCCAGGCAACCATGTCTCAATATCAATACCACGAGCATTTGGCTTACCAATATCGGCAGTGCATTTTTGCAGCACCTGATATGGCAGCTCAAGCTGCTGCATTAAATATTCTTGAATCGCCACCATAAACAAGTGCTCTTCGAATGATTGCCCGGGAATCGTTAGGCTCTCCATTTCCATTTTGTCGAACTGGTGCATTCTGAAGATGCCTTCAGTATCTTTGCCGTAAGTGCCGGCTTCTTGACGAAAACTGGTGGCGTAACCTACATAGCGGAGTGGTAAATCTGCTTCCGATAAAATCTCTTGCATGTGCATACTACCGAGCACATGCTCAGCACTGCCCTGCAACCACAGTTCATCACCCTCAATTTTGTAGCGGTCGTCACGCGGCTCAAGACGATCCATCATGTCGTATGGTTCGGTACGGATCATGAGCGGTGGCAATACTGGTACGAATGGCTTGCTTGAGACATTAAGCAGCCCCGCATCGGCAATAATTTTCTTGAGTGTCTCTTCGCTTGTCAGAACATTAAAGCCAAACTGCACCAATGCCATCCAAAGAAGCGCCAAATCACCTTTAATATAGGCAAAACGAGCGCCGGCTACTTTGGCGGCTCGTTCTTTGTCGATCCAATCGCGTTTCTCGGCAATTTCCCAGTGGTTTTTTGGTTCAAAGTCAAACTTTGGAATCTCACCCCAGGTTTTTGCAATAACATTCTCGTTTTCGCTCGTACCAATAGGCACGTCATCCATTGGCATGTTTGGCACTTTTTTAAGAGAAGTGAGATATTCTTCTTCAAGCACACGCAAACGATCTTCTTGTTCAGCCAGCTCAGTTTTAAGCTTTTTGCCCTCTTCAATAACTGTCGGTTCGGGTTTGCCACCTTTTATCCGCGAGGCAATGTCGTTCCGTTTTTGACGAAGCGATTCAACTTTAGCAAGCACCTCACGGCGCTCATCGTCAAGTTGCAATAAATGGGTAATATCTACTTGGTAGCCCTTTTGCTGGCTGGCTTCCTGCACATGCTTAGCATTGTCGCGAATAAAACGGATATCTAACATGTCTCTTATTTAAGCAGAAAAACCCTCTTTTGAGGAGACTCTGTGTGTTAAACTGTTAACTATGCTCGGCTTATTTACTAAACAATGTAGCCACCTTCGCCTTTCAGGATGCTAAACTTGTTTTTTCGCATACCCTAACTTCCTATAAACAAACGAGAGAATATATGTTATTAACTGTTAATATTGAGCACAAAACAATTGGCGGCAAAGAGCTGTTTACCAGCCTTTCTTTTAGTGTCGAGGCCAGAGAGAAAATAGCGATTATTGGCCGTAACGGCGTCGGCAAAACGACATTATTTCGGTTGCTGACGAACGAAGATAATGATTTTGAAGGTTCCATTCAGTGGCGCAATAGCACACGAGTCGTTAGTACGGCGCAAGAACACCATGATGTTGCCGAGCTTTCGGCGCTCAATTATATCATCGAGAACCTGCCTGATTACAAAAACTTAAAGCACATCATCGACACCTACCCCGAAATAATGGGTGATAACTTGCGTAAAATCGAGATATATTCAAATGCGCTCGAGCATTTTTCAAGCCTTGGTTATTACAATATTGAAGATACATTACTGCAAAGCTTGGCCGATTATCAAATTAATGAAGAAATGGCCCGCGCACCGCTGGGCCGGCTTTCGGGTGGTCAAAAACGGTTTGTTGAGCTGGTGCGGGTAGAGCATTCAGACGCTGACCTTGCCTTAATTGATGAGCCAACCAACCATATGGATTACGTGGCCAAGAACACCTTCATCGGCTGGCTGAAAGCGGTGAAACATAGTGTTGTCGTGATTAGTCATGACCGCGATGTGCTTGAATATGTTGATCGCATCATCGAAATAAAAGACGGTAAGGCTTTTAGTTTTAAAGGTAATTACACAGCCTATCTGAAACAAAACGCCGTTTCAACTACAACAAAGATGCACGATTTTGAGGTTGTTGGCCGACAGATTATTAACTTAAAAGCTAAAATCGTACAGTTTCGGCGCTTGAAAGAAAAAGCCCGCGACCCCGACACCATCAAGCAGTTTAAGCACCGCGAGAATCAAGCAACAGCAGAGCTCGCAAAGCTTGAAATAATTGAAAAACCGAGTTTCTGGATCGATCGCGAGTCGGCCGGCACACTCAAAAAAGCCGCCAGTGAGCATTACGAGAAATACAAAGCCAAAAATGTTATTATTCGCACTCAAAAAACAATCGAACGTGAACGCGAGCTATTGAATATTGAAGAAATTCAACTGAGCTACGGCGAGCAACCGCTCTTTAAGCCTATTAGTTTTACCTTACGTCACGGCGACCGATTGCAACTCGTTGGCCGTAATGGCGTCGGCAAAACAACACTTGTGAAAGCAATTATAGATGCAGCGTATAATCGACGGTCAGCAACGTACCGAGGCGGCACTATTTTCACCGACCGGCAGCTGCGATTGAGTGTCTATGAGCAAGAAGTGGGCGGCGCTATGCTCGAAATGCCGTTAAAAGATGCGATTGAACATATCTATCTAGAGCAAAAACTACCTATCAATAACGAAAAGGCTATGCAACTCATGGGCGACTATTTATTCGATCCGTATCAAGATGGTGAATTAAAGGTGAGTATGCTCAGCGGAGGCCAAAAAGCACGGCTACAAATTATTAAAATGCTCTCAAATAACCCTAATTTGCTTATTTTAGATGAGCCAACCAACCACCTTGACCTACCTTCTATTGAAGAGCTCGAGACTGCCCTCACCCAATACCATGGCGCGCTGCTTTATGTGAGCCACGACAGTTATTTTACAAAAAACATTGGTGGCGAAAGGGTCACTCTAGAACCAAGCCTCACCTAAAACTTCTAGCTGTTTTCGATCGGTGCGTAAGCAATGTGGCACATGCCCTGGCCGGTACGCTCGGCGTATTTCTGATGGTAAGCTTCGGCCGACCACCAGTCGCCAGCTTCGGCAAGTTCGGTAACGATTTTGCCATTAAAATTAGTGGTATTCAGCTCGTCAATAACTACTTTAGCAATCTGTTTTTGCTGCCGAGAATTATAGAAAATAGCACTTCGATAGTTATCACCCACATCAGACCCCTGCCGATTACGTTGGGTGGGGTTATGCATGCGGAAAAATTGGCGCACCAGCGTTTCGTAACTTACCTGCTTCGAGTCAAATTCGATTTTTACCGTTTCGGCATGGCCTGTGGTGTGCGTACAAACTTGTTCATAGGTTGGATGGCTCACGTGCCCGCCCATATAGCCAGCCTCAGTGCTCACCACCCCTGGCATTTGATCAAAGTAATGTTGCACACCCCAGAAACACCCGCCGGCGAAGTATGCCGTCTCCATAGTCCCCCTTTTATTCAGTTCTTAAAGCTTCGATTGGGTCGAGTTTAGCAGCCTTACGAGCTGGTAAAAGTCCGGCAATCATTGCAACCAGCATTAAGCCAACAATAAGGACGATGACTGGCATAATCTGAAAGACAAGCAAATAATTACCCTCGCCAAGTGCCAATGCGTTGGTAATCCAGGGGTTGGCGACCATACCAACCGCATACGCCAGAGCAGCACCAATGACACCACCGAGCAAACCAATCCAGGCAGCTTCAAACCGGAACAAACTACCAACATCAAAGCGCCGCATGCCTAGCGCCTTCATGAGGCCGATTTGCTGCGTTCGCTCTAAGACACTAATGTACTGGGTATTAATAATGCCGAATACCGAAGCAATCAGCGCAATAACACCAAAACCAACCACAATTGATTGTAGAATATTCACAATTTGAAACAGTAGTTTTTGCACGTCTTCAGCGCTTTGTACATTGTAGCCTTGTTGGCGTAGCTGCTCTTTGGTTAATTGCACTTTTGCCGGATCATTCTCACCACCTTTCACTCGTGCATTCGCAATCATATATTTATGATAATTTTCAGTGCCAGCGGTGGTATATTCGGCCATTTCGCGGGCATCATTTTGTGAAACCTGCAGAGTTGGAGTAGCCGCTAGAGCGGTAGCTGGTTTTCTAGTAATACCAATGATTTTGAATGTGATTTGCCAGGTTTCAACCTGCGGCAAGCTGCCGACCGCCCGCAGACCTTGTGTTTGAATGAGTTCTTGAATCTTTTCGGCACTTAGCGTAGCCCTGCGCTGTAACTGCACCGTCATATTCTGATTGAGTGCCGCACTGGCATTTGAAAAACCAAGCGCCGTCAGAAAACTGTCGGGCAAGAGTACTGCGCCCTCCGCAATGTCGCCAGTTGCCGGTAGGCTACCGGCTTCCATTTCTGGCCTCAAACCAGGGCTGTAGGCTTGAATTTCGGCACTATATTTTTTCTGACCTTCGCGGGTAAGAAACTGCGGATTAATAGTATACTGTGGCCGTACTGATTCAATATTTTGATTACTCGCAAGTTTTGCAATGTCGTCATCAGTCAATAATTTAATACTTATACCCTCTTGCTGTCGCGCATTTTCGTCATATTCTTGCGGCTCTGAAAAACTGCTCGTGTCAGCGCCGAAGAGCTTGCCATCCTTGGCAATAATCAGCCCGGCTTTGTCGGTATTGCTGGCGATTAACTTATCGGCGTATTGCCGGGCACCCTCACCGACGGCAAGTGAAAGTGTAAGAGTGAAAGCACCAACGGCAATAGCAAGCGCAGTAAGAAAGGTTCGCGCCTTTGCTTGCGTCAAGCTACGAGCGGCACGGCGAGTAATATCGAGCATTTTCATGACTTCTTCTCCTTCGTGGCTGCACTTTCAACACGTTCTACTCGGCCATCTTTAATATAAATACGCATACTGCATTTGGCGGCTAAATCTTCGTCGTGCGTGACAATAATTAAGGTTGTGCCAGCTTTTTTGTTGTAACTAAAAAGCAAATCTTCAATCAATGCACCCGTAGTGGAATCGAGATTACCGGTTGGTTCATCGGCAAAAATAACAGCAGGGCTATTAACAATTGCCCGCGCAATTGCCAGGCGCTGCTTTTGACCACCAGAGAGATTCTTAGCTTTTTGTTTTATTTTATCGGCCAATTCAACACTCGCCAGTGCCGTTTCAACCATAGGCTTACGTTTTGAACGCGCTACTTCGGCTATTTCAAGTGGCAAGCTAACGTTATCAAAACAGCTTTCATTACCTTGCACAAAAAATGCTTGAAAAATGAATCCAATTGTTTGCGAACGAAAGTTATCCACCGCATGTTGCTTCAATTTTAAAATATCTTGGCCGTTGATAGTCACCTGGCCTTGCTCAGGCCGATCGAGCCCACTCATCGCATGCATTAGTGTTGACTTACCCGAACCAGACTTCCCAATAATTGCTACGCTTGCGCCATTAGGAATTGAAAAGCTAACATTTTCTAAAGCCTGAAAGGTATTTTGTTTTTTGCCATAGGTTTTAGTGATATTTTTTACTTCTATCATGCTGCTCCTTGCTATTTCTGCCCGGTCTCGCCCAACGGCGGCCATACCACTTGTGCGCCTCGCCTATGCAAATCACCACTACTGTGCCAATGATAGCAGCCGAGCCAACATCGGCCAAGCTCACAGGCATAGTATGCAGCATTGACCCCACTGGGCCGAAAACAGCTAATGCCTGAAGTATCATTGCACCTATCAAACCAATATAGAATTTGCCGTTATGCTGTGTTAAACGTTTAAAAAGCGACTGCCATTCGCTGCGGGCATTAAAAGCATTTGCCCATTGCATTACCACTAATGTGCTAAATGTAATTGTTTGGGCATATGCCAACCCATGATGTTCTAAGAAATACCAAAAGACCATGAGAGAAACACTTGCCATACCAACCCCAACAAGTGCTAGCCGCCAAATAAGATGCTTGTCAAGAATTGGTTGTGTTTTTTTGCGTGGTGGTCGCTTCATAACATCTTCTTCAGCGGGCTCAAGGCCAAGTGGAATGACTAAAAATGTGTCGGTAACAAGGTTGATCCATAATATCTGCACCGCTACAACTGGTAGTGGCAGGCCAATAATGAGCGCACCTGCCATGGTGAGCACTTCGCCCAAACTTGTTGCAAGCAAATAAAACAACATGCGCCGAATGTTATCAAAAATAACCCGCCCACCGCGAATTGCTTCGACAATAGTGCGAAAACTGTCGTTTAAAAGCACGATATCGGCCGATTCTTTGGCAATTTGCGAGCCACTTCCCATCGCAATGCCGATATGTGCATTGGCCAGCGCCGGCACATCATTCACGCCGTCGCCAGTCATGGCTACGATATGCTGTTTTTGAAGCACATTTAAAATTCGAAACTTATGTTCTGGCAAAACTCTTGCAAAAACACGTGTTTGGGCCACTAATTCTTCTAGCTTTTTGTCGCCCACTGCTTGAAGTGCCCGGCAGTCAAGCACTTGGTCACGATTCTCTACAAACCCAAGCTGCTTACCAATTGCAAACGCCGTTTCAACGTGATCACCTGTAATCATACAAACGCTCACTCCCGCAGCTTCGGCAGCGACGATTGATGAAGCGGCATCGGGGCGTAAAATGTCGGCCACCGCCACCAAACCAATAAATTTCAGGTCTTTACCGGGAATATCTGCTATCTGGCGAATCGGCTTTAACAACGGCGCTACCCGCGCCACGGCCAACACGCGAAGCCCTTCTGCCGTTAGCTCATGCAGCTTTGCTTCAATAGCACCATGCTCGGTAGTGGTAAGCTTTGACCGCCGTATTATATGCTCTGGTGCGCCTTTTAGCAGCACCTCGTATACTTCACCCTCTTGCCAGACATTACCGCTCATGGCCAGCTTTTGATCGAACGGTAATTTTGCACTCAAGGTGCGGCCTGCCGGATGAGTGATGGCTTCTTTATGAGCGTACTCTAGCAGCGCAGTATCAAGCGGGTCGCCGACTCCATTGTTCGCCCGATTGGCTGCCAAGAATAACTGTTGTGTGATGTGGCGAGTTTTTCTGGGCTGCCACACTGCTTGAACAGTCAGTCTATTCTTGGTGAGTGTGCCCGTCTTGTCGGTTGCAATTGCTGTCACGATACCGATGTTCTCAATCGCCGCCATTGAATGAACCAGTGCACGCCGCTTGGCCAGCCGATGCATCCCTACTATCAAAATGACCGAGATCGCCACCGGCAAACCTTCGGGCACTGCTGAAACTGCTAACGAAATAGCAAACTTGAGAGCGTCGGCCAGGGCAATGTCACGGTAAAGCGCCAAGGCGAGCACCATGATACTTACACCGCCAATAGCTGCAATGAGCCGCGAAATAAATACGTCAATCTTTTTTTGAGCCGGGCTCTCTTGGTGAGCCGATTCAGCTAGCTCGGCAATATGACCAAATTCGGTATCATTGCCAGTGGCCACTACTACTGCCGTTGCCTCGCCCGAGACCACAAATGTTCCCTGAAATAACATGTTTGATTGCTCAAAAACTTCTTTCTTGCCCTTTAAGCTGCCTGTATGTTTTACGACCGGTGCCGACTCACCAGTAAGTATCGCTTCGTTTGCTCGAAGATTATTTGAATATACCAGCCTAGCATCGGCCGCTACTTTTTGCCCTTCGCTCAATAACACAATATCGCCAGGTACAAGCTGTTCAGCCTCTAATGATCGCAACGCTTTGTCACGCAAAACCTGCACCTCTAAAGCATCATGACGCCTTAGAGCGCGCAATACTCTTGAAGCCGAAAGCTGCTGCACATAAAAAATAACAGCATTCACTACCACAATAACAAGCACAATCGAAGCGTCGAGGAATTCAGCTTTTATAGCACTAAGCACCGCAGCACCAAGCAAAACAGCCACAAATATGCTTTTGAATGGTTCCGTTGCCTTCTGCCACCACGGCTCACCACGAAGTTTTAAGGTATTCAAACCATAACGGCCCAAGCGCGTCTCAGCCTCAAACTGTGCTAAACCGTCACGCGCTGTTTTCAGTGCCAATAAGGTTGCTTCTGGGGTTTTCTGGTACCACATTACTCACTAGTATAGCTAAGCGTAAGCACCAAGCAAAAAGAAGCCACGGTAATTCGCAGCTTCTTTTTTAGGCGAGAGTATCTACTACTCTTCAACCGAGACGCCTCGCCAAAAAGCGACATAATGTGAAAAATCTTTTTTGACAGTTTCAATTGCACTTTTTAGAGGTTCAGGGTATGTCCAGGCTGCATCTTTTTCCCAATCGTCACCTTCGCCGACGTCAAAATATTGGCACTTGCCCTTCCAGGGGCAAGTATAAGGGGTGTCGCTCTTTCGTAGAAACTCATGCTTAACGCTATCAGGGGGGAAGTACCAATTGCCTTCAATGTAAATAAGACTTTCGCGAGGTGCTTCGGCTATCACTTTACCGTTCCAAACTGCGCGCATAGGCTACTCCTTCTTTAGATTGACTACTTCTTTTTTAAATGAGTAACACCAGTCTCATACACTGGCTTTGGCGTACGACGCAACAACTCACGCATCACCATGCCAGTTCCAAAGAGTACTGCAGCAATGTAAGTAATAACATTCACAATCGGAATAAGCGTCAGTATCGTTACAATAAGAACGCCCACAAACATTATAAGCAGCGGGTGCTGATTCGTTCGGCTTAAGGCTAACCTGCCTAGATAAAATCCGAAGAAAGTACAGCTTAGCATCATAATCACCATCCAGGCAAGCAGCAAGACAATGCCAAGCAGCACGCCGACGACAGTAACGAAGCTCCCGATAATAAGCATTGGCATAAAGAGATTCGTCGCCAGCCCAACCAATGCAGTTACACCCGGCTTCTCAAAAGCATTCCCCGAGATTGCAGTAAACAGACGCGGGAACAGAGCAACTAATGCCATCGAGAGTATCAATAGCATCAAAAAGAACATGAAGCTGCTGGCAAAAGTATCTGCTGTTTCATTTTGGCCGGTAGGGCTCAGCTTCTCGCGAGATATCTCGCCAATCACCTGTGCACCATCGGCTTGATGTAATGTGTTATTGCTTTGGTAAATGACATTCCCAGCAATATTCGCAGCCCCGCCGAGCGTAAAATTCTCGCCCGCAGCCGAAACATTACGACCAACCATACCATTCACTGTAACGTTTTCTCCTGCAGTATCGATATCTCGAACAACTTGGCCGCTTAAGGTTGTCATGCTGCCGAAGGCCTGAAGATCTCCGCCGACCATACTGTCCGCTTCAGCCGTAATAGTGTTCCCGGCAAGTGAGGCATTGCGAGCAACTTTGGCCAGCAACGTAATGTTCTGGCCAGCGAGGCGCACATCGCCTTCGACCGTTCCTTCAACTCGAACATTCATACCAGCGCAGAGCACATCGCCAGAAACTTTTGCGTTCACATTTACGTTCTGTCCAGCGCAAAAAAGATCACCCTTGATCTCGCCATTCACCTCAACATTGTTACCGGCAATGAAAAGCGTATGGTCAATAACCTCACCCTTTTTTACCGTCACATTGTCGCCACTTCTAACGTTGCCCGCATACACCGTGCCGGCAAACGCAAACAACGGCACCGCCAATATGAGTGCTGCCGCCAATATGAGTTTAAGCTTTCTCACAAGATCCTCCTTAATACTATACTGTTACTATAGCATAAGCGAAGTGACCATGGCAGAAGCTTATTGAGCGTTTTTTTGCCGTTTGCGTTTATTTGGGTCAAGCTCACGTTTACGCAAGCGAAGATTTTTAGGGGTTACTTCAAGCAACTCATCGTTTTCAATGAAATCGAGGCATTGCTCAAGGCTAAGAACTGTCGGCGGAGTAAGCTGTACCACACCATCGCTTGAAGTGCTGCGCATATTTGTTAAGTGCTTCGCCTTACAAACATTTATTTCCATATCATCGCCCCGCTTATTGAGGCCAACAATTTGACCAGCATATACCCTTACAACTGGTCTCACGAAACAGGTACCCCGTTCTTCGGTTGTTTGCAGTGCATATGGGGTTGTAGTACCGGTTTCAAACGCAATCAATACACCATTGCGGTTTTGCTGCAATTGCGAGCCAAGCGGCTGATACCCGACCATAAGACTATTCATTACAATCGTACCCTTGGTTTGCGTAATTAAAATATTGCGAAGCCCAAGCAGTGCGCGAGTCGGGAGCTCATACACCAATTTAGTGACACCTTTCGGGCTCGCAAACTGCTCTTTTAAAGTGGCTCGCCGTGCACCCAGCTCCATCTGCACCGCACCAACGTATTCTGCTGGCACTTCAATCATCAATTCTTCAATCGGCTCAAGCGTTTGGCCGTTTTCTTCTTTGGTAACCACTTGAGGCCGGCCCACTTCAAACTCGTAGCCTTCACGACGCATTGCCTCAATGAGCACACTTAAATGCAACTCGCCACGACCACTAACCAAAAAGCCAATGTTACTTTCTTCAACCCGTAAGCCAACATTCGTCTCAAGCTCGCGATGCAAGCGATCGGCAATCTGGCGGCTAGTGTTAAACTCACCTTCTAAGCCCTTGAACGGGCTCGTATTGGGGCCAAGATACACCTTGAGTGTTGGTGCCTCAACCTCGATGATCGGCAGCGCCTCGGGTCGTTCGGCATCGGCGATTGTTTCGCCAATTTTTGCATCGGCAATGCCCGTTAACTGTACGATATCACCGGCAATAGCCTCGCCCACTTCAGACTTACTGACACCTTGGCTCATAAAGACACCTTCGACTTTTGCTTTTGAAGTGGTACCGTCTTTTTTACAAAGTACCACCTGAGTACCGGTTTTTACTGTTCCTCGTGTAATACGGCCGATAGCATATTTACCCTTGAAACTATCTGATGCAAGTGCCGTTACCAGCATTTGAAATGGGCCATTTTGCTCAATCGTTGGCGCCGGAACATCGTTAATAATTGCATCAAAAATAGCAGAGAGATCGGCTGGTGCTTCAGAATTTTCAGGGGGTGTCTTCCAGGCTTTGCCGGCACGACCAATTGCATAATAAACAGGATAGTGCAACTGATCTTCATGTACGGCAAGCTCTAAAAATAAATCAGCCAGCTCATCTTCAACCTCTTTAATACGGCTACCGGGCTTATCGATCTTATTAATAATTACCACTGGCTTTAGCTCAGCTGCCAAGGCCTTGCCGAGTACGAACTTTGTTTGTGGCATAGGGCCTTCTTGAGCATCGACAATCAATAGGCAGCCATCGGCCATATTTAGCGTACGTTCAACCTCGCCACTAAAATCGGCGTGACCTGGAGTGTCAATAATATTAATGCGGTAACCATCGTGCTGTACTGCAGTTACTTTTGCCGTAATAGTAATGCCGCGTTGACGCTCTTGGTCGCCACTATCCATAATGAGCTCTTGGCTCATTTCGGCCTGGTTGGCACGAAATGTATGCGATTGCTTCAAAAGGCCATCAACCAAGGTTGTCTTGCCGTGATCAACGTGTGCAATAATTGCGATGTTACGAATTTTCTTCGGGTCTGTAATGTTTTCAATCATAAAAATAAAGCCCCCATCGGGCATTAACTTTCTCTATAAACTATATTATACCCGTTTATAGTGAACTTGACAATACATAAAAGTTATGTAAATATTTAATTATTGGAATCGTTGCTTGTGACAATATACGACCGCTACCGTCGTGAAACCCATTCGTTACCTTTGATATACCATCGCCATGGCATATCGATTGCTTTTGTAATACCAATTCGGGTTGTTTGAGCGACAACAATCGGCTCATCACCTGGTCGCAACTCTATTCTGCCTTCACCCAGTTGAATGCCGTTATCTTGCATGGTGAGGCCAAGGGCCTGGGTTAACTTAGCTGGCCCGTTGGTAAGTTGAACAAGTTTTGTGTGCTGTGGCTCATCTGGTAGAGGTTCGTTAAAACGTCGTGGCCACATATATTCCAGCCCAACTATTGGCTGCAATGCACGAACCAATACCGCCTCGCCTTCACCCTCTTTGCCTGTCACTACATTCATGCAAATATGCATACCGTAGGTAAAATACACATAAATTCCACCAGCAGGGCGAAACATAACGGTGGTACGCCTGGTCTCACCACGATAGCTATGCGATGCTGCATCACTTGCCATATAGGCCTCGACTTCAACTATTTTGCCACCTGCTTGTTGGCCATCTTCATCAATTACTAAAAGATTATAGCCGAGTAGCCTAGGTGCGACACTTAAAACATCTTGTGAAAGATCAATCATACTGTTGTTTTTGGCGGTATCTTTCTTCAGCTTCATAAATATGCACATGTTCAAGCCCAAAATGGTGCGCCAGCTCGTGCCACAGTGTGTGCTTTACTTGTGCTTTAAGCTGCTCAAACGATGAAACTGCTGAAATAATTGGCATTTTAAAAATAGTAATTTTATCTGGCAATACCAAATTATAACCCCCGCCGCGCTGCGTCAGTGGAATTCCTTCGTAAAGGCCAAATAGTGTTTCATGCGATCGTAGCTTCATTTTCTGACGTTGTTCTAGCGTTGGTTCTTCGGCCCAGGTAATAGCAACGTTGTTCATATTTTCGGCATATTTTGACGGCAACTCATCCATAACAGTTGCTATTAACGTTTCAAACTGGTGATCATCTATCGTAAGCATTTGCTTAATTGTAACATGATCTATATATTCAATAGTAGTAAAAAGGGAGCAATTATGGCTAAAAAAGAAGAATTCAAAGTTAATGGCGAAGAGTTATTGGCGAAGGTTAAGCAGCTCGTTAATGAAGGCAATATTCGCCGCATTATTATTAAAGACAAAGACAACAAAACATTAGTAGAACTCCCGCTCACTATCGGCCTTGTCGGAGCACTGCTTGCCCCCGTTTTGGCGGCTGTTGGTGCAATTGCAGCACTCGTCACAGAATGTACAATTGTCGTTGAGCGCAAAGACTAAAATTTTATCGATATATACGGTTTTGAGATATAAAAGCTGGCTCGCACCAGCTTTTTGTTAGTTTTAATAAGATGTGTGTGCTGGTGCGGCTGTGAGCGAGTCGGGCTTAATGGCGCACGGGCATAGACACTATAGCCTTTACTCTCATATTCAGCAATGAGATTTATCAGATCAAGCCGTTCGGTTTCATTAAGCTCAGCAAGCGAACTAACGTGACGTTTCGGCAATACCATAAGATGATCAGTAACACCTTGTAAATCCCACAGGTCATAAGATACTCTATTTTCAATAACACGAGCATGTAGAGTTTGCTTAATGATAACCGCTAGCTCGTTTTCGTTGCAAAACGAACAGGCTTTCACCTTTGGGTAACTTTTATATGTTTGACGACTTTTACGAGAATGGTACATATCAGTTATTTAAAAAGTAAATTGAGGCCGTAAGAACTGTAGCAAATGACACCCATAAAAGATAAGGCACCAATAACCAAGCAGCAATTCTTGATATCCTCGCGAAGACTACTATCGTCCAAATAATCACCGCTAGGAGTAGTAGTATCTCGACAAAAGCTGCCAACAATAAATGCGCTCCGAAAAAAATAAATGACCATGCAAGATTCAATGTTAACTGCGTCGCAAAGACGCTTAAAGCCAATCCGTGATCACCGGGTCGGCGCCAGACCAAAAAAGCCGCAATGCCCATCAAGATATAAAGCAAAGTCCACACTGGCCCAAATAACCAGCTCGGCGGATTAAAAGCGGGCTTTGTGAGTTCAGCATACCACCCTGAAATTTCATTGAAGGTTATAAGTGAGCCAAGAGCGCCCACGGTAGGTGGTAACAAGATCATGATTATCAGCTTCGCTGCATCTTTTTGCTTCATGTCAGCATTAATTATACACTGATGCTTTCTATGATTACAGCCTTCGCACCACCTCTCACCTCCACACCTCATCTGTTACTATAAAAAAATGGAAAGACTCTTAACAGTTCAGGATAGCGATTTTGAGCCGAACACACCGAGGCACAATAGAAGCAGCTTTTTTCGGCGTAGGGCGGCACGGGCAGTAGTGTTAGATCATCTTGGTGCAGTTGGGCTCATGTACGTCAGCAGCGAGAAATACTTTAAGTTACCGGGTGGCGGTATTGATAAAGGCGAAGCTATAAAAAGCGCGCTAAAGCGTGAATTACTTGAAGAGCTGGGCTGTCATGTTGAAATCTTGAAAGAGCTCGGTGAGATACTTGAATATCGAGACTACTGGGAGATGATTCAAACTTCTTATGCCTATCTTGTACGAGTAGTGGGCAAAAAAGGCCAACCCCAGCTGACCGATTTAGAGCGCTCACAGGGTTTTGAAGTGGCCTGGCAAAAAGACATTGAAGCAGCTATCCGAGCACTCGAGCAACAGCAACCACAAGGTGGCAGCCACCCCCTCGCCCATAGGTTCATGCAGGCCCGTGATATTACTATTCTTAAGAAAGCTAATAAGCTATAGCTTTAGGTCGGGGTAGATATTTTTAGTCACCTCATCAATTTCACGACGAAGCTGAGGAAATGGCACACCTTCGCGGGCGGTAACGCCTTCGAGCATCCAAAATAGACGCTCACTGTAACCAAAGCCACAGGCTGGTGGCATGCCATATTCTAGCATCTCAACAAAATCAATATCGAGCATTTGCGCTTCGGTGTCGCCCGCATCGCGCATGGCCTGCTGCTCTTTAAAGCGCTGCAGCTGGTCGATTGGGTCGTTTAGCTCTGAATAAGCCTTACAAGCCTCGGTGCCGCCTAGAATCAGGTTAAACTGCTCTGTTAATTGTGCGTTGACGGGTTGAGTTTTGGCGAGGGGCTGTAAAAATGTTGGCACATCTACCAAAAATGCCGGGCCCGGCAATGTCACGCGTACTTTTTTCCAAAGTTTATCAATACCACGTGCACGATTATCTTGTTTCTCAACCTCAATGCCATGTTCTTTCAGCTGAGCCTGCACTTCTTCGAGTGTGCTTGTGAACACATCAAGCCCATAATGTTCACGAATAACATCAACAAAACTAATGCGTGGCCAATCTTCGTTGTCGGCACCAAGATCAATCTCTTGGCCATTCCGAAGCGTAAACTGGCGCTTACCCCAGGTTTGATCGGCCGCAAAGCGAACAAGCCGCTCGGTGAGCTTCATACCCGCCTCCCAGTCGGCATAAGCCCAATACCACTCCATTGCAACATGCTCCGGCAGATGTTCGTCTGAGTAATTCTCGTTACGAAAGCGCGGCCCAATATCAAAGACCTTTTCATAGCCGCCACCTAGCAATCGCTTCAATGGCAGCTCATGACTTATGCGCAAATAAAAGTTCTGGTCAAGCGCATCCATATGAGTAACGAACGGATGAGCATCGGCCCCGCCAGTTGTAGCTTCAAGCACCGGAATGTTAATTTCAACAAAGCCCTCGCCTATCAAGAATTGGCGCGTTGTCTGCCAAAAGACACTTCGGCGCAAATAACGCTCATAGACATCATTATTAACATTTGTATCTATGTAGCGCCGGCGAAGACGCTCTTCTTTATTCGTAAAACCCTCTTGAACAGAGGGCATCGGCCGTAAGCTCTTCGTTAAGAGCCTCAGCTTCACGACGTCAATCGAAATCTCACCAGTTTGCGTTTTAATAACAGTGCCCGAAGCCTCAATAAAATCACCGGTATCGAGTAGCGGCAGTTCGCTAAACCCAAGTTGGCTCTCTGCGCCGTTTAAGGCTTCGACGTTATCAGCGCGCAAAAAGAGCTGCAAAACCCCACTTGCATCTTTAACGGCAATAAATGCAATTTTGCCGAATTTACGAATTGCCATAATGCGCCCGGCAACAGATACCGTTTGATTCTGTAACTGCTCAAATTGGTCACCGACCGTAATAGCATTATGAGTGCGGTGCGCTTTTGCAGGGTAAAGATAAACGCCACTCGCCTTTAGCTTATCCAGTTTTCGTACTCGCTCATCGCGATAATCTTTCAGTGTTGCCATAATAACTCTTTAATTACTGGCCATTATATCTGTTATTCGAAGAAATTGCTACGGCCATCACACAAAACCTGATCATATCAGAGGTCGTTTTTTGTAAAAGTTTGAAAATTTAAGAAATAGAGACAATTTCGTAGAATATATCACCACGCGGCGTGGTAATTGCCACCTTGTCACCCATTTTCTTCCCTAGCAATGCCTGACCAATTGGCGATTCGTCAGATACCTTACCCTCAAGCGGGTCAGCCTCAACTGAGCCTACAATGGTGTAGACAACAGTTTTACCATCTGTCTTTAAGGTAACGGTGTTACCCAAATGCACTATTGAGTTACTCTTTGTCTTAATAATAGTAGCGTTTTGTAAAATACCTTCAATTTCTGAGATACGGCTTTCAACTTGCGATTGTTCGTCTTTGGCCGCGCTATACTCAGAGTTTTCGCTTAAATCACCGAAGTCTCTAGCGGTTGCAATTTTGTCTGCAATTTCACCTCGGCGACCTTTTAACTCACGCAGCTCTTCTTCAAGCTCGTTTTTGCCATCTAGCGTTAATTGGTAATCTTTTTTAATCATAAGAACACTCTACACTTCCTTACTTAGGTATCAGCTTTACTTTACAGAAAGGGGGTATTGAAATTACCTTCTGCCCCGCTCAATATGTAACCTTGCGCCTACAACAGTTTGATTAATTATACTGCTACTTAGGCTAATTTTGCAAGGATTTCTTGCTCTGTTAACAGCTCTGGTTCGTCAGCGGTACGCTGCTTATATTCAAACTGCCCTGCCCGAACAAGTTTAGAGCTTATCACAACTCGGTGCGGAATGCCATACAAATCTGCATCTGCGAATTTTTCACCCGCCCGCATATCACGATCATCATACATGACAGAGATATTTTTACGCCGTAATGTCTCATAAAATGCATCTGCCGCCTCGACAACAGCCATATCTTCACCGAGTCGTGTAATTATGACTTTTGCCGGTGCGATATCGTCGGGCCAAACCAGACCCTTATCATCCGAAAAGAGTTCAGCCACCACTCCCATTAAACGGCTAATACCTATGCCGTAACAGCCCGCAATAATAGGTTGTTGAGTACCGTGTTCATCGTTAAAGTAAACATCGAGTGCATCGGTGTATTTGCTTTCAAGTGAGAAAATATTACCAACTTCTACACCCCTTTTTTCGACTAATTCGTCGCGTTTAAGGCCTACCTTTGCAAGGTTCTCTTCAGTGAGAACCTCTTTATTAATAGCAATTTTTTTAGCTTCATTGACATAAATAATGTCTTCGCCGACATCACTCACCGTTTGAAATTCATCGCTAAAACGAGTTGTAAAAATACCACCATCGGCATAGGTTCGATAGGTAATACCGCCAATGCCTAACCGATCATAAACGGTATGATAAGCCTTGGCGGCTTTCTCGTAAAGTTCATCGTGCTCAGTTTGGCTCCGAGCAAACGAATACATGTCTTTCATTAAGAACTCCCGCCCACGCAGCAAGCCACTTTTTGCCCTTAATTCATTGCGAAACTTGGGTTGAATCTGGTAAACATACATCGGCAAATCTTTATATGAGTTAATGTAATCACTTAACGCGTCAACGATCGGCTCTTCATGCGTGAGGCCCATGCCTAGTTCGGTGCCGTTTGCTAGCTTTGTCTTAAACCAATTGTCGACTTTTTTGTCGTCCCAGCGATCAGTTTTTTCAAATATATCTCGAGGCTGCAAGGTTGTCATTTGCACCTCTTGACCCCCGATAGCGTTCATTTCTTCACGAACAATTTGGCTAATATTATCTAAAACACGCTTTCCTAGCGGCAGGTAAGCATATACACCAGCCATCTCTTTGTGAATAAAACCGGCTTTAATAAGCAATTGCGCGTTTTTAGCAACCTCTTCGGCAGCAACTGTTTTGCGTGTTCTCGTAAATAATTGTGAAAGTCTCATGGGGGCCTCGTTTATACACTATGTTCTGATTACAAAAAAATTATAGAAAAAGCTACGGCCACAAGGCCGGAGTAGTTGGATTCACGCTAGAGTGGTTCTCGCAATACACCATAATTACCTTACATTGTATATAAAAATGAACAAAAAAGCGATAAAATTCTTTAATCCATGTAGTGCAACACTCGCCCAAATACTCTGGGTTTTCTCGCGTAAGTAACATAAAAAGAGACTTAATATAAACACATCAATCGCTACGTTCAATTGTTTTATCGCTATACCTGAGGTAGTGTCAAAGATCATGTGCAGCAACGCAAACACTAAGCTCACAACAACAGCCACTGTTATAAATGAAAGCTTTTTGCGAAGCAGGCCAAATAAATAACCACGAAATGCAAATTCTTCAGCCAGCGGTACTAGAATACTTAGGTAAAGCGCAGTAAAGAATAAATTATGCCCACCGTCAGGTGAAAGTCCTATTTCTTGCTGCTCACCAGCGTTATATTCAGGAAAAAGAATACTCACTAGCACCGATGTCATAAAAGTGAGCAGCATGTACATAAAAAAGGTGAGTGGCGTCAGCAAGATAAGATACCAGTGACGCATTCTGCCAACACCCATATCAGAAACTTTGGTGGCAAAAAAACGCAGAAAAAGAAACAGCCCAACAACGATGCACGCCTGCACTGTCAAATAAACAACTATGCTGGCCTCCACTTCTGGCAAGGTGTGCAAGAAGTCTCTAAATGGCATCGTTAACTGAGCCGTTAGCCACGGAGCCCCAACATCTATCACTAAAAGCAACGAGGCAATGACAGCCAGGCTATACAGTATTTTTTGTACCCAAACAACAAAGGTCTGCGTTCTCAAGTTATTTTCCAAACAATTTAGTAATGTCGAGAATTGTTATAAAAACGAACAAACCCATAAGTGCCAAGAACCCGGTTGCATTAATGCTTTCTTCTTTTTCTTTCGTAAGGGGCTTTTTCATAGCTCGGAACAATAGCGTCACAAACAAACGGCCGCCGTCGAGCGCTGGAATCGGTAAAATGTTCATAACCGCCAATGTCAGCGAAAGAATGGCAATAATAAACATAACCCCGATAAAACCTGAGTTCTGGGCCGTTTGCAACAAGAAGTTCACAATGCCAACCGGCCCAGCAACACTGCTGCCAGCCGTGTGAAGTGCGGCATCACCAGCCTTTTTCGTGGATGCATCGTTGCTAAGTTTACTCAGAAGTCCTTGGCCAACGTTCGCCAAAGCCCCGCCAATGCCCTTCACTGTCTCCCAGCTAAACTGAGCCGTAACGCCAATGCCGACAATGGGCGCCGACCAAGTCGAGCGACGATAGACCTGTTCGCCAAGCGTCGTGCCTAATTGGCCATTTTGTGCGCTCAGAGGCCGAAGCCTTACTTCTGTCGTTTTGGCCTCGCCCGCACGAACATAGGCAATAGCTACGTTTTGACCAGCGTGCCGTTTAGTAGCAGCTTGCAGCTCAGTGATAGTATTAACCGTCTCGCCTGCAATCGAGACAATCTGATCATTCGTTTTTAGGCCTGCCTTTTCTGCCGGGCTCCCCTTGCCAATGTCACCGGTAACGACTTTTTGCGATACTACCTGTGTATCTTGGGGAATGGTGAATTGATTCTCGAACACTTGTGGCAAACCAGCCAAGGCTAAAATAGTGAATAATGCAGCGGCCGCTACCCAGTTCATAACAACGCCAGCAAGAAGGATTTTTGTCTTTACCCATAGAGTAGCTGCGCCATATGCCCCTTTACCTTTTGCGTCGTCGCTTTCACCTTTCAGTTTCACAAAACCACCGAGCGGCAACCAGTTAAGTGTTAATAATACGCCATTTTTTAGCTTTTTCTTCCAGGCTCGCGGCGGAAAACCAATACCAAATTCTTCAACTTCAACACCACTGCGCTTTGCAGCGATAGCGTGGCCCAGCTCATGCACAACTACCAATGCAATAAATAAAATGATTCCTAAAATAAATAATATTGTTCCCATGATACTCCGCTGTTAATTGCCAAACCGGCGCTGTCTATTATTATATTCCTTTATTATCTCATGAACATCTTCTGGGCGCATATCAGGCCAGTATTTATCTATAAAAATAAACTCACTATAAGCCGCACGCCAAAGCATAAAATTACTTAAGCGGTGCTCGCCGCTGGTTCGCACGACGACGTCTACAGCCGGCACTTCTGGGGCATATAAGTATTTTGCAAAGCTTTCTTCTGTAATTTGTTCGGTCTTTACCCCTGCGTCTATTATTGCCTTCGTGGCCTCAACAATCTCGCGTTGACCACCGTAATTCAAACACACCACTGCCGTACCACGGCTGCAATGCGCTGAGGCTTCTTCGGCTTTTTCTATTGCTTCGACAATATCTGCCCCCAGCTCGGCACGACTACCGATAAACAAAGCTCTAATATCACGATCAATCAACTCTTTAAGATCTTTCGTCATCAAGCGATGAACAAGCTTCATTAAATACCTCACCTCGTCAGTATCACGCTTCCAATTCTCGGTTGAGAACACGTAGACTGAGACGAATTTTACACCCGCCTCAACCGATTCAATAACAACATCTTTTAACGCATTATATCCCGCTAAATGGCCCTCGTATTTTGGAATGCCGTGTTTTTTCGCCCACCGACGATTACCGTCAACAATATAGCCAATATGCAAAGGAATCGTTAAAGATGAAGACTCTGCTGCATGGCTCACAATTGCATAACTTCCTGTTCTTTAGTTTTCGCCGCCGCTTCAAGCTTGGCCTGTGTGTCATTCATGGCGTTTTCGAGAGTTTTTTCAATCCGTTTATAATCGTCTTCTGAAATAGCTTTACTATCTTTCATAGCCTTGGCGTCTTTCAACGCGTCATGGCGCACGTTCCGAAATACAATACGGCAATCTTCAACTTTTTCACCAAGCTGCTTGACCAATTGCTGGCGACGTTCGGCTGTGAGTGGTGGAACGGGCACACGCACGACGCGACCATCATCTGAAGGATTAAGGCCGAGCGATTGATTATCGCGAATAGCGACAACGATCGCCTGTAACGAATTTGGGTCGAATGGCGTCACCTGTAGTAACTGCGCGTCAGCAATAATCACATTGCCCACCTGATTCAGAGGCATTTTTTGGCCATAGGCATCGACCATGACGCCATCAAGCATGCCAGGGTGAGCGCGACCAGTGCGAATTTTTTTAAGTTCAGTTTCGAAATGATCGAGCGCTTGATGTATGCGCTGTTCATAAGGTTTCGTATCAAACATGTAATAAGTTACTCCTTGTGGCTTTATAGTAGCAAAAATTAGTGGTTCGGTGTAGCGGCTAACAAAAAACACTCCTTTAAAAAGAGTGCTCTTTGCAAGACATAACAATATTATTCGCTAACACCAAGCTCAATCCGCTTCATTTGGCGCACAACAATATTCTCGCCGAGTTTCGAGATATGCTCCTTAATGTAATCGCCAACCGTTACACCTGGGTTTTTAATAAAGGGCTGATCAAGCAAGGTTTTTTCTGCAAAGTATTTTTGCAGTTGGCCAGCAACAATTTGAGTAGCGATATTTTCAGGCTTGCCTTCACCTTTGGCCTTTGCGGCAAACTCGGCTTCTTTTTCAGCCTTCATTTCAGCCGGTATGTCACCTTCGCCGATATAGTTTGGCGCAGATGCTGCGATATGCATTGCAATATCGTGTACTAGGTTTTTAAAATCGTCAGTGCGAGCAACAAAATCGGTTTCACAGTTAACCTCAACCAGCACGCCAATACGGCCACTGTGGACATAGCTATCAACAAGGCCCTCACGAGCTTCGCGCTCACCGCGCTTTTCAGCTTTAGTGAGGCCTTTTTTGCGCATTGCTTCGAGCGCTTTGTCAAAGTTACCCTCAGCTTCTTCTAAGGCATGTTTAGCATCAGTTAAACCAACGCCAGTTAGTTCTTTGAGTTTTTTAACTTCTTCAAGTGATACAGGCATACTTACCTCTCTTTATTCTTATTTTTCTAGAGCTGGCGCAGCAGCTTTTTTCTGCTCAACACCCTCACGCACCGCAGCAGCAAAGTAATCAAGCAAAAGTGCCAGGCCCTTAATGGCGTCGTCGTTAGCAGGCACGGCATAATCGACACTACCAGGGTTAGCGTTGCTATCAACTAAAGCCACTACCGGAATATTAAGCTTGCGGGCCTCACGAACTGCATTCGCATCTTCAATAATGTCAATCACTACAACAGCCCCCGGCTTACCGTTAAGCTCTTTAATGCCACCGTATTTGACATTCAGCTCGTCAATTTCTTCTTGAAATCGCTGTACCTCAAGCTTTGAGTAACGTTTCGCAAGATCGCCCGATGCCATGCGGTTTTCAAGGTTGCGCAAGTGTTTCAAACGACCAGTAATCGTTGTAGCATTAGTGAGCATACCGCCCATCCAGCGTTCAGTGACATATGGCTGGGCAATATCTTCAGCAGCCTTCTTAACAATTGCTTTAGCTTGGCGTTTTGTGCCAACAAACAGCACTTGCTTGCCGCTGGCGGCGACTTTAGTCAAAAAAGGTAAGGCAGCTTCCAGCGCCTCAACCGTTTTTGTCAGGTCAATAATGTGAATTCCCTGACGTTTGCTGTGGATATATGGTGCCATTTTAGGGTGCCAGCGGCTAGTTTTATGGCCAAAGTGCACACCTGCCTCAAGCAGGGCTTTAATATCGACAGATACTGCCATAGTGTAATCCTTTCACCTCACTCGCACTACCTTCTCAGGAGGATTGCTGCACGAGCTGTGTCGTTAAAAATTTAATACAAGAGTTATTGTAGCGTTTTTTACTGTTATTTGCAAGAGTTAACGGCGGTAGTTGCGAACTTTAGGAATAGGCGGCTCTAAATCGGCCTCATTCAACCAACCTAGATGTTGAGCCGTCTCTCGCTTACGTTGAGCATCGGTGCGTCGCAGAAAACGATTCAAAAGCCGCCTGGCTTTCTTTGCTTTGCCCGTAGCACCGGCAATAAATATACTGTCTAATATGAAGTCGTTCTGAGCGGTAATTTTCCGTTCAACTTCCTCGGCGGCCACTTTTGGATTAACCTCTTTATTATGTTCAACTCCTTGCTGATAAAAATCGGCTATATGTATGACGTTTTCACTATCAAAACCAATCGTTCCAGTTTCGTTTTCAAGGCGTGTAATAGCGTTCGAAGCATCATGTTCTACGGTTAATGTATGACCGCCAAAGGTATCTACAAGCCAATTGACAGTTTCAGGCTTAGCTTCAGGAGCCACGTCTATTATTACCGACAAGTCAAAAATAACCCAGCGGGTACCACCGCCTTCTTGTTCAGTTTCACCTGGCACAAAGCCTTTTGGTAACGAGATCTCTCGGCTCAATAAGCTTCGCGTGCCATCTTTTTGCATTTTCTCATAACTAAATATGTAGTTCAGCCTGCCTTTATCCTCGGGGTCTTCTAAAGGATAGCTAACATATCCAAAGGAGCCCTCGGGAGTTGCGAAGACCATGCCATCTTCTTTTTTTGTTAACTCAAACTGAGCAAGTGCTTCTCGTTGCTCGGGTTGACTAAAAAAACGAATCGTCTTTTCGAAGTCGTACTGTTCGTCATTAAGGCGTTTGTTGGGGTTGTTTGTTTCTTCGGGGGAGGATCTAGTCATAGTATACTTATATTATAACACCGATAGCTATTAAAATCAATGTTGCATCTCGTCCCGTTGCTAGCTTTGACAATCTTACCTACTACTGATACAATAGCTATCAATTATGAAAAAAGATTTACATCCATCAAACTATCAATTTGTGGTGTTTCAAGATGAAGGCGCCAATTTCGCGTTTTTAACAAAATCAACCGCCACCAGCAACGAGACTATTAAGTGGGAAGACGGTAACGAATATCCGCTTGTTAAAGTACACATCTCGAGTGCTTCTCACCCTTTTTACACCGGTGAACAGAAAGTGCTTGACATTGAAGGCCGTGTCGATAAGTTCGAGGCGCGCCGCAAAGCCGCCGAAGCCCGTAAGGCAGCCCTAAGCAACAAAGCCAAGAAAACCGCCACTCGTTCGGCTAAAAAAGCTGAGAAACCAGCAAAAGCTGCGGCGTAATAACATGATGGAGCAGCCGTTCTGCTCCTGGAGTGTACGATATGGGTGCAATTTCAGTTGACCTTTTGGCGCTACGGGCCGAGCATAATGAGCTTGAGCAATTTTTAGCGCTGCCAACTGCCTATAGCTCAACTGATTTTACTGGCAAAACTCGCCGCCTTACCGAATTAAAACAAATTATTACACTCGCCGAAGAACAAAAAAAATTAGCCAAGCAGCTTGAAGAGGCTGAAGCACTGGCAACCGGCAGCGATGAGTTGGCCGAGCTAGCAAAACTCGAAGTTCCAACGCTTGAAACACGGTTACGCGCCATTGATGATGAGCTGTTTAGCATGCTCACCCCAAAAGACCCAAATGACGAAAAAGATATTATTATGGAAATTCGTGCCGGTGCCGGTGGCGACGAAGCCAGCTTGTTTGCCGCCGAGCTATTAAGAATGTACCTGCGTTACTGCGAACGACACACTCTTAAAACCGAGATTTTAAGTGAAAGCCCAAATGATGTCGGTGGCTACAAAGAAGTTATATTTGGTATTAAAGGTGACGCACCCTATAGCAAGTTAAAATTCGAAAGTGGTGTTCACAGGGTACAGCGCGTGCCAGCCACTGAATCGCAGGGGCGCATTCATACCAGCACCGTCTCTGTGGCGGTCTTGCCTGAAGCTGAAGAGGTTGATATTGAAATTAACCCGAGCGATCTTAGAATTGATGTCTTCCGTGCCAGCGGGCATGGTGGTCAAAGTGTTAATACCACTGATTCAGCCGTTCGCATAACTCATCTCCCCACCGGGCTTGTGGTTGCCAACCAAGACGAAAAGTCACAGATAAAAAATAAAGACAAAGCCATGAAGGTACTCCGCAGCCGCCTCCTGCAAATCAAACTTGAAGAAGAGCAAGCTAAGCAAAGTGCTGAGCGCCGCTCACTCATTGGGTCAGCAGACCGCAGTGAAAAAATCCGCACTTATAACTTCCCGCAAGATCGCATTACTGACCACCGTATTGGCTTTAGTCGCAGCAACATCCCCGCCGCTATGAACGGTGAAATTGACGATATTATTGAGAACCTCCAAACTTACGAGCGTGAGCTAAAGGCCCAGGGCGCCAGCACATGAGCAATCAACCACTCACTATTACCAGCCCCGCAAACCCAAAAATTAAATGGCTCGTTAGCCTTCACAAACATGCCAATCGCCGCCGCGAGGGTGTTGTTATTGTTGAAGGCAACAAAGAGATAAACTTTGCGCTCGACGCAGGTTTGCGATTAGAGGAACTATTTATAGTAAAGGAGCTCAGCGACAACAACTTGCTCCCCGGGGCAGAGAAAAATTTTTTAATTTCAAAAACCTGCTTTGAAAAAGCCGCTTATCGCGCTAATTCTGACGGGCTTATTGGTATATTTGCAGAGCCCCGCCGAAGTTTAAGTTCACTGCAGCTCAGTAAAGCACCCTTTATCATTATTCTTGAGGCAGTTGAAAAACCAGGTAACCTTGGCGCTATCATACGAACCGCCGATGGCGCCAGCGCCGACGCTGTGATTGTGTGTGACGAACGCTGCGATATTTGGAACCCCAACGCAATTCGCGCAAGCGTTGGTACAATTTTTTCTACGCCTGTTTTTACTGCTACAAAAGAAATAGTTGCGGCCTTTTTAAAAGAGAAGTCTATTCAGCCATTCGCCGCCGCTCTTACCAAAAATGCTATACCTTATACGAGTACCAGCTTTAAGGGCCCCGCCGCCATTATATTCGGCACCGAAGCCAACGGCCTCAGCGATTTTTGGTTAGCTCATACCACGAATATAATTATTCCGATGCATGGTAAAAACGATTCGCTTAACGTCTCGGTTGCTGCAGGCGTTTTGGCATACGAAGTTGTTCGGCAGCGTACAAACACCAGATGACTATCGACAATTGGCTCAAGACAGCCGAAGCACAATTAAAAGCAGCGGGCATTTTAAGCCCCTGGCTCGATGCAAGGTTGCTGCTATCTCATGTACTGGAAAAACCAAAAGTGTGGCTGCTTGCACATAATGAAGAAGTTGTACCCAAAGAGATGCACAGTAACCTCACACAACTACTCAATAGGCGCTTGCAACATGAGCCCCTTGCCTATATTAGAGGCCAGCAAGAATTCTTTGGGCGAGTGTTTAGTGTAACGAATGATGTATTAGTTCCCCGGCCTGAAACTGAGGCTATAATTGAAAAGCTGCAAACCATATCAATCGAAGACGGTGACACACTGATTGATGTCGGCACCGGCTCTGGCTGCATCGCCATTTCCGCTAAACTAGAATTCCCCGAGCTTAAGGTATACGGGCTTGATGTAAGCAAGCCGGCACTCTCTGTTGCTGCCCAAAATGCCGCAAATTTATATGCTAATGTTACTTTTATATGCGCTGATATTATTGAGACCACACTACCACACCCAGCTTCAATTATTACCGCCAACCTGCCCTATGTTGACCGGAGCTGGCAGGTCTCGCCTGAAACTGATTTCGAGCCACCGCTCGCGCTCTATGCCGACAGCGGAGGGTTACAGTTAATTTTTAGCCTCCTTACGTTAGCCTCATCCGCTACTGTATTACGCTCAAAAGGACACCTATTGCTTGAGGCCGACCCTCGTCAGCATGCAGCTATTATTAAGAAGACCCTTGCCCTTGGTTTTTATGAAAGCTCACACGAGGGCTTCATACTTCATTTTCAAAAGCATTAGTTTTCAGGAACGGCTCCGAGCGTAGCATTCACCGTCTGCTCTTTCCCATCACGCTGAAAAGTTACCTTAATAGTGTCACCCACCGCAAACTGGGAGATAACACTACCAAAACTATGTTCCTTATCGATGAGCTGATCATTCACTTTGGTGATAATATCACCACTTTTCAGCCCTGCTTTTTCGGCTGGGCTACCGCCCGCAATACCATCACGAGTAATATAAGCGCCTTGGGTTACATTTGTGTGAAGTTGCTTAGCAATATCTGGCGTGAGTGTTCGATAGCGAATGCCAAGATATGGTCGAATGAGCTTTCCCTGTTCAGTCACACTTTTAATAAGCCCCTTGACATCATTAATGGGTATCGCAAAACCAATCCCTTGGGCATCTTGTGCCACTGCTACATTAATACCAATCACTTCGCCGTTCACGTTAACGAGCGGGCCACCAGAGTTGCCGGGGTTAATTGCCGCATCAGTTTGGAAGAGATTCTCAAGCTGCTCAGCACCCTGGCCCGATTCGTCACCCGCCACAATTGGCCGCCCGAGACCCGAAATAATTCCTGTTGTGACACTATTTTGAAACTGCCCTAGCGCGTTACCAATTGCAATCACCCGTTGGCCCACCTTCATCTTTGAAGAATCTCCTATCGTAACCGCGGGCAGATTATTAACGTTGTTGATCTTTAAAAACGCAACATCGTTTACCGTATCTCGCCCGACAACTTTAACATTGTTGTATTCAGTGCCATCTGAAAGCACCACTGTGACACCTGTTACCCCGGCGGGCACAACATGTCTATTAGTCATCACGTACCCGTCTTTACTGACAATAAAGCCCGTGCCCGCCCCTTCTTCAGTAGCACTCCGACCAAAAAATGTATCGTCAGAAACTGTTTCGGTCGTGATAGAAACCGTGCTTTTCCCTACCTCGCTTGCAATTTGCGTCACAAGCTCTCCTTCGCTACTCACAACTTGTCGGGTATTACTTGTATTAACCGTATTGCGCACATCAGATTGCGAGAAAACAACAATCATACTACCAAGAGCACCCGCAATAAAACACAAAAAAATCAACGACAATGCTTGCCACCGCCGCTTCACCGAAGGCACCGTTGCTATAGGTTTATCACCTGGATTTTTTACTTCTGCTTCCATACCTCTCCTTACTGTTCGACTAAATGGCCGCTGACCAGCTCGTTGTACCGAGCACAACTATAAGCAATGCACCCGCTAGGCCAGCCGCTACATACAAACTTCGCAGTTGTTGCTTGGTTGTTGCTTTACGCGCTCGTTCATCGTGCACCAAAAGACGCTGTGCACCATATACCCGTTGAGCAACAAATGCCAAAAGCAGCATAATAAGGGCAATTTGTGGAATTTCTAGGCCAGGCGTAATACGATACACAAACATCCAATGGCTAAATAACCACACCAGCTGTGCAACGATACTACCCCAAACAAAACCAAAAAACTCAATCTTTGATTCATCGTCGAAGCTGGTTGCAATATGACGAGCCACTGCATAGCCGATAATCCATGCCCCAAGAATCAAAACAAGCACGTAAAGTTGACTGATTTTTATTCCCATATCAACATATAATGAAAGCGCAGTGAGTGCCACAAATTGCATAACACCAGCTTGCAGCCCCATCATCATGCGAGTTGAGCGTGGTTTTATAACAAGTAGCCACAACGCAAGCATAAATGTCCAAAAAAGACTGGCGTAGAAGCTAGCAAACGGATTAATTATAAGCAAAGTTACACTTATAACGAATAACAAGTCGAGTAAATTAGTTCGTAAATTCACCGACCAATAGCGTGGCCGCACGGCGAGTATCCGCCATTTACTAAGGAACGCTAATACGAGCGCCACTAGAGGCAGCTGCAAAACAAACACACAGAGGGCAATAGCACAAACGAATAGCACATTTGCCCCAATGTGAAGGATATCTCCCAGTCGAGCACCCTTATTGGGTGTTTTTAGTAGTTCCATTCCCAACAATTATAACAAAATCTGCGGTCGACGTCACACCTGAAGGTAATGTCGTGGAAGCTGATTGTATACCAAAGAGCGTCTTTAACTTCTTGAGCGTTGCCGGCTTTTTACCTTTACTAAGATCGTAGATTGCAAGGGGTGTCACACCGGCCGAAGCAGGAGCAACATCAACTCTATTCACTTCTAGGCCAGCGTCTGTAACAACTGTTGCCTTAGCTTGGCCGGCTCCAGCAACACCCGAGGCATTAAAGACATCAACTAAGGCGCCCTCGAGCAATGCCGTATCACCAGAGGCGTACGCTCGTATAAATGCTCGAATCTCATTGTAATTATAATCACCGACCGTCGGCTGGCCATCGCCATCGAATAGCATATTATCTTCTTTATTAAGGTCAAGCCGCTTAATTTTATCTGAAGGCACATCTTGAGCTAACTTAACCAGTGTTTTTATCTCATCGGCATCAAAATTAGTGCGAACGTTATCACCAAGCGTATCAATAAGGCTATTGACTGCTACCGGATTAGCAAGTGTGCCGGCACTCGTCGCCTTTTCTTTCAACGCCACTAATATCTTCTGCTGATATTGCTCACGATCAAAATTTGATCGGCTCAAACCATACCCACCCTCGGCATTGCGAGCCCGCGCCAACGCCAAAGCCGCCTCACCATTCAAATGCGCCGGGCCATTTGGCAACTTAACGTATCGCTCGTAGATACCTCGGGGATTATCGCTTTCGATCACTACTGTGATTCCCCCAACCGCGTCAACCGCTTGCTTTAACGCTGTATAATTCACATGAACGCTATATTGCACATCGAGCCCCAACACACTGCCAGTTTTTTGACGCAATGCCGCCTGGCCAGCCTCTTCGTTATTCTGGCTACTTTTGGCACATTCATAAACAACATTTATTTTGCCTTTTGTGCCGGAAATACAGCTCCGGCCGTATTCAACATTTAAATCACGTGGAATACTTACCATAAAAGCATCTTTTTTCTTCTGATCTACGCTAAGAACCATAATAGAATCTGATAATTCTGGGCCCGGATGCCCAGGGTCATCCTCAGAAGTACCGAATAAAAGGATGTTCGAACGACCGTTAGTATCGGTTTTAAGAGGCTTTGCTTCAGAAAAGATCGCGTTAAAAACATTGCCCTTAAACACCTTGCCACTATTAACAAAAAACTTATACGCAAAGTAACCAGCACCGATAAATAAGAGAGCTAGAATAACGAGTAGTACACGCTTAATGGTCTTCGATGAAGGTTTATGTAGGCGAAAAGCCTTCTTTTTATTTTTTTGGCCACGGCGAGGCACCTCTTCTTCAAGCGGCAAGGCAGGTACCGCTGTTATTGGCGCACCTGAATTAAAATAATCTGCCGCCCCGGGGCGCAGGGGCGCAGCTGGCCGAGGCCTTAAGAGCTGTGTTTGAGGTGATGTTTGCCTGCCTCCATTTTTAGCCCCAAGACTATCAAGGCCAGGGCGTGAATCGTTTGCAGCCTTTTGGCGACGGGGGATAAAAAATCCATCGATACTATTATTCTTTGTCATAATTTCGCTTCATTCACTATATCGTGTTTTCAGCCGCCATCAAAGAGGATTGAAACGAAAACAACGTTTTTAACACAAGCTTTATCTGTTATAGATGGAGCTTGTCATTCATACTTTTCCACATCGCATAAGTACGTATCGACACATACTTTTTATCGCTATTTAGTATATGATAGAGAAGATGATTGAACAGTATGAACAACCTTCGTGGCCTTCTTCGCAGCCACAGCCTACAATTCAAGACGTTACCCCACCAACGGAACCACCAAAAGCAAACATGTGGCAGCAGCTGAAGCCGGTACTTTCAGTTATCTTGTTTGTAGTTAGCGTCGTTATGGCGGCGACGCTCATTAACGCTTTTGTGTTTCAATCTTATTATGTCGAAGGGACCAGCATGACCCCTACACTACAAGATCATGATCGTCTGATTATCGACAAGTTTAGCCGCACCACTTCAGCGATACAGGGTAAAACCTATGTACCAGAACGTGGCCAAATTATTATACTTGATAGCACATTTCGTGATCGCCAAGGCAAGCCCGAACAGCTTATTAAACGCGTTATCGGTCTGCCGGGTGAGCGCATCTCAATTCAGAACGGTATTATTACAATCTATAATCATGTATCTCCGGCAGGTTTTAATATTGATGAAAGCCTGAATCTTTCGCTCGCACCCGCCTTTAGTTCTGAGCCAATCGATATCGTATTGGCAAAAAACGAAATATATGTGGTCGGAGACAACCGCGCCCCCGGCGGTTCACTCGATTCTCGCTCATTCGGCCCAGTAAGCCTCGATAACGTTGAGGGCCGGTTGTGGGCAAGAATCTTTCCTTTTAACGAAATGCGTATTTTTTGATCACATATGAATTCCCTCACTAACAGCAGCTTTAAAAAACACAAAACAATCCGCGATATAGTAAGTATTGCTATTTTTGTTGCATCGATATGGGTTGGCGCCCTACTTATAAATACATTCGTTTTTCAAACTTATACCGTGAATGGCGCAAGTATGGAAGATACCTTACACACAGGCGATCATGTATTCGTTAATAAATTGCCAGAAACAGCGGCCCTCATAAGCGGTAAGGCTCATATTCCAGAGCGTGGCCAAATTATTATATTTAAAAACCCCTTGCCAGAATTACGCAGAGAAGAAGAATTTATTGTGAAGCGTGTGGTTGGCTTGCCAGGTGAACGTGTTGTTGTAGAAAACGGTAAAATAACTATTTTTAATACTGAGCATCCCACCGGGTTCGACCCTGACACCACCTATAGTGGGCCTCGGTACCCAACAGAAGGTAATGTCGACATTACGGTACCCGAAAAAGAGCTCTTTGTCGCAGGAGATAACCGCCTGGGCAGACATTCGTTTGATTCACGCAACGGGCTCAGCACTATTCCGCTAAGCCTTCTGCAGGGTCACGTAACAGCACGATTCTTTCCGTTCAATCAACTACGTGGCTTTTAAAGTAAGCTTTCAATGATTCGCTCTAGATCTTGGTCTGACTTATAGCGGATCATAAGCTGACCACCTTTTGCCATAGTCTTTACCTGTACCGGCGCATCCAGATGTTTCGCTAGTTTTCGTGTTGCCGGTGTTTCGCTTCGCGCTTTTGCTTCACCCGCCTTACGGTTTTTATCGCCCAACTTATAGCCGATAACGTATTGCTCGGTTTTACGCACCGACCATTTATTGCGAATGATAAGGTCGAGTAATACTTGCTGTTGTCTAGGCTCAGGAATAGCAAGTATCTGACGCGCATGTGCTTCTGAAATCTTTCCCTCCACCAGTGCTTCTTTGGCAGCTGAGGGTAAATTGAGAAGGCGAACAATATTACTAATGGTGCTAATAGCACGACCACCAAGACGCTGACTCACCTCTTCATATGTTAAATTAAACTGGTCACGAAGTTTTGCATATGCTGTTGCGGTTTCAAGTGGGTTAAGATCACGCCGATGCAGGTTTTCTATCAGCGAAAGCTCAAGCTTATTTTGATCGCTAAGTGTGCGAACAATAACCGGTATCTCTTTAGTGCCAGCCTGTTTTGCTGCTCGCCAACGCCGCTCGCCAGCAACAATAACATAATTATCACCATTTGGCGTTACGACGATCGGCTGCAAAACACCATGAACTTTTATAGATTCAGCCAGTTCATCAAGAGCCTCTTGCTCAAAATGGCGCCGTGGCTGACCAGGATCGGCCTGAATTGCAGCAACCGCCACATGTTTGTATTCAGAAAGTCTCGTGTCTTCTTTTGCTGTTGGATCAAAAGCTTCATCAAGTAGCTGTGTAGGAATGAGCGAATCAAACCCACGTCCTAACCCTTTTTTTACTGCCATTGCCCCGCCTCCTCTAAGCGTTTCATGATCTCTTTCGTCAGTGTTTTATAAGCTCTGGCGCCCTTACTCCATTTATCGTACATTCCCACTGGCACACCGTGGCTTGGCGCCTCAGCCAGGCGCACATTACGCGGAATAACTGTTTCAAAAACTTTACCCGGAAAATGCTTCTTAACTTCGTCGAGTACCTGCTGGCTTAAGGTAGTACGACCATCATACATCGTCAGCACCACCCCAAGCAGATCGAGCTTTGCATTCATGCGCTCTTTAATAAGTTTCATGGTTTCAAGCAATTGGCCCAAGCCTTCAAGGGCATAAAACTCAGCTTGTACAGGCAGCAAAATACGATCAGCCGCAATCAACGCGTTAACAGTCAGTAAGCTTAAGCTCGGCGGGCAATCAATTAAAATAACGTCGTATGCGAGCGGCTCAAGCGCTAGCTTTAAACGCGAAAAACGTTTATCGGCGGCCGCTAGTTGCACTTCAACATCTGCCAGTTGCGGCAGACTTGGTAATAAGTCAACACCTGGCACTGAAGTTGCCCGAATAACGTCTTTCGCTTCAACATTCCCGGCCAACACATCGGCCAGTGTAGCTTCAAGCTTTTGTTTCTCTACCCCTAAACCACTTGTTGTGTTACCTTGCGGGTCACCGTCAACCAGCAGAACCCTTTTGCCAGCCTTAGCCATATAAAACGCAACATTAATAGTTGTGGTTGTTTTACCCACGCCGCCTTTTTGGTTTGTAATTGCAATAACTGCCATTTCGGTTTTAGTTTTCACTCCCCTCTTTTCACGCTTATTGTAGCATGCCTCGCAAAAGGATGGGCACTTATTATATAAATTTTATATAATATACAAGCAGTATCGTTCGTATCTGAGGAGAAAAGTGCAGAATATCGAGCAGCAGCTTGGCGCGTTTCTTGAACATAGTGCCCCGCAAATCCCGGTGGCTCAACGGTGGAGAGAGCTGGCTACGCAGATTGATGTTCGCGCACTCGCCGGGCTCACCGCCAAGGAATGGCAGCTCGTCTGGGATGCCATTCAGTGTCTCATTTTGCTTAACCAAGGCTCGATAGACCCATACCTACGGGGGCGAGCAGAGGGTTATGCCTATAGCACGGCCAATATGCTTGCAGTGCTTCACCCGCAGCTCGAAGTGCCAGAGGCCTTTAACAAGAGCTGGTTCAACGTTTTCAAGGAGCTCGCTCGGCGTTTGAATCCTCGGGGGGAATGATCAACAGAGGAGCCAGGGCAAATACAAAACAGCCCTGGCTCCTCACGAAGTTTGAACTAAAACACCCCGGAATCCGGGGCGTTTCTTATTTAATCGAGCTTATTTCGATTTTTGAGTACTTTTGACGATGCCCGTTAATTTTACTAACGCGCTTCTTTGATTCAAAGCGAATCACACGCAGCTTCTCACCTTTTACCTCTGGTTCAAGCACTTTGGCTGCAACCTTTACGCCTTTAACGATCGGCGTACCGATGACAGTTTTGCTATCATCGATTACCATCAGCGCATCCAGCGAGAGCTCTTTTGTACCATCTTGGAGGCGGTCCACCAAGAGGGTCTCTTTTTCGGTGACAACATATTGTTTGCCACCAAGCTGAATAACTGCCTTCATCTTCATACCTTTAAGTTATGTTAATTCTGATTGATTGTAACAGTTTAATACTAGTCTGTAAAGACGTCTTATACCCGCCTTCGCCCTGAAACCATCCACCAGCTCGTGCCGCTCAACAACGCACCGAGACCAAGCCACATAGGCCAGCTAAAATTAACATGCGGAGCCTTTTCAACAGGGTGATTGTGTGTATTAATCGGAGCAGTCTCTTGAATTGTCTTTGTTTCAGCGTGCGTAACGGCCGAATTATCGGCTGCGATTATATCAGCTGTTACCTGTTCACCGCCTAGAATCGGTGCAATTGGCGGTGCCTGTGGTAATGGGATCGTTTGTATAGCCTCAATCGGAGGAGCATTGACTGGTTGTTGAACTGGCTTTTCGGGAGCAGGCGGAGCATTGGTAACCATAAAATGTAGTTCAAGCGCATCCGATAAGTTACCGGCATGGTCAACCGCCCGCACTTTTAAAGCGTGTGGCCCGTCACTCAACTGGAGCGTATCGATAGTAAATGTAATATGTACCGTCACTTTTTGCGCCCGACTGTTTGCCGTAGATTCATCTGAGGTTTGGTTAATTTGAGTAGGCTCGCCATCCATAGAAGCTATTATTTTATCAGGATATCCGTCGCTCACCTCAAATTTGAAGGTTGCCACGCCACTCACCTTTGACACATCACCCTCTGTTACGTGTTTTATGCTGGGTGCCAGGTTGTCTATAATGACGCGATAATGCTCACTCCAAGCACCTGCCTCACCGGCTGTCGTCAGCGCTTTGACTCGCCACCAGATTTCTGCTTCATGCTGCTCGGAGCGTTCAAAAATAGTAGCTTCAACTGTCTGGCGCTCGTGAAGCTCCGTCATTTCAGCATTAGTATAGCTTTCGTACACATAACAATCAGCGCCCTCTACGGGCTGCCATGAATAACGAAGCAATGTGCCATTTTTGATGGCATTGTCGCTAGGAGCAGTAAGAGTTGGCGCAACTAAGACCGAGGCGGCTTCTTTCGGGTTTAATGCATGTATTGGAGACGAGCTTACTACTTGCGATATAAAAACTAAAGCAAGTATGCAGATAAAAGCAGAAGCTATAATAATATAGTGAGATGCCGCTGATTCATGCTGAAACCTCAAGCCCATGACTGCACCATGCCCCCGTTATTGCACCTTGTACAATCATTTTATCACACGGTGATAAGACTAAGCTTCTGATTCGTCAGCAAAATTCCAGTGAGGGTCTTGACGGGCCTCGTCACGAACCTTCGCCCAAAATGCCGCCAATGCTTCGCCGTCAGGACGCTCGTTAAGCTCCCATTTATTGTCGTGTACTTCGTCGTCAGTTGTAATCGCACGAGCTATGTCGTCAGTTGTATTGAGCTTTGACTCGCTCAATTGCATCCGACTCCCGCCATCAGCATCAGGATGATCAATGAAGTATTTTTGCTTTAAAGAATGTTTATGTTTGATTTTTAACATGAATTCATAATATCACTTTTTTGACTAATAGTCAATGATACTACATTAACGGTAATCCTATAGAACTACCGCACAACCCAACTTTGCCAAATAAAAGCTGAGCTATACTCCTCCTATGGCTAGCCTGCTCTTATTTGGAATATTGCTTTAAGCATAAGCAAAGAGTACGATAGAGGCAACCTAACCAGGAGCTGTATGGATACAGAATCAGTTAAAACACCCGAGGATAACCTTTCTCGTAAAAATACGACCGTGAAGACCCCTGACACTCCCCCGACTTCGCGGCCACTCAGCTTGTTCAAGCATGTTACCACTTTAGCCAGTGGCCTGATTGCCGTTTGTTTATTAAGCATGAGCGGTTACACGCTTTTAGATTATTGGCTCAGCGAAAATAACGAGGTGAATTACTTCAGCAGTTACATGTATAGCTTTTACCTGTATTTGTTCTGTGGCTTATTATTCTTTACCGCCCTTCACCTTTGGGCACACTGGCGTCAGCGTCATATCAGTACAGATGTCAGTGAGCCAATCGGTCGAACAGCTCATACATTTTTGGTGCTATTTTTAGTCATTTTAACCGTGACTGTTGTGGGCAACCTGGTTGCCGTTACCTATATCGCAGCAAATACAGCTTTAGGTACGGCTGACTACTCGACAAAAGACTTATGGAAAGCGCTGCTTGGCCCCCTCCAGACTGGTGTATGGGCCGCTTTACTTTGTTGGTACTTTAAAGGAGCAAGCAACGGCCGTCGAACGGTACGCTACCTTGTTGTCGCCAGTGTCATTAGCCTGACAATCACTGGGCTCTTGCTTGCCTTTCCGATTATCGCAAAACGTAACACGGTTATTGATGGCCGAACAAGCAATGATTTAAGCAATATTTCGCTCACGCTGAACGAGTTTGTAAACAACAACGACAAGCTACCCGATACACTGACCGAGCTAGAGCTTGACGACAAAGTAGCATCACGCCTCTCTGCATATGAATATCAAAAATCAGCTACACCGGCCAGCATAGAACCGACTACCAGCGAAAAAGCGGCTGACACTATCAACGATCTTTTTCGCGCCCCAAGTGAGCAATTTTCGTACAAACTTTGCGCTGATTTCAAAACCGATACCTCAAATAAAAATGAGCGATTGCCTATTCCTTTCTTAACGACATCGAGCGATTTTGGCACACACCCTGCTGGCCGGCACTGCTTTAACAAAAGCGCTTATGGTAAAAGCATCACCGGTGATCAACCCGTCTCTTCGGACGGCTCAGGCTCAAGCCTGGAGCGTTACTAACGACGCTTTTCAAGGCTCACAACAAGGGTTCTACCCTCTACAATTACCTCTGTCGTATGTGCAAGTGGTGTGTTAACCAGTGTGTCGGCTAATGTTTCGTGTTTGATTGTTTCTTCGCGTGTTTCAACGGCAGCTTTTATGTCTGTGTCATCGCTTTGCAGATAAAGCACAATTCGATCATCAACATTAAGCCCCGCTTTTTTGCGGAAGTTCTGTATGTGACGAACCACCTCACGCATAAGACCTTCACGTTTTAACTCAGATGTCAGCTCAAAGTCAATCTCTGCTGAAGGGTTTGAGTTGCCGTCTTTAGTCGTCGTCTTCACCGATTTCACGTTCAGTTCTTCTTTGGCAATCTCTGTAAGTTCTTGATTTAAGGCTGCGGATGCAGCCAAGCTTAATGTATTTACAAGTGTTACAGAAGCCAGTGGTTGACGAACCTTTACGCCCGCAGCGGCTCGTTTTGAGAGGCCGTCATTAATTGCTTGGCGAAGATCTGCCATACTCTGTAGAACAAGCTCGTTCACACGGCCAGCGTCTGGCCAATCGAGCAGGTGGACACTCTCACCCCCCGTTAGCTTTTGATACAGCTCTTCGGCCAAGAATGGTGTAAACGGCGCCATTATCATACTCAGCTGCATAAGCATGTAGTGCAGCGTTTGATAGGCTTGCTGCTTATCGGCATCGTCACCGCTCTTCCAAAAACGACGGCGTGAACGGCGAACATACCAATTTGAGGCATCTTCAATGAACGGCAAGAGCGGTTTAGCTGCACTTGGAATGTCGTATGCATCCATGTGTTTTTGAACTTCTTGGTTCAGTTGATGAACCCGGCTCACAATCCATTGATCAAGCGGGTTTTTCAAGTTCGCAGTCGGGTCAGAAAAATCACCATTGAATTCCCAGCCATCGACTTCGGCATAGAGCGTGAAAAAATCATACATATTCCACACCATGCTTAGTTTGCGCGCCGTGTCGTTGACGTCTTTGTCTTGTAGGGCAAAATCTTCACCATTGAGTAGTGGGCTTGAAAGTAGAAGCAGGCGCCAACTATCGGCCGAATATTTATCCATAAGTTCAGTTGGGTCGGTAAAATTACCCCGTGATTTACTCATCTTAAGGCCATCGTTCCCGGCAACGTTGCCTGTTACAATCACGTTTTTAAATGCATTCTTACCAAATAACCCGACATTGACGGCGTGCACATAATAAAACCAGGCCCGCACTTGGCCAACATATTCAACAATAAAATCACCCGGAAAATTTTGCTCGAACTTCTCGACGTTTTCAAACGGATAGTGGAACTGGGCGAACGGCATCGAACCACTTTCGAACCAGCAGTCGAGCACCTTATCGATACGCTTATATTCAACGCCATCGACAGTAAAGGTAATGTCGTCGACCCAGGGCCGATGGTAATCATCCAGTTCAACGCCGCTTAATGCTTTTAGCTCGGCATAGCTTCCGACAACTTTAACATGCTCGTTGCCCTCTTTGTCGGTTCCCTTCCAAACTGGCATGGCAGTTGCCCAAAAACGATCACGCGAGAGGTTCCAATCTGGCGCTTGCAACACTGTTTTTTCAAAACGACCATGCTTAATATGTTCAGGAAACCAACTGATATGCTCTGTATTTTCTTCGAGCATTTCGGTACGCTGACCATCAATATCCATAAACCAGCTCGGATGAGCACGATACATCAAGCGATTACCGTTACGAAGATTATGCGGGTATTCGTGTTGAATGTAATCGATAAACCACACCTTGCCCTCGGCATGTAGGGTCTTTGCTATGGCTTTATTATTTTCCCAAACATCTAAGCCCTGCCATTGACCTTCGGTATATTTACCATATTCGTCAAGCACATGTACGACAGGAACGTTATTTTCTTTTGCTAAGATAAAGTCTTCTTCACCGTAGGCGGGTGCCAAGTGCACAATACCCGAACCCGAATCAATGCTGACATAATCAGCATGCCAGACCTTATGCGCGTTTTTACCTCGCTGTGCCCCTAATAAGGGTTCGTATTCTTTTCCGACTAGCTCGGCACCCTTGAATACCTTATTGGCAATAACAACGGCTTCACTCTGTTCTTTTCTCGCAGGCGCTTCGGCAAGAGTCTTAATAGCGCCTGCCAGTTTTTGTGCAACAATGAGCCGTTCACCGGCCGCATTTGTTATCTCGACATAGTCTTCGTCTTTATTCACAGCAACCGCTGTATTGCCGGGTAATGTCCATGGAGTGGTCGTCCATGCCAACAAAAATCTATCATCATTTTTTAACTTAAACTTTACATACACACTCGGGTCGGTGACCATTTGATAGGCGCCTGCATCCATGGTAACTTCAGCTTTTGAAAGTGGTGTTGCCCATTTGGTATCATACATCAGCACCCGTTCGCCTTCGTAAATTTTGCCTTTTTCATAGAGCTGTTTAAACGCCCACCAAACGCTTTCCATGTAGTCTTTATCCATGGTTTTATAAGCGCCTTTAAAATCAACCCAGCGACCACTGCGCTCAACCACATCTTCCCAGAGGTTACTGGTTTGCACCATGCTCTCTCGGGCAGTTTTAATATAATCTTCGAGGCTAATTTTAGTACCAATTTCATGACGATCGGTAATGCCAAGCTTTTTTTCAACAAAGTTTTCAGCCGGTAAACCATGGCAATCCCACCCCCAGACACGTTCAACACGTTTGCCTTTCATTGTCCAATAACGCGGTATGGCGTCTTTCACAATTGAGCTTAAGAGGGTACCATGATGCGGCACGCCGGTGATAAATGGTGGGCCATCATAAAAAACATAGGCATTATCAGCTGGTCGGTTTTCAACTGATTTTTCAAATGTCTTGTGCTTCTTCCAGTATGCAACTAGTTCTTTTTCGTAAACAATTGCACGTCGGCGGGTGCCTGATTGAAACTTCATAGCTTGTTCTCCTCTTCTAGATATAGTGGTTGATAGCCAAAATCGGCTAATTGTGACTCGATGTCACGATAGCTCTTACCGGCAAGCCGGCCAGCAGCGCTAACGATATCTTGCGTGACATCAGCCAAGCAGCATTCAGGAGGCTCAAACTTAGCCATCGCATCATCGCTATTGAATTCAAAATCAATCAGTACCAGGCCTTCGAGCTTTTTAAGGTATACGTCAACCTCGGCATCATGACCATAAATAGTGCAATAAAAACGACGTTTCACTAGCGCTTTTTTTGAAATACTCAAGAACGCCTCGTATTCTTGCTGTGTCAGCGGGATCGTGTCTTCACTTTGACGTGACGAATCATTGCTTTCAACTGGTACTTTTTTAGTTAATTCTAAAATCTCACCGCGCTGACGCAGGCGAATATTAGCATGATCAATGTCTGGAATATAGATATCGCGGATGACTTCAGAGCGCGCGCCGTTAATCTGCGCTGGGATGTAGCGCGCTAGATAGGTCTTTTCTCGCTCGAGTTCACTAGCCATATTTTCTCCAATAAAAATTACTTCTTTTGCCTGCTGGAACCCGGGTTTCCCGGGCGGTACCATCCAACTTCCAAAAGAAGTAATTCTTTTAGCGCTTGCTTATCGGCCTAACGTGCCGGTGTACGTCGGGTTCTACTTTTGCTTACGCAATTTCTTCCCGCTACTTCGTGGGTGATAACCACTTACTCACTCTTAAAGTGAACTGTATTTATTACATTATAACGTAGCCTTTGCTAGAGCTCAAGCCACCTCATAAGAACAAGCCTTCTTTAAACTGCATGAAGATTAAGGCTATCATAACCGCCAGCCAAAGAGCCGTAGCAAATTTATCGTAATCTTTTTTAAGCCACTGCAAGGTGTGTTGATGTGCTTTATTTGGTAAATATAAGTTATTTTCGCGTAAGTTATAACGCAATAATGTCTCGAAGAGGATTGTTGTCACAAGCGTTACTACCAGGCACCAGGGGCAGAGAATTTGAATAACATACACACTTTGAAAAAACAGCCAATACGCAAAAATTAATCCGAGGCCGAAGCAAATTTGAGTAGCCAGCATAAATGGCCTTGGAAATGTCATACGGCTCAACCCCATAACCGCCACCGTAATGACAACCGCATAGCCCATCATACCAATATATGAATTCGGAAAGCCAAACTCTGAAGCTTGCGGTGTTTTCATAACACTAGCACAATTTAAAATAGCGCTAAAGTTGCAACTTAATTGAGTGCCTGGATCTTGTAAGAGGTGAATTTTTTCAACGCTCAATACGAACGAAGCAATGAGACCTACTATACCCAAGAAAAGCATTGTGCCAAAAATCCAGCGATCTGAAATAAGCTGCCGTTTATCAGCCTGTTCTGCGCTAGACCTATTCATTTAGGTATAATATGAGATTTCATTGATAGTTGGCAGCGGCAAGCCAATCCATTGATTCAGCATGCGGCCTTCATCATCAAGCGCGATGAGAGTTGGATATTCAACAATGTCATAAGTTTCGCAAAAACTGGCACCTTCACGAGATTCAGGGTTGAGCGTTTCAAGCTCTCGACCAGTGCGCGCCTTGAATTCCCGCAAAAAGTCAATGACCGGGCGGGCATGTTCACTATTGTCTTTATAAATAACGATTATTCGCACCACTTTAGTATAACCAAAAAGCTCCTGTTTTAACACAGGAGCCTTAAGGGGTAATCTCGCTAGCTACAGCCCGTAGTGGTACCGCATTGATCACATGCGTAGCAGCTGCCCGCCCGTCGCGTTATGTTGCCGCACGTGCTGCACATTGGCGCCGAGCTTGTGGAGGCCTTCATTTCCGCAGTACTGGCAGCTTCGGGCATTGCCTTTGCTACGATCGTTGGCGCTTCATTTTTCGCTCCCTCGACTGGCTCTTCGAGCAAACTTGTTTGCTGTTCGGCAAGTTCGGCCTCGAGATCTTCAAGGCTTGCAAGCCCCAGCTCAATGCGATCATCAAGGTTTAGGTATTCAAGTGCCAAACGGCGGAAGATGTAGTCAATGATAGAGCTAGCGGTTCGCACATCAGGATCATCAGTGATGCCGGCTGGCGAGAAAGTAGTATTACTCATACCCTTCACATACGCCTTGAGCGGCACGCCATATTGCAAGCCATAGCTAATTGAACGGCCAAAGGCATCCATGAGCCCCGCTAACGTTGAGCCCATCTTAGCAACAGTGACAAATAGTTCACCCGGCGTACCATCTTCAAACTCGCCAACTGTAAAGTAACCGTGCAGGTCGCTAATGCGGAACTCGAAGGTGCGAGAATGACGCACTCGCGGCAGGTCACGGCGAATAACAGCTCGTTGGATAACCGGTTCGAGCGTAACGGCCGCAGGATGCTCGGCAACCTTCTCTTTCTTTTCTTCTTTTTTATTTGATAGCGGCTGCCAAGCCTTACAGTTATCGCGATAAATAGCAATTGCTTTCACACCAAGCTTCCAGGCATCCATATGTAATTGCTCGACATCTTCAACGGTTACCTCTTCGGGCATGTTGACCGTCTTTGAAATTGCGCCTGAAAGAAACGGCTGAACGGCACCCATCATTTTAATATGCCCCATGTAATGAATAGCGTTGTCACCAACGGCACAGGCAAACACATCATAATGTTCTTTTTTTAGATGCGGCGCACCGATAACGTTGCCTTTTTCGTGAATATATTCAACAATGGCATCAATTTCGTCAGCAGCATAACCGAGCGTCTTCAATGCTCGCGGCACGGTTTTATTAACGATCACCATCGAACCGCCACCAACGAGTGTTTTATATTTTGTGAGGCTAAAGTCAGGCTCGATGCCGGTTGTATCGCAATCCATCATAAAACCGATGGTGCCAGTTGGCGCCAGCAAGCTTGCTTGTGCATTTCGTACACCAAAGCGTGTGCCAAGCTCAACAGCTTCGTCCCAACTTTCGGCCGCAGCCTGCAATAGATCTTCACTCACCAGGCTAGCGTTAATATCACCAACGGCTTCACGGTGCTTACGCAGCACTCTCAGCGTACCTTCTTTATCTTTATTGTAGCCACTAAATGGACCAACACGCTTTGCCATACGTACACTCGTTACATATGAGTGGCCGGTGAGAAGTGCAGTAATAGCAGCAGCCTGAGCACGACCTTCGTCGCTATCATAAGCCAACCCTTGAGCCATTAAAAGTGCACCGAGATTAGCATAACCGATACCAAGCTGGCGATAGGCCTTGGCCGTTTTGCCAATTTTTTCGGTTGGATAATCTGAATAGCCCACGAGAATATCTTGTGCAATGAAGATAATTTCAGCAGTGTGCCGAAAAGCCTCGATATCGAAGGTGCCGTCAGCTTTAAGAAATTTTAACAGGTTAAGGCTCGCAAGGTTACAGGCCGAATTGTCGAGATGCATATACTCTGAACACGGGTTTGAGCTTGTAATGCGGCCAGCATTTGGCGTTGTGTGCCAGTCATTAATTGTTGTGTCAAATTGCATACCAGGATCAGCGCATTCCCAGGCAGCTTGGGCAATCTGGCGGAATAAGTCTCGTGCTTTGAGCGTTTCGTACACCTTACCGTCGGTGACACCAACCAAATTCCAATCGTCGTCATTTTGCACCGCTTGCATAAAATCGTCCGTAACACGTACCGAGTTGTTGGCATTTTGATATTGCAAGCTCACCGTATCGCGACCATTAATGCCCATGTCAAAACCGGCATCTTGCAAAACGTGGGCTTTACGTTCTTCGCGGGCCTTTGTCTCAATAAACTCTTCGATGTCGGGGTGATCAATATTGAGCACTACCATCTTGGCAGCACGACGCGTTTTGCCACCGCTCTTAATGGTGCCGGCAATTGAATCAGCGCCACGCATAAAGCTAACCGGGCCTGAGGCATATCCACCACTATTGCGTAATTTTTCTTTAGAAGAACGTAGCCTGCTCAAGTTCAGCCCTGCGCCTGAGCCACCTTTGAAGATTATCCCCTCTTCGGTGTACCAGCTAAGAATCGACGGCATCGTATCTTCAACATGTAAGATAAAACACGCGCTCGCCTGCTGTGAACGATCTTCGGCCCCAATATTGAACCAGACAGGGCTGTTAAAGGCAGCTCGCTGAGTGGCTAAAATCGTCTTAAGCTCAATGTTAAAAACATCAGCTTCTTTCTCATCTAAAAAATAACCTTGGTCATAGCCGTATTTCGTGACAGTATCAGCAACACGATCAATCAAGTGTTTCAAAGACGTTTCACGACGTTTCGTACCAGGTGTGCCGTAAAAATATTTCTGTGTCACAATATTAATAGCGTTTTGGCTCCAAAAATCCGGAAACTCAACCCCTTTTTGCGAGAATACTACTTTACCGGTTGTTGGGTTCGATATCTCCGAATCGCGCTTCACCCAATTAAGCGCTTCGTACGGTTGCTGACCAGCTCTTGTAAAAAAGCGATCAATAGCAAGTGTGGCGGTTGTATGCGCCATAGTTTTGACCCTCCTTGGTGATAACCTCACCTATTTTTAGTTTTATGTATGTTTGTCGATTTCCCTCCGACCGGCAAACCTCTGTTTGTTTTCGTAAACGAATTTTTACGAGCTTTCTTTGACACATACTGACCACTTAAGACATTGCCTACAGCCGCCGAAGTTGCTTGAGCACTGCCTCAAACTCATCAAGATCACGAAATTCCTTATAGACACTTGCGAATCGAACATAGGCAACCTTGTTGTGTTTTGCAAGCTGCTCTAGCACCAAATCGCCGACTTCGGAAGATTTTACCTCTTGGACCCCTTTTCCATAGAGCGCATCCTCAACCTGGGCAACAATGGTCTCAATTTCAAGCTCGGATATAAAGAACTTACCAACCGAACGATGAATTGCTCTCAGTAACTTATAACGATCGAACAATTCACGGGCACCATTCTTTTTTATAACAGCTAAATTCGGCCGTTCAATTCTTTCATATGTCGTATATCGATACTGGCAATCCAAGCATTCGCGACGGCGCCTGATCGAATCACCATCAGCTACATCGCGCGATTCAATGACCTTCGATTGTACCATATGACATTGTGGGCATTTCATCAGAGACACTTTCGTTTACGTTAACAGTTTCAGCACCTGCACACTATCTGTAGTGTTTAGCGCCTACTACCCTACACCTCACATAGTGTAGCTACTAGCTATAGTAGCGCTATATATGGCTTCGTGGCAAGTACTTTTTAGTATTTTGAGACGTCATTTCTGCAACATAAGTGTAACTTATGTGTAAAACCCCAGACGATCAATTATTTCTTTTTGCGACGTAAGAACGCGGGTGTATCAGCTTCGTCATCATAGTTCCAGATACTGCCTTTTGGCTTATCGTCTTCAGTTAAATCAACCCTCTCTTCAGGCTGTTTGTCGAGATCCATATCGATCGACTTCATTTCTTCTTCGTCAACGTCTTTGGCAGCGTCTTCGTCATCGTCGCCCTGGGCAGGGTCGCCTGTTGGCTCTTCGTGAAAGTAAGCAGAGTCAAAACCAGTTGCTATAACAGTAATAATGACTTCGTCTTCAAGTTCGGGCTTTAATGTTGCGCCAAAAATGATATTAGCATCAGGTGCAACTGCGCTTGTAATAACCTCGGCTGCTTCATTCACCTCATGCATTGACATGTCATAACCACCGGTAATATTGAAGAGGACTCCCCTAGCGCCATCAATCGATACCTCAAGCAGAGGCGATTCAATTGCTTGCTGCGCGGCTACGGCAGCACGATTTTCACCACTAGCACGGCCAATGCCCATTAATGCTGAACCGGCGCGGCTCATGATTGTTTTAACGTCCGCAAAGTCAAGGTTAATTAAGCCATGTTCAGTGATTAAGTCTGAAATGCCCTGCACACCTTGGCGAAGAACATCATCGGCAATCTTAAAAGTTTCAAGCAGAGGTGTGCGGCGGTCAATTGTTTGCAATAACCGATCGTTCGGAATAGTAATAAGAGTATCAACCCGCTGGCCAAGGCGTTGTATGGCCCATTCAGCGTTCTGGCGGCGCTTTTCGCCCTCGAAACTAAATGGTTTTGTAGCAACGCCGACCACGAGTATACCAAGCTCACGTGCGATTTCAGCAACTACTCCACCGGCGCCTGAACCGGTACCACCGCCAGCACCTAGTGTAATAAAGAGCATGTCAGCACCTTCAAGTGCCTTACTTATTTCTTCACGCGATTCTTCGGCGGCCTTTTGACCCACTGCAGGGTCGGCGCCAGCGCCAAGGCCCCGGGTTGTCTCGCGACCAATGTGAATTTTAATGTCAGCTTTTGAATTATGAAGTGCCTGTGCATCGGTATTAACAGCGATAAACTGCACTCCCTGCACACCTGCATCAACCATTCGGTTAATGGCCGAGCCGCCAGCGCCACCAATACCAACAACCTTGATTGCGGCAAATGTTTGTATATCTGATGGTTTTACTTCAGGCATGTAAAGACCCCCTCATGAGTTTCATTAATTCGAGTATACCATGGCTTGTCTACTTTTTTATTCACTTGGAGTAAAAAGCTTGTACACCATAGTATAACAGCTTGCCATTCTTTTGCATGAACAATAACTTTAGAGCTCTTCAGCTTAAGGTTTCAGCTTCTTAATCAGTGAGCTGATGCCGCCGAATACTTTTTTTGCAGTCACACCTGCTTGCTGCATCGAACCACTGCCACCAGTCTTTTTTGAACCTTTCGCTTGAGCATCCTGGCCCATAACCATATCAATATCGAGCAGCATTAAACCGAGAGCCGTTGCGAACTCGGGTTTGTGCACAGTGCCACTAACGTCCTGGAACTTGTCCATCTTTGCAATTCGTGCCGACATACGCAGCCTCTCTTTTGCAATCGAAGTAACTCCTTTTAGGTTTGCACCACCCCCAACCAACACCACCCCACCAGGTAATTTTCCGGCTCGCTGAATGCTTCTTAACTCATCGTCAATCATTTCAAATATCTCATCGAGTCGTGCGCTAATGATCATATCAACCTCTTCGGCGTCAAACTGTAGTTTCTCGCCCTCATGGGTAACTGAAACCGTTTTCATCGCGTCTTTGCCTTCGCGGGCCGCACCAGTTGCGTACTGCAGTTTTACTTGCTCGGCAATATCAAGGTCGGTCCGAAGGCCAATTGCTAAATCGTTTGTAATATTAACACTCCCAACCGGCAACACAGCAACGTGTTGCAAATCGCCTTCTTCAAAAACAGCAAGATTAATGGTGGTACCACCAAAATCAATTAAAGCAACGCCGTTCTCTACCTGTTGTTCGCTCAGCACCGCTCGAGCTGCTGCTAAACTTGAAACGGCAATTCGGTGCGATGCCGTGTGGGTCATTTCGACTGCTTTTTCAAGATTATGAATGTGGGGCGCAAGCGCGGTAATAACATGAGCATCGACTTCGAGGCGAATACCGTGCATTCCTAATGGGTCTTTAATATTTTCATTGCCATCAAGTTGATAGCTTCTTGGCGTCACCTGTAGAATTTCACGATTAGCAGGCAACTGCACAACAGTTGCGGCTTCTTCAACCCGTGCTAAATCTTCTTCAGTAATCTCGTGCCCGCCGCTCCCCACCGCAACAACGCCCTTACTTGTCATACCAGTTACGTGCGCACCGTTAACATTAACAGTAGCTGCGTGAATTTCATGCCCACTCATACGTTCAGCGGCTTCTAGGGCTTTGTCGATTGCCTGAGCAGTATTAACAATATTAACAACTATGCCTTTTCGCATACCATTGTTTTTTGCAGCTCCGACTCCAACAACATTTGGTGTTGGAGCACTAGGGTCGACATACCCGACGACTACCCGAATTTGTGTTGTTCCGACATCTAAGCCGATAATGTACTGGCCATCTTGCATGGCTACCAGTATAACGCTTATGTGAACTATTCGGCAAGCTGTGTCAAAATTTCAGAGCCAGTTTCCGTAATGAGTACGGTGTGTTCAAAATGAGCCGCCAGGCTACCGTCTCGCGTGCGCACTGTCCACTCATCTGGATCAAGCACAACATGGCGACTACCAAGTGTTGCCATGGGCTCTATCGCAATTGTCATACCAGCTTTTAGTATTCTTCCAGTTCCAGCGCGGCCATAGTTTGGAATATCAGGCTCTTCATGTAAATAATGCCCGACGCCATGGCCAACGAGCTCACGCACGATACCATAGCGGCCCGCATCTAAAATCACCTGAACAGCGGCGCCAATGTCACCGGTTGTAACACCATTTTTCAAAACGCCAATACCCTCGTACATCGATGCTTCGGTTGCTTCAAGTAGCTGCTTTGCTTGCTTGCTCGGTGCTTGGTGGCCAATAAACATACTGAACGAACTATCAGTCACCATTCCCTGCCATGTCACCCCAAAGTCAAAGCTCACCAAATCGCCCATTTCAAAAGGAATCCTGTTTGGGATACCATGTACCACTTCATCATTCACCGAAATACAAATAACATCTGGGAAGCCGCTATAACCCAGAAAGGCAGCCGCCGCTCCCATGCTCTTCAGCTCACGTTGAGCGAACTCAGAAATATCCTTACCTGTTGCACCAGGATGAACAAATGCACGAATCCCCGCCAGAACGGTTGCAAGCATCTGGCCGCTTTCGCGTTGCGCACGTAATTCAGCTGGTGTTTTTACTTTAGTAAGCATATTCTTTTAGAGATTTTCAGCAGAAAGAGCCGCTTCAAGCTCACCTTCAATGCGGTCGTGTACCTGGCCAACCGTTCCACTGCCATCAATATGGGCAATGTGGATGCCCTGCTCTGTTAAATACGTAAGAATTGGGTAGATTTCTTTGCGATACACTTGCATGCGCTCGTTAATAACAGCTTCAGTGTCATCAATTCGACCACGCAGCTTAAGGCGATGAATAAGCTCAGCTCGCGGTACTTCAAGAATAATAACCAACTCTATATCACGCCCATATTCAGCTCGAGTTCTTGTAAGCCACTCTGCTTGGTTCAAACGGCGCGGAAAGCCATCAAGAATAACATGAGAAATCTCTTTTGAGCGCTTCAATGCATCGGCAATCACCCGATTTACCAATGTATCATCTGTTAACTCGCCAGTTTGCAAATGTGCAGCCAACACGGGATCATGCAAATCACGCAATAACTGGCCCGAGCTTAACCAGCGCCAGCCATGACGAGCAGCTAGTAGTTGCCCTTGTACACTTTTTCCGGCGCCAGGAGGACCGAAAAATAGAATCATCTGAGCGCCTTCTGAACAGCGGCAGCAACCCTTGCACCCTCGGCCCGATTGTCCACTTGTTGCTTAACGGCACCAATAAGCTTGCCCATGTGAAGATCTTCGCCCGCAGCTTCTATAACAGCACCGACAATCTCACCAAGCTCTTCGTCACTCAATTGTTTTGGCAGGTATATCGAAAGTACTTCTTTTTCACGACGCTCTTTCGCGGCAGAGTCAAGCCGTTCACCTTTTTCATACAGATCGGCCGCTTCATCACGTTTTTTACACTCCCGAGCAATAACTTTTTGAATCTCTTCATCACTTAAGCCAGGGTCACGCTTTTTTAACGCAACTTCTTCGTAAAGAATGGCACTTTTCAAGCCACGCAAAACTTCAGCTCGCTCACGGTCGCCCGCGAGTAGCGCTGATTTCAAATCGGCGTCAATCTGCTGCTTGAGCGCCATAACAGCTTTAGCGCTGCCCTAAGCGCATTCGTTTTGCTTTGTCGGCCTTGCGGATACGGCGAATAATAGCCTTGCGGCGACGCTCCACTTTACTCATTGGCTTTTCAAAATATTGCAAACTCTTCACCTTAGCGATAACACCAGATTGCTGCACTTTTCGATTAAAACGACGAATAAGATTTTCGTTCGCTTCTCTCTCATCTTTCCGAGTCACATAAATCATATCGAAATTATTGTATCAGAACAGATGGAGAGATGCAAGAACTTAACCTGAATCACGCAACTCTATTCTTAAGAGTTTCCCCTGAACGCTTCTTCGGCCATTCCACTCATTAAGCTCGATTGTACATTTAACGCTCACCGTATCACCAGGTTGAAACGGTATATCTTTCGCCCTCCCCCATGCAACAACATCAAGCAAATTATTATCAGCATCACTCAACGTTAGCTTAAGATGTGATTTATCTGCACCCATCTCGCGACGGCCCACCACTCTTAGGCCTTCAAAACTAAAGACGGGCATATTATTAGCCTGGCCGAATGGCTCGAGCATTGCAAGAAGCCGTAAAAGCTCTTCGTTAACACCGCTTAACATCGTGAGCGTGATATCATGCTTTGCCTCAAGATGTTGCGACTGATCTTGCAATTGCAGTGAGTGATAATAGCTATTCACCGCGCGACGAAAATCAATAATTTTATGCGGTTCTAATGTAACGCCGGCCGCCAATTTGTGGCCGCCACCTTTTATAATGTGTTCTTCAGCCGCTCGAATCGCGTCGGCGGCACTGAAGTCTCCAAAACTACGCGCCGAGCCTTTTGCTTGGTCGCTTAATTCTTGCAGTATAAATGTAGGCTTTTTATAAAGCTCTAAAATCTTTGCAGCAACAATACCAATAATGCCATGCGACCATTCTTGGTGCGAAAGAACCAGTACCGGGTCATCGGCAAACTGTTCAGCCTGAGCCTTTGCGGCTATAAAAATTGCGTCTTGCTCAGCACGGCGGGCCAGATTCATCTCTCGCAATATCTTAGCCGCCTCCATCGCCTCGCTCCCTGTTGCGGCTCGCAACACATCAAGACTACGTGAGGCAGTATCTAGTCGGCCAGCCGCGTTAAGGTGCGGCCCAAGCACAAACCCAAGGTGTCTGGCGGTAATATTTGTAATATCAACCCCGGCGACCGCTGCTAATGCTAGAAGGCCAGGGCGGCGTGTTTTCTGCATCACCCGCAGTCCCCAGAAAACATTCGCCCGATTCTCGTCAACTAAGCTCACGATATCACAGACCGTTCCAAGTGCTACTAGGTCGAGCAGCCATTTTTCTTGGCCATCAGGCATACCCTCGATTTTTTGTTGCAATGCCTGCACAAGCTTAAATGCCACTCCAACACCTGCAAGGTCTATGAAAGGGTAGCTATGGTCTGTTCGCTTAGGGTTAATAACTGCCACCGCGGGTGGCATCTCAGGTGTTACGTTATGGTGATCGGTTACAATTACATCAACACCAAGTTCATGCGCCAAAGTAATCTCGGCATGAGACAAGCTACCGCAATCGACAGTAATAATAAGCTCAGCCCCCGCTTCTGCCAGTTCGTGAATAGCATGCTTACTTAACCCATAGCCCTCAACAAACCGATTCGGAATAAACGCCCCGACATCAATGCCAAACAACGGCAAAGCTTCTAACAATACTGAGGTTGCCGTTAGACCATCGATATCATAATCACCATAAATAACAACTCGCTCTCCACGCTCCTTTGCCCTGATAATGCGGGCTACCGCCTTTTCCATATCTGGCAACAAGAATGGATCGTATTTAAAGGCTTGATAATCAGGGGCAAGAAAGCTCGCGCGCGCATTCTCGCTCGCAAGTCCGCGTGCCTTTAAAATCTGCTCAAATATTTCTTGAGCCGTCATTTTTACCCCTTAATTCTACGTATTTAAGAACGCTTGGCTTTTTTCTGTTGCAATTGTTGCGATTTTAAAACAATACTTTGCAATTCCTTAAAAATAACAAAGTGGCGATTCGTTGAATAGATTTTAGTATTCCCCTGCCGCTCACTTAGTAAAAAGCCAGCTTTTTCAAGGCGCTTTAGCTCCCGTTGAATGTTACCGGGGTCTTCTTTGATAAGCTTGGCAAGCCCGCGTACATGCGTTTTAAAATCGGGATACTTGGCATAGACAACCACAATCTTACGTCGCACTCGGGATGTAATAAAATTTTCTAACATATTAATTTCTCCCTTCGTCTCCTCAATCTCTTCGGCGGTCGTTGCTAATTATTCTACAGTTTTTCCGTCTGCCGGGCAAGCCTGCTTAGCGCCAATTGAGGACATTTTGATTAATAATTTGCACGATATGTTTGTGGTCTGGAATGTTATTGACATCATAATAATGATTGGTGTCAAAATAGTTATCCGTCACCCCCAAACAGTGAATTTCGTCGGCCAAAATATGCATTCGGTCAACTGCCGCCACTGAAGCTATCGGGGTTGCAATAATAAGACGCTGCACCCTCACCGGTTTTAGAAATTCAACCGCCGCTTCAAGCGACATGCCGTTTTTAAGGCCGTCAGAAACCAATATTACCACATGATCCTGTATGAGCACTTTATCTACAGCACCGCCATCGGCAAAAAGACGGTTCATGTGCTCAAATTTAAGACGTTTTTGCTCCTCTATCATTCCATGAAATTCCCCGTAATATTCTTCGAGCTGATCGTGCGAAAAATTAGGATTCTCTGAAAATCCACCCGCGTGGTCCATCATTCCAAACGTTTCATTTTCACCTGGCACCTCAATTTCATCAATCAACATCATTGAAAGTAGACAGTGGAGCTGAGCGGCGATCTCGCGGGCAACTAATACCGAGCCGTCACCAAGAGCAATAACAGCACAGTTTTCATACCGATATTGTATAAGCTGCTCTGCCAGTAGCTGTCCCGCTTGTTCACGAGATTGAAAATACATATACGTTTAGTGTAGCAAAATCATTACCGTTTTAGTGTTATTTTCAATCATTAAGCTAGTTCGTTTATAATAAAATGACCATGCAATATATTGAGGTAGCGCCGCTGACGATTTTCCGTCAAGACACCGATATTCTTACCTATGAAACCAAGGCAGTGATCTCCCCCGGCACTATAGTGACGATTCCAATCGGAAAACGTACTGCTACTGGCGTGGTTTATGGCCACGCAAGCAAGCCCATATACATTACAAAGCCCATCATTGATATCGTAGAAACAGAACCCTTGCCGAAACCATTACTCGACCTAGCTCGATGGATGAGTAATTATTATAGTGTTCATTTGGCAACTGTTTTGCAAGGAATGCTGCCCGCTGGGCTACGCAAAAATCGTCGCATCAAAAACAGCGGCGAAAATGCAGCTAAAAGAACTCGAACAAATTTTGTGCTCAATAAGGCTCAGCTTCAGGCACTCGATGCCATCTCTCACACTAAGGGCAAAACCGTACTTCTTCATGGCATTACGGGCTCGGGTAAAACTGCCGTTTACATCGAAGCTGTAAAAAAAGTACTTGCTTCGGGCAAATCTGCTATTGTCTTAACGCCAGAAATCTCGCTCACACCACAGATTGTTGCAGAGTTTCAACACTATTTTAAACAAATTGTACTCACCCATTCACAACTCACTGAAGCAAACCGTCACCAACAGTGGCTTCGCGCCTTGAACGCCACTACACCACAAATTATTATTGGACCACGCTCGGCATTATTTTTACCCCTCAAGCATATTGGTGTCATTATTATTGATGAAGCACATGAACCATCCTATAAACAAGAACAGCAACCACGTTACTCGGCACAACGAGTTGCAAGAATATTGGCTAACTATCACGGGGCAGACCTTATTCTTGGCACAGCTACGCCGAGCGTTAATGATTATTACTTGGCACAAAAATCAGGAACCATTGTTTCTTTGCACCAAAAAGCCAAGGCCCAGCAAAATTCCCAGGCGCAGATAGTTGACGCTTCAAAACGTCAAAACTTTAGTCGCAACCAACTATTCTCAAACAAGCTTATAAAGGCGATTAACCAACAACTAACTAACCAAAGGCAAGTACTTTTATTTCATAACCGCCGTGGCACCGCCTCAAGCACCCTTTGTGAACATTGCGGCTGGCACGCTGCCTGTGAGCGATGCCTGTTGCCCCTCACACTGCATGCCGACACACATAAACTATTGTGCCATGTTTGTGGTGCTACACACCCAATACCGCCCCACTGCCCTATGTGCAAACATGCCGACATCATCTTCAAAGGGGTAGGCACAAAGAAAATCGAGGCCGAAGCCATAAAACTGTTCCCGCAAGCCACCATTGCCCGGTTTGATGCCGATGCTAAGCACGACGAGCAGCTACACAAACAATACCAGGCTATTTATGATGGCGACATAGACATCATAATCGGCACCCAACTACTTGCAAAAGGCTTAGATCTGCCAAAACTTGGTTTGGTTGGTCTCGTGCAAGCTGACGCCGGCTTACTGTTGCCCGATTTTCAAGCAAAAGAACGAGTCTTTCAGCTTATTAGCCAAGCTTGTGGCCGAGTTGGCCGTCAAGAGCACCCCACCGAAGTGATTGTACAAACCTTTTACCCTCGTGATGACGTGGTGGCTGCCGGCGTAAATGAAGACTACGAGCGTTTCTATAAAGCAGAAATTAGCGAACGCCGACACGGCAATTACCCCCCCTTTACTCACATGCTCAAGCTTGTTTGTGCGTACAAAACCGAAGCAGGTGCCTTAAAAGCCAGCCGTTCACTGGCAAAAGAGCTAGGGCAAGCATATGCTAACGTAGAAGTTATTGGCCCAACGCCCGCCTTTTACGAGCGTCTACGAGGGCTCTATCGTTGGCAAGTTCTTATTAAAAGTAATTCACGTCAGCAATTACAGGCCATTGCTTTGGGCATACCAAAACAATGGCAGGTTGAGCTTGACCCATATTCACTTATAAGTTAGGTGCAACGAAAAGCAGTTTACGATATACTGTTAACAATTATGGCAGACCGAAACAGTATTATCACCTTACCGCACCCGCATTTGCGTGAGCGTTCATCAAAAATAAAAGTTATAACCGACGAGGTTAATCGTGTTGTAGAAGACATGAAAACCGCTACCCTCGATTGGGAGGCAAGCCGCCCACATGAGGTCGGCGTTGCGCTTGCAGCCGTACAAATTAACAAGCTGGTGCGGATTGTTATAATTCGTAATGATTTTGACAACAAAGATGATCGTTCATTTGCCGTATTAATTAACCCAGAAATCATCAAAACCGAAGGTGAGCCCGAATATGACCACGAAGGATGCCTCAGTGTCAAAGATATTTACGGCATTGTACCGCGCTACCCAAAAATCCGAGTAAAAGCCATGGATGCAAGCGGCAACGACATTCGCCTGCGCGCCGAGGGATTTTTGGCCCGAGTCTTGCAGCACGAGATTGATCACACGAATGGCGTTATGTTTATCGACCACGTCAAAGATGAAAAATCCTTCTTTAAGCTCAATTCAGAAGGCAAACTTGAAAGTATCACCTATGAAGCCGTCAAAAAAACTGGTATTCTTCGGTAATGAACGGCTAAGTAGTGGCTATGATGCCGCCAACGCACCAATTTTAACAAGCTTGATCGAGGCCGGCTACCCGGTAGTGGCGGTTGTTGCTAATTATGAGCCCGGCCGGTCGCGTAAACATAGAGAACTTGAGGTGGCAATTGTGGCAAAAAAATACAACATTCCGCTCTTCTTGCCACACCACCCTCGTGAAATTACCGCCGATTTAAGAGATTTGCAGGCTGAAGCTGGTGTCCTCGCTGCCTATGGCAAAATCGTCCCGCAAGAAACAATAGATGTTTTTCCATGCGGAATTATCAATATTCACCCCTCACTCTTACCAAAATATCGCGGCCCGATACCAATTGAGCAAGCAATCTTGGATGGCGCAGCCCAAACCGGCGTGTCTATCATGCGGCTCGTAAAACAGATGGATGCAGGGCCGGTTTATGTTCAAGCCAGCTTAAGCTTAGCGGGCAATGAATCAAAAGAGCAGCTTACGCGCAGCTTAGCAGCCCTTGGGCAAAAGCTACTCCTTCAACATTTGCCAAATATACTTTCTGGAGAGATCAGACCACAACCACAAGATGAGACTGAGGCAACCTACTGTGGGCTCATTAAAAAAGACGACGGCATTATTAACTGGCAAAAACCTGCCGTGCAATTACAGCGAGAGATCCGCGCCTATCTTGGCTGGCCAGGAAGCCGCACTAGCCTCTTTGGCCAAGATATACTTCTTCTAGAAGCACATATTCGGCCACTTGAGCTGCCGCTGGGCAAAGCGCAAAAAAGCAGTGAAGGTATCTTAGTAGGCTGCAGCGAGCAGTCACTGCTTATAACAAAACTACGCCCAAACGGGCGCAGCTCTATGAGTGCGAGTGATTTTCTACGCGGCCTGCGTACTAGTGCCTAAAATGTTATCGGCATTCTCTTTAATTTCGTTCTTCAAAGCTTCGAGTTCTTGGGCAACAACCTCGCGATAATTAGGGCGGTTAGCTTCTAGCCATTGCAAGGCTGAACGTTGCTTTTGCTCTGCAACTTCCGGGTTATCGCTTGGCTCAGGTGTAAGTTTTTCAAATTCTTCAAGCTGTTCGTCGCTCAGACCTTCACTTAATTTTGTGCCAACGCGTAGCTCGAGTGTCTCGAGCACATGTTGTAAAAACGCCTGCTTTTGATCATCTGGTAAACCGCCGAGCCCAAGATCGTTTAAGAAATTGTCGTCTAACTGTAATGGTTGTGGTTGCATAGTATTTTATTCCCTTATTGTTTTTATTTTACACCAATTGATTTGTTAATAAATGTTTATGCCGCATCCCTTTAAACGCACGGTTAGCGATTAAGTCGGCTTTTTCCTACTCACCAAGGCCCACCCGTGCTCGTTCAACGGCATTCATGTGGTTGGCAATGATCGCCCAGGCTTCGCTAGTAATACGGCCTTTGGGAATAATGTTGAGTGTCCCATTTTCAAAACTAAAGGCGCCTGGCGCTGCCTTGGCAATTTCACTGGCAATTTCAGGTTTATTAACTTCTAACCATGCATGACCAAGCCCGTTCTCGCGCAGCAACTCTTCAGTCGATTCAGCAAATTCTGGAACAAGCGTAAAGAGGCCAAGTAGTGAGTCATTGATATCGCTTGCTTCAATCTTTTCGAGTGCAATAATGCTATCACTACTCGGTAGTTTGATACTTTCGAGACGATTAAACAGTTCGGCAGCCACATCATCTGGCAACATGCCTTCTTTAAGCGCAGCCGTATTTATACCAACCCGGCCGCCGCCCAGTTCTTTGAACAAGTCTGGGTAATCATCGTGCATTTGGTGCTGCACCATATCCCATGCATCAGGGTTAAAGCCTAGACTCTCGACATAGGTTCGGCCATCTTCAACTGTGATGTTCGTTAGCTCATCAAGCGCAGGGTTATCAGCAAATTCACGAGGGGTAATAACCTCCATTGTTCCAGGCGAAGGCGCAGTCACTTCAGGTGTTTGAGCACCGATCATTTCTTGGTGCGCCTGTTGAATCATATCAAGTGCGCCAGCAGGCATTTTGCCATCTGGTGTCATGCGGATACCCCAGTTGCCTTGCTCGCCATTAATAAGATAAGCAAACGGTTTACCACCCTGGTCTATTGTTGCCAGTTGTGGGCCAACCTTTTGAAGCAAAGCTGGCCGGTCTGTTTCAGGGACACCCATTTGGTCAAAAACAGAATAAAGCCCTTCATCAGCATGAATTGTTTGAGCCTCGGGGCTATATTCTGAAGAAGCAACAGAACCTTCTGGCGTAGTTGATTCTGTTTGTGGCCCCGTCCCGGCCTCAGGAGAAGCATGAGAGCCACTTGTACCACCAACTTCTGTTTGTGGCTGCGGGCCAGCTGCTCTCGGGTACATATCAGAGCCAGCAATTTTCCCTTCGCTAGCTTTATTGAACCGCGTTGCATTCTCGCCATATTCAAGGCCACTGCCGTTGCTTGTTACGCCGCCCTCACCATAGTGCCGTACTTTGAAGGAAGGCATTATATCTCTATCTATCGCATTCGCTAAGCCTACGCCAGCAGCACCAATGCCAACGCCAACAAGCGCAATACCACCGGCTTTATAGGCAGCTCGGCGACGGCGTTTTTGCTGTTCGGCAATATCACCACGCAACTCCTTGCTATGCTCTTTTGTAGCAGCTCTTTGTATCTCTTCATGTGTCTTAGTGTCAATATCATCGATTTTGCCCAAAGCATCTTGAGAGGCCTTCGCGTTAACCTCCTTTATATCGATCTGTCGGTCTGCACTTTTACGAATAAAATTAGTTATAAAGCGCCCACCAAAACCAAAAGCAATACCAGCTCCTGTGGCGCCAGCAGAACTTGCTGCCACAAGCCCCATACCCGTAAGCGCTGCAACAACTACCGCACCAGCACCACCCGTTATCAAACCGATTGGTGCCGCTACTGCAACACCCTTTGCAATCTTTGCCCATTTGCCACCTTTATTCATCCAGGCTGCTACTCTGGCGATCTTTGTATTTCCTAACTTATCGTTCGTAAGCCCACGAAGATCTTTTTCGTTTTCTAACAGATGCGTCATAACTTCAAGCCGTTTCTGATCATCAGCCCGATTCGGGTCATTCTGCTCACGCAGCTCTTCTTCTTTTTTGCCAACCTCAATTAGCTTGTCGTGATATTCTTGCTGCAGTTTCTCAAATTCTTTTTTAGTTTTGCCGCGTGATATTAAGCGGCCCATTCTCTTAGCGCTGAGCTTTGCTAACTCTTCGCGCAATACCTTAAGCTCATCACGAGCTTGGAGTAGTTCTGGGCTTGGATTAATCATATTAGGAGTAGTCGGCAAATTAGCGACCATATCATTAATAAATTGGTCAAAATTTGCCTCAAGTTTATCACGGCCACTTTCACGATTACCTGTTGCTGGATCAGGCAAACCCCGCCTCCAGTCATGTTCATTCATTCCGTCAACAGAATACTTTTGAAGAATATTCTCAAAATAAGGGCGCTGAGGGTCGCCATCAGCAATGCCGGCAGTATCAAGGTACTGATTACGCATAGCGCCAAACTCAGCAAACGCATCTTGTTCAGCTTGCCTCATACCCGCCTTATCAAAAGGTGAAACGTGTCGTTGTTTATCGGCTATAAGCAAGTACTGCTGATCGCGAAGCTTTTCGATTTCATCAACATTTAAAAACGAATATGATCTCCTCATATCCTGTTTCTTTTGCTGCTCAGGTGTCAGACGATTAGGTGTCGGAACTGGTGGGTGATTGGGGTTAGCCATGTGTTGAAAAATGTGTTTAATTTAATATTATTTATAGCATTCTATAGCGATTATGTCAATATACATGTATCATTTATTGACATAATAACATTTTTATGATATATTTAGAACACTTTAGCTAACGGCTACTGGGAACATTGATAACGATTCAGGTGATAGTGTAGCGAGCTTGCAGCCCAAGCACAGTCATAGCGAGTCTTTCTTTGTTCTTGACTCCTTATGACTGTGCTCGAGCTTTAGCTCGCACAGTTATCCCTACATCATCAGCTATATGCTTCTTTCTTTCCACTAGGCGTTGGGGAATCTGTTGATTTTTGATAGATCGATAGATTCCCCAGCACTTACTCGAGTGTGCTGGGGAACATCCCCACCGGATATACCTAGCCCACCCCGGGCGGAAAGCGAGAAATCATGAGCAAGGCGTTGTACGAGAAGATCCAGGCCAAGCGAAACCGTAAGGTTTCGGACGACGAAGCCGATGCCATTTGCGAGATGGCCGAAGCCTGCACCGACATCTTGGTCGAGGTTGCAGAGCGACACCGTACGAAGGACACCGAGGCGATCATCGAAGCGGTGACCTACATCGTGGAGAAGCTGTGTGACCCCAACAGTCCCTCCGTGCTCACCCCGGACGCAGCTCGAGCTATTGTCGAGCAGCACCGGCTGGGCCAGCCAATCACCATCGACCCGGCACACGCCGAGGAGAAGAAGTCCCTCGAGCAGCAGCTCGCGGAGCTTCAGAAGACGGTGAACGACAGCAAGTCTGGCACCAGCTCCGCGGCCGCAGGCCTCGGCCCCGCAACCAGCGGGGGCCTCAGCCAGACTGAGCGGTTCGAGGCGCTTTGTGCCAAGGACCCCAGGCTCGGCGGCTTCATTCTGGAGTCATTCGAGACGCTCACCTCCCTGAGGGACCCCGACGAACTCAGGGGCCGTACCGCCATCGCCAGCGGCGTCATCAACGGCGTGCCCGCCCTCAAGGTCACCAAGCTGTCGAACAACAGGTACGAGCTTATGGAGATCGTCGAGCGAGACAAGACAATCAAGGAGCTCAAGGACAAGCTGAACCCATCCGCACTCTACTCGATTGGCTGGAAGGCCAGAGAGTACGACTTCCACGAGTCGAACGACCCGGATTCGTACACGACGCAGCTCGCGAAGGCTCGGGGAGACCTCAGTACCCTGCAGGCCGACGCTATCAAGAAGACCGATGTCAGGAAGGCAATCGGCGAGGTCAAGACGAAGCTCGGCGAGGTCAAGGTCGGCGGCATGAATGGTGCCAAGAAGGCCGGAATCGACGACGTCAAGACGAAGCTCGAGGACGCCTTGGATCTGGTAAAGTGATGTAGGGGCCAACCCGAGGTGGTGTGGATGGTTGTGTCGCACTTGCGACCAACTCATCCGCACTCCTCGGGGAAACCTTGCTACATTGTCATTTGAATCGTTACGAGCGAAAGAACCCTTTTGGGGTTCTTTTCAAGTTTTAGCTAAATTTTCTTTCTAAAGTGTTCTTTGCTTCAACTCACGAGTAAAGAATTCGAGCTTATCGCCTTCTTCAATTAAAAGCCTACCGTGAGTTGTTAACGCTAGGCCGCACATTTCGCCCTCGAACACCTCTTTGGCTTCTTGCTGTTGGCGCTGCACTTTACTGACACTCACTTCAGCAATTTGTTCACTGCCTCGCTTAACACGGGCGAGCACTTTTGGTGTGGCTTTGCCCTTAGTCACTTCGCCGCCGCAGATAATTTCATCTTTGGTGGTTCGGAACACGCCCTTAATAATAAGGGCACCGACTTCAGTTTCAACAACTTCAGGGCGCAGTAGGGCTTCAAGCCCAGCCTTTACATCGTCAAGCAGTTCATAAATAACTCTAAAGAGCCTAATTGTTACCTTTTCGCGGGCGGCAACGTTTTTAACAGCTGGCAATAGTTGCACATTAAAGCCGTAAATAACAGCTTGGCTGCTGGCAGCTGAGCGAACATCATTTTCAGATATATTACCAACACCAGATGAAACAATACGAACCGAAACTTCTTCGTTTTCAAGTAAACGCAGGCTGTCGAGAACAGAGGTCAGCGAGCCTTGTACGTCAGCCTTAATAATAACGTTTAGGTGTTGCGATTCAGCCTGTTTACTCATCATGCCAAGCAAATCGATAGATGTAAGGTTGGTTGTGACGAGTTCTTCATTTTTAACATAAGCGGCCGCTTGTTGGCGAGCTAGCTTTTCATTGGTTGTTACTTCAAAGCGATCACCAAACTGTGGCAGCTCTTTAAACCCGGTGACGATAGCCGGTGTCGAAGGCCCGGCTTGTTTCAGTGGTCGGCCGGCAAAATCTTCAAGTGTACGAACTTTGCCATACACATTGCCGGCAACCAAAAAAGTACCGGGTTTTAAAGTTCCGTGTTCAACCAGCAAGCGCACAACGGGGCCACGACCCTTTTGCATATTAGCTTCAATTACCAAGCCCTCGGCGCTGCCTTCAATTTCGGCTTTTAGTTCTTCAAGATCGGATACTAAAAGCACCATATCGAGCAATTTTTCGATATTCTGGCCAGTTTTAGCACTCACTTCAACCATAACCACATCACCACCCCACTCTTCGGTTTGTAGGCCCTGTTCGGCAAGTTCGGCCTTCACCCTTGGGACATCGGCAGTATCTTTGTCGACTTTATTAATTGCAACAACCATTTTGGCATGTGCCGCCTGAGCAAATTTAATTGCTTCAATGGTTTGCGGTTTTACGCCGTCGTCAGCCGCTACCACAATAATTACAACATCTGTTAACGCAGCACCGTGCTGGCGAAGCGCACTGAAAGCCTCGTGCCCGGGTGTATCAAGCAAAGTAATTTTTCGGCCTTTACGCTCAGTTTGGTAAGCGCTAATATGCTGGGTTATGCCACCAGCCTCACCGCTCGCCACCTTAGTGTCTAAGATAGCGTCAAGTAGGCTAGTTTTACCGTGATCTACGTGGCCCATTACGGCTACAATCGGGGGGCGATCGATTGCTTTGTCACTCAGCGCTCGTTTTTCGCGTTCTGGCATTACTTCGGCGGCGGCTTCTTTTTTACGTAACTCAACACTCAGACCCAGTTCTTCAACCATAATCTGAGCTGTTTCAAAATCAATGCGCTGGTTAACAGTGGCCATTATGCCGTTTTTGAATAGCTCACCGATCAGCTTGGTTACTGGCAAATCGAGTTGAGCGGCTAATTCGCCCACTGTCACCATTTCGGGAATAATCAATACCTTCTTGTCTTGGGCCATGGCTTTAACTGCTCCTTTCGATTAAATTAATAATGCTTGAAACGCCCTAGAAGGGCGTTTCTTTTGGTTACGACTTAAGGCTTAGCGAGATCTTTCGATTCTCTTTATCGATGTCTAAAATCGTAAACGTTTTTTGTTCGCCAACTTTGAAGAGCTTCTCTGGGTCGACGTTTTCATCACCTTCACTTAGTTCGGTAATGTGCACGAGTGCCTCAACTGCTGGGCTTAGCTGCACAAAGGCGCCAAATGGCGTAATGCGTGTAACTATCCCTTTCACTTCTTCACCCTTTTTAAACTTTTCAACTTCTTTTGCCCAAGGGTCGGCTGTGAGCTGTTTCATGCTAAGGCTCAGACGGGTTTGGTCGTCTTTATTGTCAATTGAGATGATCTTCGCCTCGATTGTGTCGCCAACCTTCACGTAATCGCTCGGGTTATTAACACGTTCCCAGCTAATCTCGCTGATATGCACCAGGCCCTCGATACCGTCGACATTCACAAAGGCACCAAAATCAACAACGCCCGTAACGACACCTTTCACAGTATCGCCTGTTTTTAGATTCTGCAGACGCTCGGCAAGGCCTTCGCGAATCGCTGCTTTTTCGCTAAAAATTAGCTTATTTTGCTTGCGATCGGCATCAAGAATGCGAACCCTTAGCGGCTTGTTAACTAAATTGTTAAGACGCTGTAGAATTTCATCTTTATCAGCCCCGCTTACTCGTGGATAGTGCTCAGCCGAAAGCTGGCTCACTGGCATAAAACCGCGAATACCTTCAAGCTCAATAAGTAAACCACCCCGGTTTGCATCATAGGCGGTAACCTCGATTGTTTCACCGGCATCGAACTGCTGCTTTACTTCGTCCCAGCCGCGGTCTTTGGCGGCTTTTCGAAGACTCAAAAGTGCATAGCCATCATCAATATCAGGGTCAACCACGCTTGCTACTACTTGGTCATCAGCTTTTACAGCCGAAGAAAAACCAATTTCACGACGTGGCACCAGGCCTATACCCAAACCACCAAGGTCTAACCAAATCTCGTTCTTTTTAACAGAGAGAACCGTTGCTTCAACAACCTCTCCGATGACTAACTGCTGGCTTTTATCTTCGGCCAGCAAATCGTCCATTGTTATTGTGCTGCTTTTCGTCATTTTGAAAAATGACTCCTTCCTCATATTGTATTTTCTTGAAAAGGTATGCCCTTTTGCAGCAAAAACACACCTCTTGAAGATTACTTTTTATTATACCTGAAAAACAGATATAGGCAATGTCTGCTATAGTTTTGGTTGCAAGGCCTGCTTGCTTTGCAAAAAACGAAAAGTCATAAAAGCCGCTAAGATAAACGAAAAAGTTCCGATAACGAGATCTGAGCCGAGCCCAGTTGCCGGCAAAGTTGCCGGGCCAGTGGTTGGCACTATTTGCGGGGCTGGGGTTTGCGGTGACGTACGAGATGGTGGTTGCTGAGTAGCTTGTGGCGCTGGCGTCGCCCGAGGCGCTTCAGATGCCTTTGGCTGAGAACCTAACGGTTTTTGTTCTTCTTTTTTCTCTGGCTTCTTCTCTGTGGGCTTGTTTGTTTGGCGGTTTGGCTGGGCCGGTGCGACATTCTTACTCTGCTGTTTTACTATACCAAGCCCAACAAGCAGTAAACCAACTAAAAAAATACCGGCTATCACGAAAATAATTGCTGCTTGTCGTCGATTACCTTCTGGCATAGAAACTCCTTTCTATTATCGTAAAACTATTTTGCTTTTGACGCAACTAAAACGCAATTAATCTTTGGCTCCTAAAGTTAGTAATTATGATAGGATAAACATATGATCATCGGGGTTGATATCGGGGGTACAAAAACGCTGGTAGCATCTTTTACGGGTGATGCCATACTTGCTGAAGCTCGTTTTGCGACCCCAAGTGAACCTGCTGATTTTTTTACTGATCTTGTGCCGCAAATCCAGCAGCTTACACGAGGCCAGCGCCTGCAAGCTATCAGCGTAGCTGCACCAGGTATTGTTGACCATCACCGTGGAAGTATCGTTCGTTGTGGTAATTTGCCCTGGAAGAATATCGAGCTCCGCCAAGAGCTAGGGCATTTTTTTGACTGCCCGATCTATCTTGAAAACGATGCTAACCTAGCTGGCCTGGCTGAGGCACATGCCCTTAACCCCCTCCCTCGCCTCTGTCTTTATCTTACGATAAGTACGGGTATTGGGAGTGGTATTGTGGTAAATGGTCGGCTTTTGCCTGCCCTGGGCGGCTCTGAGGCAGGTCATATGTTACTTCAGCACAATGGTGCCGGCGGCTTAGCGCAATGGGAGCATTTTGCTTCAGGTCGCTCATTACGGGAACGTACGGGGAAGTTTGCTTCGCAGATTAACGACAAAAAGGTCTGGAAAGACTTCGCGGAGCGGGTTGGCGTTGGCCTTTTGGCACTTATTCCTGCGCTTCAACCCTCGGTTGTTGTTATTGGTGGTGGTGTCGGTGCTTATTTTGAGACCCGCTGGCAAGGCGAGCTTGAAGCGTATCTTCATGAGAACATGCCGCCGTTTATCGATGTTCCGCCCATTCTTCAAGCTCAACACCCTGATGAAGCGGTGCTATATGGATGCAGGTATTATGCCAGACAACACGACATTGATTAGACAGCTCGAAAAACGCATTCTTAAACAGTACAAGCATGTAAGCTTTTGTTTAGACATAAGATTTTATTGGTCGGCAAGTCGTCAAGAAGTTCATTTTAAACCAGCGGAAGACATTAAGGATATCTGGGAGCTACTTCATGAAATTGCCCATGCTGAGCTACGCCATAACGATTTTACAAGAGACATTCAGCTATTACGCCACGAAATGGCAGCCTGGCAGCATGCTAAGCTACAGATTGCCCCACATTTTACTGTTAGTATAGACGATAACTTTGCCGAAGCTCAACTAGATAGCTATCGTGATTGGCTGCACGAACGTAGTCGCTGCCCCAAATGTACAGAAACAGGCATACAACAAACCACCAGCATTTACCAGTGCATAAACTGTTTGTGCTCGTGGCTTGTTAACGACGCGCGCCTAAAGAGGCTTCGCCGAACTATGCTGTCAAATCAAAATCGTTTTGAGTAGCTGACGCTTGAGCTGCCGTATCTGCAGCAGTCTTACGTCGTCGGCTAATACGGCCACCCTTAGCACCTGCTAAGCGAGCGAGATCACGGTTAGCTGCAAAGCCACCGCCTCGACTCTTTTTACCGCCCATGGCGCCAATGCGAGCGTAAAAATCTTTACCATGACGCTTTACATTCGTTTTAGCAGCAGTCTTGCCGCCCTTTTGAGTTCCTGACATATAAAATTAACTCCTTTGCTGAGCTATTACTCTAATGTTTAAAATTTTAACACGTACATCATAAAGTGTCAATATTTACACAATCATACAAGCATGTTGTTAAAACAAAACCCCCGGCGTTAACCGGGGGTTATTGTATAATTCGGCACCGTGCTAGTTTCCCACCAAAAGGTAGTATAATCGCCGCTACTGGGCTTAACTGCTGTGTTCGGAATGGGAACAGGTGTTTCCCCAGCGCCATGGGCACCGAGAATGCGCTACGCCAAAAAAACATAGCTCTTTCTCGACACCCATTACGATGCTAAGTAAATTTGCGATTTGAAGAACAACGCTTTAGCTTAGTGTAATGTGATTTACACCAACTACTAGTCAACCTACCCTATCTGCGCTGTTTATGCAAGCATAAACGAGACAGATAAGGACATAAAAAGGCGATGGGACTATTAGTACGCTTCGGCTCCATACGTTACCGCACTTCCACCTTGCGCCTATCAAACAGATCTTCTTTCTGTGTCCTCATAGGGAAATCTTATCTTGAGGTCAGTTTCGCGCTTAATATGCTTTCAGCGCTTATCTGGTCCGAACATAGCTACCCGACCATGCCGTTGGTACGACAATCGGTACACCAGAGGTTCGTTCACCCCGGTCCTCTCGTACTAGGGGCAAATCCTCTCAAATTTCCTGACGTCCATACCGGATATAAACCGAACTGTCTCACGACGTTCTGAACCCAGCTCGCGTACCACTTTAATCGGCGAACAGCCGAACCCTTGGAAGGTGCTCCCCCTCCAGGATGTGATGAGCCGACATCGAGGTGCCAAACAGCGCCGTCTATGTGAACTATTGGGCGCTATAAGCCTGTTATCCCC